>JBEIOQ010000086.1:0-10767 GCA_040377495.1 Halobacteriovoraceae bacterium
AGCTTTGCACAAGCTAACACTCCTTGGATTTTGGTCACGAATTCGCCTTGAGCGTTGGTGATCAGAGTGTAAGGAGTGTAACTCACACCACCCACCGTTTTGATATAACTTAAACTTGCTTCGTAAGCGGGATAAGTTATCTTTTTTATTTTTAGTTCTTGCGACAATTCATTCTTGGAAGAGAAAACACCCAAATAGATGATGCGTATTTTCCCTTTATGCTTTTTTTCTACACATTCGAGTGCCGTCTTCTGCTCTAAACAACTGGCACATTGAGCTTGAAAGAAGGTGATGAGGGTCGGTCGACCCTGGTACATGGAAAGATCAGTAAGCTTTCCTGTGCGTAAGTCATGCAACCGAAATTTGAGCAGATTTGAATCAGCAGCCAAAGAATGAGTTGTTAAAACAAAACTGAGGATTAATTGAGAGAGTAGTGTATAGGTACGTTTAAAGTCCATTGCTCTTTGCCTAACTCTGTGGGGATAGGTTTAAATTGTTTCACGTTTTGAATAAGTTTTAAAGCTGCTTCATTCAATTTAGAGAAAGGACTGGGCTCTACAATTTCAGCTTGATCAATTGACCCATCTTTATGAACTACAAAACGAACAATGACTTTACCCGTCTGTCCCATCATACGTGCTTGGCCAGGATAAATTTTTCTCTGTTCTAACATTAGTTTTAGTTCGTAGAGATAGCGCTCTGAAGCCTTCGCTTCCACTCCATTTGGATCACCGAGCGGCCCTGTTGCCCCAGTACTATAGGTCGCATTTCCAAGTTGGTTAGAATTGTTATGAGCTTGCGACTCTGATTCTTTTACCTCAGGATGAGGCTGATTCTTTTTGTGATAGAAGGGGGAGTTTGGAACTACCTTCGTCACTTTGGGAGTTGTTTTTGTCGTAGCTGCTGATGAAATTGTACCCGTCGCTTGATAGTTCCCCATTTCCAGCATAATGCCTTTGGGGGTCAGCGTTTTGATCTCTTGGTACTGGTTTTGAAGACTTATCCCAGCTAAAATAAAGAGTGCCCCATGAAATAGGGTACTAAATATTAGTGATCTTGATAGCGGAAAGCGGAGCAATACCATGTCCAAAATCTACCACGTTTGCTTAGTTTGTGAAAGAATGATGGTTTTCATTTTGTAATTTTGATAGGATCGTCCAATGCATGAACACTCTCATCCCCATGAAAAGTATAATACCAAAGAGTTAACGGAGCTGCTTAAGGCCAAGGGGCTTAAGGCAACGCCCTTACGTCTAAGTCTGTTAAAATTAATCAATGATGCCGTCAAACCCTTATCGGCAGAAGAGATTTCTTCTAAGCTTAAGAAAGTTGACTTTGATCGTGCGACATTGTTTCGTAATTTGAAAATCTTTGTGGAAGAACACCTATGTGATTTAATTGATTTGGGAGAGGGGTTTCACCGTTATGGTTGTCACCATGACCACCATCATTCTCACCACATTCAGTGCACGTCTTGTAAAAAAATTGAAGAGGTAGATTTTTGTATCCCCAAAGAAATTGAGCGTGCCCTCGAAAAAAAGGGCTACACTCAATTAGTTCACAGGATGGATTTCTTCGGCTTATGCAAAAAATGCTCTTAAAGTGTTAATTCTAAACCGACCACAACGTTTCTTCCTGGAAGTGGGGCAATGTCTTTCAACGTCGAAACATGGTTTCTGGCTTCTTCATTAAAAATATTTCTTACTTTAAAGAAAGTACTCAGACTGGTTTTCTCACCTAGGAAGTTATAGTTATAACCAATATTGGTCAAAGCGTAGGATTTGGTTTGAGTTTCATTCGGAGCAGTTTTTGTTTGTCTCATCACTTTTACCACTTCTCCTTCAATAGACCATTTATCTGTTCCATAATCTAATCCCAACGTTAAGCGAGGAGGTGTAATTCGTGGCAAATTATTTTTCGAGCTTGATTCATATCCTCTCACGATGTCAGCTTTGGTATTGAGATGAAGCACTCCAGAACTTGTTTGCCAAATTTGATTTGTGGCTTCCGCATCCGCTCCATAAAATGTTGCAGCTAATTGATTATAGCGTGAAATAGGTAATGAACTGGTGGCATCAGTATCACCTGATGGAGCGAGTAGAATAAAACCATCAAATTTTTGAGCAAATAGATTGGCTGAATAGCTATTTTTATCGTTTTTAAATTTATAGCCGGTTTCAATAGCGTACGCTTCTTCTTTTCTTAAGCGATCAAATCCTTGTTCGTAAGTTCCAGTCGCAATATGGGGTCCACCAGCAAAAAGTTCTTGGAAATTGGGCGCTCTTTCAGTGTAAGAGAAACTGATACTAATAGAATCCTCATTTCTTAATCGATAAAGATATCCAACAGATGAGTTGTAACTCATAAAGTCTTTGTTCATCGCCGGTCCAAAATTTGGAGTCACCTGCTTTTGGATACCAACGGATTCTGCTCTTAAACCGGCACTATAGGAATGTTTATCTGCTTTCAATTCTTGGTAAGTAAAAAGGGCCACTCTTTCATTTTTGGATTTAGGCAAAAAAGCTTCACTACCAATGGCCTGAAAATTATTGTATTGCGTTTGAATTCCGGTTATTCCATCAAATTTATCTGAAGAATTAATTGCCTCTAGTCTTGATTCATTCCCTGAATTTTTAAAAGTTGTGCCAACGACCTCTTTATCTTTTTCTCTGTGTTTGTAATCAGATTGGGCGGATTTAATTTTAAACTTTCTAAAAAGGGAAATAGGAGATTCATATTCACCCGATAATTCATAACGATTTTGATTCATATTAATCGCTACTTGTTGTTCCGCCACTGTTCCATAATCGGATTCAAAATGATTATAAGAAACACCGAAGGCACCTTTATCAAAAACACGAGTTACGCCAATCGCTTGGTTTTCTTGTTTGTTAAAACTGTTAGGAAGAATTTTATTTCCCTCTGTTTTATTTGAGCCAAAAGGCTCTGTCGCTCTTTTATGTTCGGTACGGGCATAACCAGGAATGCGTTGATTTCCAAGATTACGAGTAGAGGCGTCTGCGTGTACCATCCAATTGGCTTTTCCAAAATCGGCACGAAGAGCGTTACTTAAACCGTGATTGACTGTTTCACCTTGTGATTGGATTTGAGCGGAAAATCCTTGTTCGAATTGTGTTTTAATTCTATTGGTCAGCACATTCACTACACCACCAACTGCTGATGATCCATAAAGTAAACTCATGGGACCTCTGACAATTTCAATTTGATCTATCGTTAGTGGGTCGATCGGAATCGCATGGTCTACACTTTGAGTTGAGGCATCTAAAGTTCCTAGGCCATTTTGTAGTACTCGTACGCGGTCTCCATCTAAACCACGAATGACTGGACGACTAGCAGAGGGACCGAAGGATGTGCTGGAAACTCCCGGTTCTCCTTGAATGGTATCACCTAAACTTGTTTGTCTTTTTGAATTAAGTTTTTTTCCCGATATCTTGGAAACGCTGGGGATGAAATCAACCAAATTTTCTGATTGGCGGTGACCTATGACTTGAATGGCATCCATCTTCGTTTCTGTTTGAGCATTGGTCGTGGAAATAAGAGGTGAGGTTAATAGTAATGATAAAAGTATCATGAATAATCTCCTAGAAGTTAAAAGACTAGGAGATTAAAGCGTAAATGCAACTCAGTTGCAATGTAAAAAGAGTGATAGTGCAGCGCAAATGCAACTATGTTGCGTTTATTGGTTAGATTTCTAGAAAGTTTTCATCCATTCGAAGAGTTCGTAATGCTCTTTGGTCATACCTAGTTTCTGGTACACTGCCTGAGCTTTCTGATTGGTTTTGTCTACATAAAGTCTAAGTCCCCTTAAGCTTGGTTCGTTAGTGACTTTTTCTTTTAGGTGGAGATATAAATTTCGGTAAACGCCGGATCCACGCAAAGGCGGAATAACATAAACAGAATGAATCCAAAGCACAGTACCATTACGCCAGTCACTCCATTCCGGAAGAGTGAGTAAGCAACCAACGGGTTCATTATCTAATTCTGCAATATAATACTCGCCTTTATGAGAATCATTTAAAACTGCCATCACCCCGCGATTGACGGTTTCTGGGTCCAGTTTTAAATTTTCCGTTTCAAGTGCCATCGCCACTTGTGAGGTGGCGATGAAATAATGATCAGCGATACGAGCTTTTCGAATAATGATGTTCACCATGATTATTGATCCAGTGCCAACTCTAAATACATCGCTTTGTGGTCAGATGATTTTAAATGACCTAAAACTTCTGCATCTTTAGGGTGAAGACCTTTGACAAAAACGTAATCAATAATCTGACCAAGTGTCTTCATACGATTATCATTTCTAAAGTCGATGGACTGCATGCCTAAACCTGTCGTCATTCTTTTTAAGAATTTTGTTTTTGAGGCCAGATTGGTATTAAAATCTCCGGCAAAAATAGTTGGCCCGTCATGCCTCAGAATCTCCATCTTAGCGATTTCCATATGACGTTCGAAAGCATTAGGGGTAACAATATTTATTGCATGAACGGAAACCACAAGAAGATCTTTTTCTGATCCAGCCACTGGATATTTAGCAAAAGTGATGGCCTTCGGTGTGAGAATAAATGGTTCTAGATCTTCAGTGTGACGAACCTTTACAAAACTTGGTTCAACTTTCGATCCAATCATGGTGCCGGTTTTGGTGTTGTTATCTTTTTTATAAAGAAAAGAGACTCCCATATCCCAACGCATTTCTGAGAACGAGTCAAAAATTCCTTTCACTTGAGGACTTAGATATCCTTCCGAGAGAATCATAATATCTCGATCTTTCCCATAATAAGGTAGATCTCGATCAAGTCCTTTCTCTTGTCCTTTTTTTATGTTCCAAACCATCACTTTAATCGAGTCTGGATTAAAGGCCCAATCATAGGCTGCTCCAAACTGGGTGTGTGCTTCTGATTCAGGAATTAAGGAAAATTGGGAGGCAAAGAGGATTCTTTTGGCAAAGACCTCTGAGGAGAAAAGTAGGCACAATACGGGCAGGGCCAAGGTGACAATTTTCATAACAACTCCGTTTGTTAGAAACTGCTTCATCTCATATGAATGCAATCAGTATGCCTCCTTATCGGGCCATTTGATTGTTAGGTTTAGATGAAGTTTTTAGCTGACAAATTTGGTATGTATACCTAGAATATCGGGGTATTTAGAGCGTTATCGGAAGGAGATCCTATGGGACGTAAATGGAATAACATTAAAGACAAGAAAGCTGCTCAGGATAAGAAGAGGAGCCAGAGTTACACCAAGGTTTTAGCAGAAATCACTGCTGCGGCTAAAGCTGGAGCCGATCCGCACTCTAACTTTCGCTTACGTTTGGCTTTAACTAAAGCAAAAGAAAATAACGTACCTAAAGACAATGTTGATAAGGCGATTAGAAAAGGGGCAGGATTGGACGGGGCAAGTCCGGACGAAGTGAATTACGAGGGTTATGGTGTGGACGGTGTGGCCATCTTTGTTGAGGCATTAACGGACAACGTGACTCGTACTATTGCCAACATTCGAAACTGCTTTTCTAAAAATGGCGGCTCACTGGGAAAAGAAGGTTGTTTACAATTTGTCTTTGAAAGAAAAGCGGTTTTTGAGATTCCTAAAGGAAACATAGATGTGGATTCATTAACGCTGGATCTGATTGATGCTGGAGCTGAAGATGTAGCGGAAGAAGACGGATACATCACAGTGAAAGGCGAGATGGAAAACTTTGGATCAATTAATAAAAAATTAGAAGAGCTAAAAATTTCACCGGAAGAAGCAGGCCTAGAGCGACTTCCTTTAAACTTCAAAAAAATCGATAAAGAGTCTTTTGCTAAAATTATGCGTTTAGTGGATATGCTGGAAAACGATGATGACGTGCAAAAGGTCTACCATAATATTGAGTACGATGAATCACTATTCTCATAAGTAGTTAAAATTGAGACCAGAATTAACCTTCTGGTCTCAATGATTCTTGGCGTTAAAACTTTTACTAATCTTCTCCTCGCCATCCATCCACTTCCGTCCTATCATTTTGACTGTAAAAATTTGTAAGCTTTATTTGCGATAAAAATAAACTATGATTCTTGGGCGAAAGCACGAGAGTCTAAAAAATTTAGCCGGAGGGACTGAAAATGAAAAAAATGTGGTTGATGCTAGTTCTAGCTGTAACTATGCTTGGAGCTACTTCTTGTAAGCAAGATCCAGAAGATCGTTTCGTGAAAGAAGTTGGTCTTAGAACTAAAGTTGTGGATGAAAAAGTATGGCTTGAAATGAGCGCGATGATGAACCTTAAAACTGTGGTTCTTCCCTCTCTTCAATTCCCAATCGCTTATAAAGGTGTTGAGTACGGGAAACTTTATATGGCCCCTTCTCTAAATCAGGGACTTTCTGAAATCGCTGTAGAAGTTAATTTAAGTGAAATTGCAAAACTAGAACCAATGGACGCTACTTTACCTAACGGTGGAAAACTTCCAGTGGGTGGAATTGATCGTGCTGACGTAATTGAAATTGATATTCCACAAATTCACGGAAAGGTTTATATCGCTCTTAATACTATCGCTGGATCAGGGAAAGTATTCATGGGTGGTTTCGCTGTTTCAATTCCAAAAGCTGACGGAATCGGCGATGCAGTTGGCGAAGGTCAATTGTTCCCATTCTTCAAAATTGGAAAAGTGGCGATGTTTGCAGGAGTTTACTCTTCTACAGAGCCTAACCAGACTGGTATCGGTGTATTTACTGACCTAAGTACTGTTATCTCTAAAGATCTTGCCGACATGATCGTAAATCAAGATTCAGTATCAGTTGCTGAATACCAAGCAGCTTTAACTTCTGAAAAACTTTCTGCTAAAGAAAACGTTTTTGAGAAAGGCGAGAAAATCGACCTTACTTACGCAAGAAAACTTAAGATGGAACTTGGTAAAGCTGAGAAGCTAAATAAAGTGATCCACGTTCAATACTAATTGGTATGACCAAATCTTAAATATTGAGGGCCCCTGACGGGGCCCTTTTTTATTTCAGTAGTTTACACTCTTCCTTGGAACCAGCTTTTTAAGTGTAAGATCTAGATGTAAGATTTTGTAATATATTCAATCTTCCCGTATCCCAACATATTTTGTACTTACCCTCAATCTTTAAAATAAAAGGGTAACGAGTTATGTTAAAGCAATTAAAATCAGTACTTTTAGCCGCTGCTATAACGTCGGTGTCAGTTAGCGCCTATGAGATCGATCCAGAAGTAAGAATAGTCGGTGGAACGACGGTAGCAAGTCCTAGTTTAGAGGCACCTTTTATCGTTCAGATAAACGATTATTGTGGAGCTAGCTTGGTGGCCGCTAAATGGGTTTTAACTGCTGGTCACTGTGTAGAGGAACTTTTAACAAAACCTCAGTCAGCTCTACTTAGAACTGTAGATGGAAAATTTCTCGCGATTAAGCGTGCCATCCTTTATCCAAAATTCAGTTACCTTCCTACTCCAATGGGAACGGTTATTAATAATGACTATGCTCTTTTAGAGCTAGTTAATCCCGTCGATTATAAGGCCACAATTGCTAGACCTATCAAGATGGCCACAACTCAGTTCGAAGCTCAGGGTGGGCAAAAAACAGGGGTAATGACCACTGTTTATGGTTATGGTCTAACCAATGAGAACGCGATGGAAGGAAGTGATATTCTACTTAAAGTAAGCTTACCTATCGTTAGTAAAGAAGATGCAACAGTTAAAGAAGCCTATCCAATAGAAGCAGCGACTGACGCTGTTATCTTTGCTGGATTCAAGGTCGGTGGAAAAGATGCTTGCCAAGGTGACAGTGGAGGTCCACTCACAGTTACTGATGGTTCAGGCCAAAAAGTCCTTATCGGTGTCGTTAGCTGGGGTGAGGGATGTGCCCGCCCTAATAAATACGGTGTTTATTCGAAAGTCAGCAAAGCTGCTGATTGGGTAAATGGCTATATCAACGGAACTTTGAAGTAATTTTCATAGGGAGTGTCTAATGCCTAGACACTCCTGTCCTTCTCTCTGAAATCTTTTCCCTCTGACTCCCTTCCGTCTAAAATCAATCTATAATTGCTTTATAAACGCTATTGGAGTCGCTATGAAAACAATCATGATTTTATCTTTACTCGGATTACATTTTACTGCGATGGCAGCACACTCTGAAATTCTCGACTGTAAGACCAATCAAGGTGAATTAAAAGTGACAATCACACGTGATGTTTATACCAGAAAAGCGATTAAGAACTTACAGATGGATATTACTCGAGGAACAGAAGCAGTGAAAACATTTAAAGGCACCAGTATGAACCCGTCAGGGACTATGCTGACGAATTCGATCAATAATCTCATTGGTCTTTCTGAGAATACGAATAAAGTATTCGATGGACACACGGAAGGTGTGATGTTGAATATTGAAAGAACTAAAGCCAGTCTGGCCTACGATGGAAGTGTTTATCTTCTGGATTGTGCTGCGAAGTTAGATGACAGTTTAAAAGAATAAAAAAGATAACATCCAGTTAAAAAAAAAGCCCCTCTTTCGAGGGGCTTTCTTATTATAGAAGTAATTTTAATTATCTTCTGTTTCCACCGAAACCGCCGCGTCCGCCACGGTCTCCACCGAAACCGCCACCTGAACGAGCAGGTCTTTCACCAGCTGGTTTTTCAGTAGCGTAGTCAACTTTAATTGTTCTTCCGTCTAGCATTTGGTTGTTCATGCCTTCAAGAGCAGCTGTTGCAGCGTCTTGAGAGTCAAATGATACGAAACCAAATCCTTTTGATTTACCAGTGATTTTGTCTACAACAACTTTACATTCAGTTGTTTCACCGAATTTTGAAAAAGCAGTTTTCAAAGAGTCGTTGTTAGTGTTCCAAGATAGACCACCGATAAAAAGTTTCTTGTTCATGAGTTCATCTCCTTCAAAGATAAAGTACAGGGTTAATGTTTTGATTCAAGCTCAATTGTGCGGGAATAAACATTGGAGGCTCTGGGGTCTGAAAGAGAAGACTTTTGAAGTATCGCTCTAGCACCAAGGTACCATTTATTTCCTACCTCATTGAGGCAAGCTTCAGTTGACCCATCATAACAGAGCTTATTCAAAAACACTACTACCTTTCGTATTGGGACCGTTGTACACTGGTAAAGTTTTCTTAAGCTAAATCCCCTTTGGAACGCTGTCTATGAGTAAAGTAAGCTCTTCTTCATTAAAACATATCCTCCAGTTTGCTATCCCCTTGATTACAGGACAAGTTGGGCAAATGCTACTGGGCGTAGGGGACATGATGGTGGCGGGTCGTTATTCCAAAGAAGTAGTCTCGGCCACGGGAATTTCATCTTCCATTTTCGGTATGTTTCTTATGGTTGGTCTTGGGCTAACCTTTGCTTTTGCTCCACTATTGGCCAAACATATGGGCGAAGGTAAAACCCCACGAGCTTTTCTACCTACCATTCTCACTCACTGTACTATGTTTTCAGCCATTTTACTGTTTAGTATGCTCATCTTTTATAAGGTTGGTTTTGGTTTTATTGATTTATCTCCTACTATTGCAGAAATGTGCAAAGAATATTTCTGGATTGTATCCCTATCCATTTTTCCTATTTTGATTTTTCAAGGGATTAAAGAATATCTGCAAGTGCAGAAAGATATTTGGTTCGCGAATATATTAGTGATTGTGGCCAACATTAGTAATGTGCTCTTAAATATTGTCCTTTGCTTTGGGCTTTTTGGTTTTCCAGAGATGGGAGCAAAGGGACTGGCAATTGCGACGCTAACGAATCGCATACTAATGATGATCGGTTTACTTTATTATGTGAGGAAAGATTTATTCCAGCCTTTTAAATTTGTGAAACCGTTCTTTATGGAATCATTATCTTTAGGTCTTCCCATTTGTGCTGCTATTTTGATGGAGGTTTCCATTTTTACTGTCGTAACTGTACTAATAGGGAAAATGGATGTGGTGAGCTCCGCTGCTCATAATATTATTTTGAATCTCGCTTCTTTTTCTTTCATGATTCCTATGGCAATTGGGAATGCTATGGCCACATTAGTAGCGCTGGCATTGAGTGAGAAAAAAATTGAGGAAGCCAAAACCATTGCCATGTCTGGTCTTACAATTAGTATAGGCTATGAAATCATGACTATGTTGATTTTTACTTTTTTTCCAACACTACTACTGAGCATCTATACTGATAAATTGGATGTAATAGCGGTCGGTAGTGAACTCCTCATCTTTGCCGCTTTATTTCAGATTCCCGATGGGATTCAAGCAACACTTTCAGGGATTCTCCGAGGGTTTTCAATCACTCGGCCAGTGATGATTTTAACTTTACTGGGTTATTGGGTAGTGGGATTGCCTTTAGGTGCTATCCTTGCTTATAAATTTAACTATGGAGCTAAAGGGCTTTGGATGGGGCTGGCCATGAGTTTGAGCGTGATGGCCGTCACTTTATTTATACTTTTCTTGAAAACCACTCGAGAGCAGAAATTAAACATTGAAGAAATTAGCGTGGCTTAGCTTTTTTTCCTGCGAGATCTCGTTCTGTATTAAAGTCAGCAGGTGGAGTCGTTGGAGGATGTAAATGCTTAAGCTCTTTTGCAATTTCATAGCGGTAATCGTGGGTTTCTTTCACTCTTTTTTTAGCGATTCGAATTATTTGTCCTGCCGTTTTGATGGGTTTTAGTTCTGGCCCGCCTTTATTACAAAATGCCCCTGTATCAAGCCCTTGATAAATGTGAGCTTTTAGTTCTGCGTGGCTAGTCGTAATTTTGTCTTTGGATAAATCGTAAACT
>JBEIOQ010000080.1:0-11800 GCA_040377495.1 Halobacteriovoraceae bacterium
CCTTTTTAAACGAAAAAGGGAAGCCGAAGCTTCCCTTTTCCTATCGTATTTTTAAATCTAATTAGATTAGAAATTGTAACGAAGAGCAACGCGTGTCATTAGGTTATCAAGAGCTAATACACCGTTCTCTGTTCCTGCAGTTCTAGCTGCAGCGCTGCCGTTAGTTGTACCAACTAGACCGTCTAGCTTAACAGAACCAAGAGCAAGAGTTGCACCCATGTTCACGTCTGTATCATTAGTTCTCTTAGTAAGAGTTTCGTCACCTTTGTTGTTGTTCCAAAGAGTTTGAACTACTGATCCACGAAGAGTTAACCAAGAAAGTGCATCGTGCTCAAGACCGATAGCGATTGGCATGTTCCAGTTAGATTGAGTATAGAATGCCTTATCTGCTGCTGGGTTCTTAGGTTTTTCAGAAGAAACGCGAGTATTGTTGTACTCAACTTTTGTGAAAAGTTTAGTTTTGTCGTTAAGAGTAGCTTGACGACCAACACCAAGTTTCCATGCAGAGTCTTTGTTTTCGTACTTAGTAACAGCAGTACCGCTCTGATCTTTGAAATCATAGCTGTAACGGTTCCAAGAACCGAAAAGTTTAAGGTCGTTAAGCATATATGTAGCGCCTAACTGTCCACCGAAGTTACCTTCAAGTTCATCATTAACAGTGTTAGCACCTTTAGCGTCGTTAACGATGTCAGCTTGAGCGAAAACTTCAAGGTTGTTCATTTCAACACCAACTTTAGCACCTAGGTAATCTTGTTCTTGTTTGAAAGAACCAAGGTTGTTAGTTTCAGAAGTTGAGTAAGTAAGGTTTGCTCCCCACTTCATAGAAGAAGCTTCACCACCAACAAACAAGTCAACTGGGTTGTTCATGTTTTGGAAAGCGTGAGCTGCACCTACGTTGAAACTTCTGCGAGTTTGAACGCGAGAATCTTGAGAACCAAGGTATAAACCGTAGTTTAAAGATCCCATTGAACGGTAGAAACCACCTTCAGCACGTGGAGTAGATACGTTGTCCGTAGCTGCTACACCTTGTTGATCTCCCCACTCGAAAGTTAGGAAATCTTTGTGGTAGTTAACGTGAGCTGGGTTAAGGAACATATCACGGTTGTCTTGAATGTAGTATGATCCATCTTTGCTTTCTCCAAGAGCTTCAAGACGAGCCTTAGATGCGAATGCACTAATTGACGTAAGTGCAAGAACGATTGCGACAGTTTTTTTCATAAACTCCCTCTTTGAAAAATAACGTTGATAGTAAAAGAATGAGGCATAATTTGCCGCTTGTCAAATAAACCTACGAAAATATTTATCTTTTTTTTAATTCAGAAAAGCAGCAAGCATTCTTGCTGTTGAGGAAAAAGCGTCAAGATCCGCTCTGGAAGCTATCGGACCAGCGACATGGATCACTTTTAAATGGGGCATCGAACCACTATTTTCTCCGCCATAAACAACAGAATCTTCGCAATTGGAACACAAAAAATCGGTACTAAAGCTAATATTTTCGCTCAAAACTCTCTTTTCAAAGTTCTCATATACACGATCAAGCACTCTTTTCATTAAACGAATTTTTTTCGCAATCTCTTCATTATCAGCAATTTCATTTTCTGTTAGATAACAAAGCACGTTTACAGCTTGTGTATCAGAGGAAGAATCATAAGCATCAAACTCAGTGATAAAACTTCCCCATTCGTGTGTCTGAGACTGAGGAATAAAGAGCGTGGAAAGATCTTTTTCCCACTCACCTTTAAGTTTCATTTTCACACTAAGAGACGGGTGTGATTTTAAATTTTTCGCGTAAGAAAAAAGATTATTCGGAACAAGATCTAATTTGTCTTTATTAAGATACTCCGCCAGCTTCACTGGAGAAAATGTCACATATAGATTTTCACAACGATAGATACGTCCATCTGTTAGCTCAATTGAATAGTGTTCGCGACTTGCAATTTCTTCCAACTTTAAAGGCGTAATCATCTTAATATAGGCCTTCACGTGCCTATCTTTTAAATGTTCGTACTCAGACCAATCACCATAAAACTTCTTTTCATCGAAAAGATAAGGTTTAACACAAAAGAACTTTTCTTCTTCTTTAATTTCATGAGGCTTAACCCTCCCACCAAATTCACGCTTCTCTCCATCCTTATAGAACTTAGAAATTAGATGAGCGTCTTCAATTTCAATTTGTGGGAAATTTTCACGGAAATATTGATAATTTTTTTCTCCCCTTAATAAACGTGGGGCAGCTAATATAAAACTATCAGCGAACTCAAACTCATGAATAAGCTTCACTTCTTCTTTCGTATTATCAGAGAGGTTTTTAAGCAGCTTAAGAGCAATAGGATGACTACCCAATATGAGGTCCTTCACGAAGATTGGTTCTTCGTGAAGGACTTTGGATTCTTTGAGTAATTTAAAATCTTTGAGATTACTTACTTTGGCCAAGGTTACCTTACGTGTTACTTAATTTGCAGTTTGTCTCCTGCTTGTATACCACGAGAACCTAAAAGTGCCAAATTTGATTTCTTTAATTTACGGACAGGAACACCTGTTTTGCGAGAAATTTGATATAGAGTATCACCAGTTTTTACGACGTAAACCTTACCATTCGACTTAACCAGACTTCCTTTCTCAGAGCCTACTAGCCTTCTTACCGATTCTTTTTTTTTAAAGCCGTATAGTTTCTTTCTAAATTTCAAAGAGCGACGACTACGTGACGATTTTTCATAGAGATCAGCGTACATTTCATCTCTTATCGTATGGTCATCACGGAAAGGAAGCTTAATTACATCTCCCTTGCCAAGCGTTGTCTGTGGATTCAAACCATTAAGCGCCGCTAACAACTGAGGACGTAAACGAAAACTTTTAGCCACTTTATCTAAACTAATTTTTTTGTTGGCTGCGTATTGTTGAAAACGAGTCGCTGAATAGTCTTGCTCTTTACAGCATTCATTCCAGGCCACCCTTTTTCCCACCGGAACGCGAAGCTTATAATTTTTCACATTCATAGGAGTTTGCCAGCGAGATAGCTCTGGGTTTAAGCGCTGAACTTCATCGATCTCTATTCCTAGGGCAGCTGAAATATCGTAAATATCAGAATTTGGTTTCAAATCAATTTCTTCAAAATCAAGAGGCTCGTGAAAAGCAATTTCAGATAAACCAAAAGCTTCTAAATTCTTTCCAATAATAGCCAAGGCCATAATCTTAGGAACATAGTTTTTTGTTTCTGGTTTTAGATAACGTCCACGAGTTAAGTGCCAGAAATCTTCAGTTCTATATTTTTTAATGGCTCGTCCAATCTTTCCTTCACCAGCATTATAACCAGCCGCTGCTAATTCCCACGATCCAAACATTTGGTAAAGATCGCCTAAGTATTTAGCGGCAGCAATCGTCGCCTTAATAGGGTCACGGCGCTCATCCACAAACCAGTCAATTTTTAAACCGTAACGGCGACCAGTGTAGGGCATGAACTGCCAAGGACCAACAGCTTTTGCCCATGACTTAGCATTGTTTTGGAATCCCGATTCTGCCATCGCTAAGAAAATCAAGTCGCGAGGTAGTCCATTCTCTTCCAGGATTTTTCCTAGAGTCGGAGCATATCTCCCTGCTCTTTCCGAATAACGAATAAAATATTCTTTTCCACGGCCAAGGAAATAATTCATCCATTTCTTTACCTGATCGTTATACACAACAGGAATATCGAAATAGTAATTTTGAAGATTTAAATGTTCAGCTCCATAAAGGAAGTAAACTTTTTTATCCGTTTTTCCATTTTGAAGGCTATCACTCGATGACGAACCATAAATATGACCACGAGTATTTCTGTCTTCAGGGACACTTGTATGAAGATAAGGAAGATACGAATCTTCAGCAAAAAGCTGATCGTCAGCATCTTCTTCGTCATTACGATAATCATCAATTGTTTGGGCGATACCTTGTTGTTCAGATGAAGATTTCACTTCATGTGGATACTGACTCGCGCGGTTCGAATTATACGTACGTGAAACTGACTTATTTGCAGTTTTATCCGTGGTATTCGAGGCACAGGCAACAGCCAGGAGAACGAGAATAAAAGGCGAAAATTTAAACTTCATGTTGTGAATCACTTTTTAAAATCCTTTTAAAAAATTCCATGCTAACAGTGGGGCTACGGAGTTGGCACTATTTCATTCTAAAACAGTGTCGGACCAAACTAAAGGAGATCCTTTTTTCCTCACGAGGCGCGTTCGAACTTTAATCATCAATGAATTACGCTTTCAAGTCAAGCACTTAAGGCATTTTTATCAAGCGCAAAAAAAGTAATTATCTCTACTATTATTTATCATTTATCTTCTTACATTCGAGTTACAATAATCCTTATGGATCACCCATTACTCTATTCCATGTCAGTTCTTTTCATCATTACAATGGTGAGTCTTTTGGTCTACAAACTATGCGGCCCTATTTTTCATTAATTCTTTTTTTACTTTTGTCACTTACGAGCAAAAACACTTGGAGCAAAGTGGAAGCTCCTAACTATGATTTTAGTCTTGATACTTTAAGTCTATTCTTCCCGGGTTCGTCTTTAAAATCGATCAAGGAAAAATATGGTGAAGGTGATATGGTCAAAAATGGGGCAGGATTAATTACTAGAAAATTTTACGTTTCCCATATTCGTTATAAATTTCCAGTAGTCGTGAGTGTCGTAGATGACAAAATAGTCGATATGTATGCCGTTTTACCCAGCTATTTCCTCCATGATGTCTTTCATCAAAGCTTAATTAATCGTTTCGGCAAACAAGACAATTATAAACTTTATAATGGAACAGCCTTATATCTCTGGAATAACAAAAACAATATGAAGCTCTACTACAGCTCAACCTGTACTCTAACTTGTTTTCCATTGTATTTTTCCGCTGTAAATGCTGATGGGAACGCTAATTTCACGCCCATGATTGAATCTCTAAGTGCGGGGCACTTCTAAACCTTTCTTACGGGCCAGTATAAAAAAGATGATGCCGACATCGATCATAATAAAACAAAGAATTTGTCCCATGGTTAGGAAACCCAAGTAATAGCCCAGCTGCGGATCAGCTTCGCGAAAAAATTCAACAATGAAGCGAAAAAATCCATATCCAATGACAAATAAAGCACCAATTTGACCATAGTATTTCACCCGCTTACGCAGAAAGAACAAAATAAGAAAAAGAACTACTCCCTCTAGAAGTGCTTCATATAGTTGGGATGGGTGGCGAGGATAAGGCCCAGCTTCACGAAAAACAATGCCCCAGG
This sequence comes from Halobacteriovoraceae bacterium, assembly GCA_040377495.1. GTDB lineage: Bacteria > Bdellovibrionota > Bacteriovoracia > Bacteriovoracales > Bacteriovoracaceae > JBEIOQ01. Next base: position 5,260 of record JBEIOQ010000080.1, read on the forward strand.
GAACATTAGTCACTCGTCCATAGAGCTCTTGATTAATAAAATTCCCTAAACGTCCAAAACAAAGTCCGGGAGTTCCTGCAATGGCAAAGCTATCTGCAATTTCAAAAAAATGAAGTTTATGTTTCTTTGCAAAGAGGTAACCGCCCACGGCAATACCCACCACTGCTCCATGAAAAGATAGTCCACCATTCCAGACCGCAAAAAGTTCTCCTAAATTTTTAGAATAGTGGTCCCAGTTATAAATAAAGACATACGCAAGTCTAGCTCCTAAGAACATTCCTAGAATTACATGAGTCACCAGACTATCCACTTTGTCTTTCTCTAAATTTAAAAACTTCTCTACGCAAAGTTTAGTCAGCAGTTTTCCACCGACTAAAAAGCCAAAAACGTACATCAAGCCATACCAACGAATTTGCAATGGGCCTAAAGAAAAAAGGACTGGATCTATATAGTAAGACATAGAATCATGGTAAGTGAGTGAGTTTAATGTGACAAGTGATTCAAGGAAACCTTTGAAGAAAATTTGTTTTGACTCACTTCACGCAATTTATCTGTGATCAGATCAAGAATGACAACAACAGGTTTCGATTTTGGATCATGATTTTTTTCTGAAACGTGATTTTTGAAATAGACGAGAAGATTGGTAAGCTGACGATAATCTTCTTCTGTTCTTAAACAATTGGCTGGCTTTAATTTAAGAAACTCCTCTAAAAAATCATCTCCATCAATGGCCCCTAGATAGATACTTTTCAAATTGTATAGTGAAGGCATAGGTCCAGGCTCACCAGTGTTTTCTAAAGAATCAGCCCATTTTTTTAAATTTGAAACACGATCATGAGAGTGATCATTATGGGCACAAGCTACCAATAGAAACATCGATAAAAATAAAGCTTTAAGCAGCATCATAAACCCTAGGTTTAAAGTTATTAGCAGGATGGTAAATTCCCTGGAACATACTTGAGAGTTCTTGAATCATCTGGCGAACCGGAACAGTTGTTCCACTTGGATCCAGATATACTGTATGAGAATTCAAAAAACCAACTAACTCTTCTCGCTTCATCACCACATTTCTGTTCACTAAAGTAGAATCTAAACGAATTATTTGTGAACCAGCTTTGATTTTCTTTACGCCATCAATGGTGAGCATCTGACGATTTTTCATATCAAAAAATATCGCTTCACCTTTTGCATCTACAGGGCGAGTAATGACTGCTCCTTCTGCCACTGGAGTTCCCCAGAACCCCACTAATCCTAAGCTAGATAGTGCCCAACCTAAGAAACGATTAAGAATCATCTTCGCTTCGAAAATATTTTCTTCTGAAGCAAAATCTTCATAGCATCCCATATGCCACTCCCTAAACAACTGAGAGTAGACCAAGAGAGCTTGATCCTTATAACGATAAACTTTATGTGTCACCATGGTAGTCACTGACTCAGGACCAAAGCGGTCATCCACCGTGTTGCGATTAATCTGAATGCTCACTTTTACACTCGCTTCCTCAATGACCAAAATACGAAATGGTTCACGACGGGAATTCTGCCCTTTCTTCTGGTTAAACTCTTCAAGCGTAAGTTCAGTAAAATGTAATTCCTTTAAAAGATTATAGGCGTTAGGGTTAAGGAAAGCTGCTTCCACCTTAATCATGACTGGTAGGTCGAGTTCTTTGTAATACTGAAAAAATTTGGGTAAAATATTGTCTGTTTTCATGTCCCACTTATCGGATTTTCTCCTCGTAAACTTAGACTCCCTTCTTAGTCGTATTCTTTCCAAACAAGCCTTTTGACTTTCAAACAGGATTACCATCTAAGTACTAGAAATATGGTGATATTGTTCTGGCAAAACCTTTGCTTTTTACTCAAGTGTTCTCACTTTTATCAGGAGTAAACAATGGGATATCAAAAAACAATTTTGAGCGCTTTTAAGCAGCAGTATCAAGACCTAACCTTCAAACAAATGGGTGAACTAACCGGCATCCAGTCCACCCGTCTATTCCGTCTCTATAACGGGCATGAAATGCGACTCTCGGAATATGAAATTTTAGAAAAACTTTTACGTAGCTCTCAACATTCTCTTAATCGGTGGCAAAATATGATTCAAGAGATACTTACTCTGACGTCAGCACAGGAAGCACGAACTCTCGAACTTAGTCTAGAACGCCTTATCTACAAAAAGAGATTGCAAGAGATTCCTGAAGTCACTCTTTCACTCCAAACCACAGCTTAAACTTAAGGAGATTTTATGTTTGAAGGTATGACCATTTTTGAGAGAATTATTCTAGAATCTTTAGAGAAAAATGAAAAAACATTAATTGAATTAATAGAAGACACAGCGTTGAATGAGAAATTAATTTTTCAATGTTTAAAAAATCTCGCAGCTAAAAATATAATTCTGGTCCAGGAAAGAAAATATACTTTGAACTATCAAGGTAAAGAACAATGGAGTCAGAATCTCTTACAAACAGACCATTTAAAATTAGAACTCCAGGAACTTCTGGAGGGAATGCTGAATGTGGCTTTGAAAAAAACGCCTGAAAGCCTACTTAAAATTCGTAAAGTACATATGGATGAAAAAGATGAAATGATTCTAAAGGCCATGCTGGTTAATGTAGAAAAATTTTTACAAGATTTAGAGAAAAAAAATGCTCGTAGTAAAAAAACGTCAAACAAAAAGATTGTTTTTACAGGAATGGCTGCTTACCACGATATTCTCCATTGCGTATAATGGGCTTTTTTTTTAAGATAGGATCATGAATCAATTACCACCATTATTTCTTGAGCGCCTGGAAAAAATTATTCCAGGCGAAGCGTGGTCTCCTGTTCTTCAAAGTTTTTCCTTAGAACGGGATGTTTCTTTTCGTATTAACACACTGAAGACTTCCGTCAATGAACTTCTCCCTAAACTACAAAATGAGTTTAGTCTAACGGTTGTCCCCTGGATGAAAGAAGCTTTTCTCATTCCCGCTTCTGAACGTGAGAAACTTACCCATTCAACGTATTTTATAGAGGGAATGATTTACATTCAAAATCTCTCCAGTATGATTCCACCTCTCGTTTTGGCCCCGCACAAAGATGAAAAAATTCTGGATCTTACTGCAGCACCAGGATCAAAAACGTCTTTGATGTCAGCTATGATGAACAATGAAGGAGAGATTGCGGCCGTAGAGGTTTCTAGGGACCGTTTCTTTCGAATGGTGACTAACTTAAAAACATTGAATGCAAACAATGTACGTACTTTTCTTAAAGATGGAGAACGCGTGTGGAAAGCTACTCCAGAAAGATTTGATAAAGTTTTAATCGATGCTCCATGCTCTACTGAATCTCGTTTTCATGTCTCCGATCCTGAAACTTATGCTTATTGGGGAATGAAAAAAATAAAAGAAATGGTGAAAAAACAAAGTCGACTTTTGTTTAGTGCGATTCAATGTTTAAAACCAGGTGGAACTCTTGTTTACTCAACTTGCTCTTTTGCTCCGGAAGAAAATGAAGAGGTGGTCGATCGTTTATTAAAAAAATTTGAAGGAAAAATTATTTTAGAAGATTTTGAGATTCCTCTTGATAATGTGCAGTCAGGCCTTGTAGAATTTGACCAGAAGTTCTATTCCCCAATGCTTCTGAAGTCAAAAAGGATTTTGCCTAATCATGCCATGGAAGGCTTTTTTCTCACCAAGATAAAAAAGATTTCTTCCACTCTCGATCTGGAATAATCATTAGATCACATTTGCGACAGCATCTCCTAATTTTAAATACACTTCCATTTTCTCTTGTGAATGTTTCAGCATATCTTCACTTGGCTTCCATTTGCCTTTTTCTCCAAGAATAACCACTGTCGAGGCTCCGAATAAGAAATATCCTTTCTCTTGACCTTTCTGAAAGGATTTTCCGTGGTAGCTTTGAATAATTTTCCCTACCATTGTAGCTCCCACTTCAATGTAGGCTACTTTGCCGAAATTTTTTGTTTCTAAAATAGAAACGTGACGTTCGTTCTCTGAGAAAATATCATCACGATAGCGAAGAGCAATCGGATTTACTGAATGAAAATTCCCATTAATACGATAGTCTTCAATCACTTCTCCATCATCAGGAAAATGATAACGATGATAATCCACGGGACAAAGACGAGCGATCATCAAGGGGCCATCACGAAACGTTTGTTCCCACTTCGAATTTTTAAGTAAAGCTTTTGCTGTAAGTTGTACGCCCTTCACAGGAAAAGTTTGATCATCTTTAATCGATTCAAAACCGAGATAGCGTGCTTCTGCAGGAGCCGCCATCAGTTTCGTATCACTCACGATTGGACGCTTCCCATCTTTAAATGGACGAATAAAAAATTCATTAAAACTTAAATAAGAGTCTCGGATATCCTGAGCTTGGACTGAACCTGGTTTAAAGTCATCAATCTGAATGTTAAAGTCATGTATAAAAGGTCTAACTTTATGACGACTAAGCAATTTGGAATCTTGAGTAAGACCGTAAATTCTACTTATGGGTGCTTTGCAAAGAATGGCAGAAAGAGACTTTCCAGTAGGAGTACAGTAAAGCCAACGGACTAAGGCATCGCCGTAAACTTTTTCAACCTCAACTGTCTTTTTTTCCCGATTAAAATACTTAATTGATTCTTGCATCGCTTAATCCTTACAATAAATTCATCATAGGAATTATGGCCAAAATGCCTATAATAATCAAAAATAAAACTATATCCGACAGGTATAAATGGAGGTTTTTATGCATAATGTTTTAACTCTCATTCTTCTTTTCACCTCACTCCACTGTTTTGCCATTACAAAAACGACTGAGGCCAAGAACTTGGAAATGACGAGGCTCTTAGAAGACGAAAAAAACTCTATTGAGATTTATAAAAAAACAGTTTCGGCTGTCGTCAACGTTTCAAACATCCAAGTGGCCAAATCATGGCTCTATGGAACAGTCGAAGTTCCGGCAGGAGCAGGGTCTGGCTTTGTTTGGGATAATGACGGGCACATTGTGACTAATTACCACGTTGTCGAACGTGGTGATCAATTCAATATTAATTTTTTAAATGATGAAAAAGCTTATAAAGCCAAAGTTGTTGGAGTGGAACCCAAAAAAGATATCGCCGTTTTAAAACTACTAGAAAAACCCAAATCTTTAACTCCGGTTGTAACAGGCTCTTCCGCTAGTTTAATGGTGGGACAAAAAACGATCGCCATCGGAAATCCATTTGCCCTTGATCACACAATGACAGCAGGAATTGTTTCTGCGACTGATCGAAAAATTCTGGGAATTGGAGGCGTTAAAATTCATGGCATGATTCAAACCGATGCAGCCATTAATCCTGGAAACTCTGGAGGCCCACTACTTAATTCGAGTGGTGAAGTGATTGGAATGAATACGATGATTTTCTCGCAATCTGGGTCCAGTGCTGGATTAGGATTTGCTGTCCCTGTAGATACGATCAAACAGATTGTTCCTCAACTTATTCAGCACGGAAAAGTTATTCGTCCTGGTTTAGGTATTGGAGTTATCCCAGATGATGTAAAAGCACGTTTTGTAGGTGATAAAGGTCTGGCCATTTCGTATATCGACGAAAAAGGGCCTGCGGGGAAAGCTGGCCTACAAGGAATCCGTCAGGATCGCTTTGGCAATATGTATCTAGGTGACGTAATCCTGACAGTGGATAACAATGAAGTGAACAATATTGATGATGTTTACCAATTGATGGAAAAATATAAAATTGGCGATACCGTTACCGTTAAATATATGCGCAAAGGCAAAACAGCAACAGTTAAGGTAAAACTAGATTCACTTTAATTTTTAGAGAATTTTGGAACTAAGGCCACTGAGATGAGAATTAATCCACAGCCAGTCATGGCAAGAACACTCAGTGGCTCCCCTAAAAGCAAATACCCCATAATCGCGGCAAATGGAGACTCAAGTAGAAAGAGAATACTCACCACATGAGATGGCAATTTCTTTTGCGCTGATACCTGGAAACTAAAAGCAATTAAAGAAGAGAAAATAGAAAGAATAACAAAGCCCCAGAAGGTCAAAGATTTTAAATTGAGCAGGGGTTCTATATTTAAGGGTTGCGATTGAAAAAAGAGAAAAACTAGCCAAGATTGAAGAGCAACAAAGAAGGTTTGATAACAATTAAAAATCCACGCAGACTTAAACAAGTGTGTATATCGCTCAACCGCCAAGATATGAAAAGCAGCACAAATAGAACAGATAACCGTTAAAAAATCACCGAAATTAAAACCATCAAAACGCATTTCACCTAAAAGAAAAATACCTAAGATTCCCATCAAGATTAATCCCCAATAACCCATTTTATAACGATGCTTTAAAAAGATCATACAAAGAAAGGGAGTGAAGAACGCATAAAGTGTGGTGAGAAAACCACTTTTTGCGACTGTGGTGTACTCAAGTCCCCAAGTTTGAAAAACATTCATGGAAAAAAGAAAGAAAGAACAGATAAAAACGCCTTTTAACTGCTGACGGTTAACATTCCAGGAACGACTAATGAGAACAATCGGAAGAGCAAAGAGAGCGGCAAAGGCATAGC
>JBEIOQ010000010.1:0-33931 GCA_040377495.1 Halobacteriovoraceae bacterium
CTGTTTTCGCCTTAGGATTTCCAGCAATGACAGGATATTTCGCCGTTACAGATTGTGGTGCTGCACGTTTCACAATGTTATCGTTGATAGATTCATAGTGATGACCTTGTACTCCTTTATCGTTCGAAGCAAGATTAAATCTTGCCACTAACTTAGAAGCGGCCAATGCATTGACCGCAAGGTTTTGATTTAAACGGTGTAAAGCCGCGCCTATCACGGTTACTCTCGATTTCGCTGGGATAGAAGGAATGACTACAGCATTAGCTTCGTCAATTTTAAGCTCAATACCGTTAGCAGCTTGAGAACCGTAGTTGATGATCACGACATCGTGAGCGATGTCTTCTCCTGGCATATAAATTTCATCACGAACACCAACTTTTTTTGTACCTGCATCCCAGATTTTTTCTTGAACAAATTTAACCACCGGAAAATTTTTATAAAGAGAATCCACTTGAGCAATTCTTTCCGCTTTGTATTTCGCTTCTTGCTCAGGATAATTTTTCTCATACGATTTATCATAAGCTAAATCATAGGACGCCTGGCGGATTTCTTCATAGCGAGCAGCATAAGCAGCAGCATCCGCTTGAGCATAAGAATTTCTATAATCATTTCCTGTGGTATTAGGGTTACTTACTGTCGTATTAAAGTTTTGATCAAAAGCAACTTTATAATAGCGAGCGTATTCACGATCATAAGCTACTTTATATTGTCTTTGCTCGCCTAGTGCGCGTGAGTCTTCATACTGACGATTGTAAGCTTCTTGATAGCCTTGTTGGTAGGCTTGAGAATAAGCAGCATCGTAAATAGAACGAATATTGTTATAAAAAGTTCTTTCCGCAGAAGGATTATAACCATAATTGTATCCCGCCACGTAGGCTTGTTTCACCACATAACGATAAACATTTACACTGTTATTAAAATAAGTTCCTTGAGCACCTGGATATCCTGGGACTGATCCTTCAAATGTTCCGGCAAATTGTCCTTGAATAATTTTATCATCTAGAGGTTGTTCCTCGTTTTTGTCGATCGCCTCATCTTCACCTTTGGCATAACCATTTCTTTTCCCATCGATAACCGCCTGATCATAACCTGCTTTGATCCCTTGCCCGTCGCCCACTCTGGCAGCATCACTAGCTTCAGCACGACGAACACCGTTGGCCACACCAGCTCTTCTACCTGCTTCTCTGTTTCCGGCAATGACTCCATCACGATCACCATTGACCTTACCATCACGAGAACCATCTACTGATCCACGTTGATCGCCCTGGCGAACACCAATATCATAATCGCGTGCACGTCCATCGTTCTCACCTTTTGCCAAACCATTGGCACGTCCATCTCGTTGACCATAAGAGTTTCCAACTCGCTGAGCAATCTCTAAACCTTCTCTAGCTCCATCATTGGTGGCACGATCATATCCAGAACGGTTATAAGATAAAATTTCATTGATCAATTGATTCTTGAAACGCTCAAATTCATTCACTTCAGCCTGATATTGATTCTGAGCAATGGTAACTTGATTCATCCCCTCACGCACAGCTGCTGCAAGATTTTCTTCAATTTGCTTCAATTGTTGAGTTTCTGTCGTCAGACGAGCAATGTTATTTTGTAATCCCGGTAATTCATTATTAATGGTCACATTTTGCGTTTTAAGTTCCGCAATTTTATTCACATGAGACTGTATTTGAGCTTTTTTGGTATTGATGGAACTTTCGGTTGAAGAAATTTTTGAATTTGTCGTACTAATCAAACCACGTATTGCTTCTAAGCGAGCAAGAATTTGTTGACGACGAGCTTCGTCTGTTACATTCGGTAATTCTAACTCTAGTGCAGTTTTTTCTCGACTATAATTGCTTAAATTCGTACGCAAGCTTTCCAAACCATCTTCCAACGTTGCCACTTCACTCTGCATGCCAGGAATTTGTGCGGTTAAGGAATTGATGGTGTTGTCATTGCTAATGACTTGGGCCTTTTTGTCTGCTAGGAGTTTCGTCGCTTTTTGTAGTTCTGCATTTTTAGCATGAAAATTTTTCGCTGCTAAATCTAAGTGACGCTTTTTATCTTCAAGCGCATTACGAACTTGAGTCAGGCGAACTTCAGCATTGTGGACGTCATTCGCTAGACGTGTATAATCCGGATCATCCGTTAACCGGAAATTGACTGTACCAATAAATTGACTGGTCCAATCAGCTCTCGCCTCATACCCTGAAAGGTACAACGCAAAAAATAATAATGCCAAAAACAGTTTCATAATTTTCTCCCCCGAGAATGTTTAACACTTCTTGTGTTCACAAATGGAAACTTTAAAAGCAAAGAGAAAGCCAACGAGAGGTTTTCAAGTGAAATGTAAGAATTAATCATTAACACAGAACAGTAAGTCTTGGATTAGAAGTTGGTATGAACTTTGTATTAGATAATTATGAGGAAAAGAACCACAAAATCTCATCAAGAAAATGAAGGAGATAGGGTTCAAAACTTAATATTTTTGGAGCCAAAAGGCACCTAGGTCTTTATTTGAGACTAAAATTGGTGACGTTTTGGCACTTACTTATCGAAAATTTCGCTAACAGTACAAATTTTTCCACGTCCAGATTTTTTTGCGGAGTACATCATTCGATCGGCCATATTAATGATGTCGTCTTTCGTTTTAGCATCAGTTGGAAAATGGGCCACGCCCATCGACACCGACAAGTGATGGCTTTTACCTTCGTCCGCCAAGAAGATGGTTTCTTTAATCTTAGTCAAAACACGCGATGCAATCTCATAACTTTTAGCAAATGGTGAATTAGGAAAAATCACAACAAATTCATCTCCACCATAACGATAAACCGTATCTGTATCGCGCACAACTTTACGAATCTCATTTGCGACTTCAATTAAAAGTCGTGAACCAATAATATGCCCAAATTCATCATTCACATTTTTAAAATGGTCAATATCAATAAAAACGACAGAAAATTCTTCCTTATAACGTTCACAGCGGTTAATAAAATGATCTAAATCTTGTGACAACTTTCTTTGGTTATATAAGCCTGTCACATCATCAGTCACAGAAAGTGTGGCGTAAAGTTTATTGATAGTAGAAATTTCATTTTGTTCAAAAACATTACGAAGAACACGAAAAAAATAATCGGAAAAATTAGATTCAAATTTTTCCACTTGGTCAGCATCAAGTGGAATATGCGCCAGATACATTTCGCCGTTAGATGTGCCTAAGAAGAAGCTCAATAAGGTTCCTCTTTCCATCGGGACCATATAAAATTGAGTTTCATGTTTATAATCTAAACTAACCTTCTCCAGTACTTTATCATCAGTTAAATCTTTTGCATTCATTTGCCAGACAGTTTCCAGTGTTCGACCTAAAACCCGATTGACCACCAGGGTTTTCGTTCCGAGTGTTTCTTTTAAGTAGCGTTGTAATGAAGCATAGATGTTTTCTCGCGTGGTAAACTGACGTAGATCTCCAAAGAGGTTTAAGAAGGATAAAACTTGAGTTAAAGTATTAGAACGCTTATACAAAGAGTGATAAAGGAGAGAATTTTTTAAACTAAGCTTCATTTCAGGAAATGAGATTGGACTCGTAATAATATCTCTCACTCCGGCGCGAAAACAATTAATCGCCATCGCATAATCAGCTTTGTGAGTCACCAGAATAATCTCGGTCAATGGTGAAATGGTTTTAATCTTTGATATCATTTCGTGGGCTTCATCACTAAAACCATCACTATTTAGAATGGTTAAATCGTAGACAAAATCAGAAGCAAGAATCAAAGGGCTTTGTCTATTTTGTTTTTTTACCAGTTGAATTTCAAGCGGAAGTTCTGAACGGTAAACATCTAATACCAACTCATCTGACCGCGTTTGATCAAAGCCCAGAATGCAGATTGTTTGAGTTCTCTTCATTTTAGATATCTAGATTTTTCTTTTTCAATAACTCAAACTTCTGCAAGCTTTCATCTTCCGTTTCTAGAGAGTTAATCGCATTACGTAATGTTTTAATTGTTTTCTCTAACTTGGACTCAAGCTCGACTTGGACATTTTTCGATTGGCTTTCTTTGATAACGATATTTTCCATATCAAATTCTAGTGTGTCGATTTTGCGTTTTAAATCGAGAATTTTCACATCCCGATTTCTAATTTGAACTTCGGAATCAGCTTTAAGTAACTCCAGCTGGTTCTCCAGCTCTTTTTCTCTGTTCTGGATCTTATTAAAGTCGACTCTTACTTTGCTGGCAAGTTTGTCAAACTCCAGACGTAGAATTTTATTTTTTTCTTCCAGCATCACACGCCTATCTTCAGTCAATCCTAGTTGATAGCGTAGGTGATTTAACTCATCACCATGTCTCTTCTTCACTAATGAAATTTCAATTTTCTTTTCATCTAGTTCCGCTTTCATTGAAACAACATCATGATTTTGACGATTTTTTTCCTCTTCTAACTTATAGATTTTATCAAGCAATTGTTGGCGATCATCGCGTAAACTGCGAATGGTGGCCGATAATTTCATCAATTCATCATCATGATGGGCCACGTAATCTTGGTGAGTGGCCATCTCAGCTTGTCTTGGTACGGCAGGAGGTGCTTCGTTTTTCGCACGTGATACTGGAGCAGCTTCTTCTACAGGAGGATCAAACATATCCTCTTCCGCTGATGAAACCGGTGCTGCTTTTGGCATCGCAATTTTTAAATCAGTACGAGTTTGAGATTTTTTCATCGGTATAGGAGCGACAACTTTTTCTTCTTTTTTAGCCACTGGAGCTTCTTCTGCCAGCGGATCAAAAGAAAGATCTACTTCCCCTTCATCAGACGAATCAGTTGTTGATGAAGAGAAGCCTAAATCATCCATTCCATCTAGTGTCTCCATGGGAATTTCTTCCTCATCATGGGCCTGAATTGGAGGTGCTTTATTAAAACTTGATTCTAGATCTTGAGATTCATTTACTTCTTCTTGAGCAGCGAGAGGAGGTAAACCCATCGGCTCGTCTTCCACAACTTCACCGGTTGAATTTTCAAGTGCACCAATTTCAGCACTTAAATCTAATCCACCAATATCCATACCACCATCAGCAGCTGCTGGATCACTGGAACCTGTTTCTACTCCAGTCATTTGTAAATCAGACATTCCTAGATCAACTTCCATTCCACCATCATCACTAGCAGCTGAAGCACTGGCCACTTCAAGATTAAGAGTTTTATCTCCATCTTCTGTAATATCAGGCAGACTCAATGAGTCATTAGCATCAGTACTAAAATCTAAATTTACTTCTTGGGCCTGTTGCGAAGTTGTTTCTAGTTCTGACTTTAAAGAATTTATATCAAGAACGACGGTGGCCTTGTTTTCTTCGTCATCCTCAACCATAGCAGGTGCTGCTACTAAATCATTTTTTTTGTTGTCGTCAGACATATCAGACTCCTCAATTTCAGGCTCCGTCTCTTCTGGAGCACCCAACACGCTGTTAAACACAGCTTGAATGTTTAAATTCGTATCGGATTTTAAGACATCTTCGTTAGAAATCTTGATATTATTCAAGGTCTTATCCACCATCTGACTATCAGATAGCATGTTATCCAGATTGAGATTATTTTTCTTTTCCATATTTTGCTCCACTTTCATCTTAACAGGTGGCAAAACCAGATTCAATGAGTGGGCAAAATAGTCAAAAATTTCAGGAAGATAGAGGGAAAACCTGTTGCTTCTAGACACGAGCGTGGCTAAAATAGAAGAATAAGCAAATGAATGCCTAATACTGGACCATTATGATTAACTATCTTGTATTTATTAATCTGCTTTTTTTCACTCTAATGACGAGAGCAGAAACCTTCTATCCAACTAATTTACTCCAGTTAGATGAGAAGTATTCTCATCACGTCATGCTGGTAGAAAAATCAACTCACAAAATTTTCGTTTATAAAAATACCAATGGGACGCCTGAATTAGTTAAGGCGTGGAAAATTGCGACGGGTAAATTTGCTGGAAACAAAACCAACGAGGGTGATAAAAAAACACCAGAAGGAATTTACCAGCTCTATGATTTTTTCTCGAAAGAAAAACTTTATAAAATGTATGCAGCCAACGATGCGAAAATTTATGGCGCAGGGGCTTTTCCTACCAACTACCCTAACATCATTGATAGTCGTAATGGAAAAACAGGCAGTGGTATCTGGTTACACTCAACTGATGATGACTCTCGTATTGATAAAGGTCTAGATTCGAAAGGCTGTGTCGTCGTAGTCGATAATGATTTGAAAGAAATTTCTCAGTACATTGACTTAGGCAATACATCGATGGTGATTGTCCACGATCAACTTTTTATCTCAGAGAAAAAATGGTCGGATCAAAGAGCTGAAATAAATCAGTTAATTAGCGGATGGCGTGATGCTTGGAGAGAAGAGAATATTGAAGCTTACATCAGCTACTATCATCCCACAGAATTTAAAGATAATAAAGGCAGCTATGCTGCTTATAAAGCTTACAAAAAAGCAGTGTTTTCGAATCCTGGAAAACCGCAAGTGGATTTCAATTACATTTCTATTTTAAGTTTTGGTGATTATATCGTGGCCCAAATGGAACAACGATACATTTCAAATACGATTAATGATTCAGGAAAAAAGACCCTCTATTTAAAGCGTAATCAAAACTATGAGTGGAAAATTGTGGCTGAGCTTTGGGGAAAAATTCCAGATGATAAAGCAGTACCCTTTGTCCCTAGCAATCGTTTCTTTAATTAAAAGTTAAATTATGTTTCATCAGAAGACCGATCAAGTCACCGTCGTCATTTACGACACTGAAAAGAAGGCCGTGGCCTTAAGTTTCAGACGTGGCTTAATTAAGCGTACAGTACTTTCACTTGTCTTTATTCTGGTTCTACTCCTTAGTACGATTGGCGTCCTCGTTTTAAAACGCAAACAAAAAGCCTTCTACGAATTCGATAAATATCAAAGAGAACAATTGTATTTAAAAGAGCGAGAAGACCTGCTTGCAAAAATTCAACTATTGACGGACGAAAACAACACTCTCCTAATGAAGTTGAATGCAGCAGGCTTTGAAACAGCTGGAGTGGCAACACCTATTCCAACCACTGTCGCTTCTGCAACTCCGCTGGCGACACCTTCACCAACAGCGACCAGTGTAACGAATGTTGTTTTAACTCCCAAAGCGACGCAAACAGCCGCAGTGGCAGCTACGACCAACGTTCTTGCCACCGATATTTTCAATTACGTGAAACGTCCCATTGGATTTAAAAATCTGACTGAACAAATCTTAATTAAAATTGATAACGTCCAGCTGAGCCAAAACGCTCACGGCATTACTGTTAACTTTGATTTGATCAATAATGCTAACGAAACAAAGATCACTGGTTACGCTTTAGTTGTGGCAAGAAATCAAACCTCAGTGCGTTTCTACCCTGCTCACCCAGCCTATATCAACTCTAGTAAAGTTCCTTATAACATCGGCGAGCAATTTGGTTTCTCACGTATGAGACCCGTGGTTGCAACCTTTAAAAATAAAACTCCAGGCTTAAGTTACTTCAGTATTTTAATTTTCACTCGCGCCGGAGATCTTCTCTTGAAAAAAGAAATTGGCCCTTACGAGATCAAATAATATGCAAATCGAACAAGCGGTTAGAGAAAATTCCATTAGCATCATCGGCAAAGACTTAAAGCTGAAAGGCGACTTTAAGTTTGCGAATGAAGTGCATGTTTACGGCGAAATCGAAGGCACAATTCAATTTGCAGCTGAAGGCAAACTTGTCATTGAACAAAGTGGAAAAATTTTTGGGAAATTAATGTGTGATCAAGTCGAAATCTACGGAATGGTTGATGGCAGTATTGAATCGACATCGAGTGTAATTGTCCGCTCTTCAGGAAAAATTAAAGGAACAATTCACGCCAAAAATTTAAGCGTATATCCGGGTGCCCTTCTTAATATCGAAGGGCACACGAAAGAGGCTTAATTTATTATAAATAGTCCTTATAATTAAGCACCGTCACCGTCCCAAGCTTCGATAATTCTTTTTCTAAACTCGGATCACCTACGACTAAAACTACCTGTGAATTCCAATCGAAGGCCTGACCAATAATGCTAGCAATTTCTTTTTTCTTAATCCCAGCAATTGTCGCGTTGAAGTTATAAAGATCGTTATAAGGTTTTTCGATGTGGTCGAAGAACGCTAAATTCTGCATGAAACTTTTGTTCGCTTCAAATTTAAAAGAATGGGCACCAGACATATTTTGAATAATGGTTTCGACATCTTTTTCTTCAAACTTACCATTCGCAATATCAGCAAGCGACTGCTGAATCACTTTAATAGTTTCATTGAGCGTTTCATTTTTGGTAAAGGTGGTTACCACTGTACGGCCATAATATTTTTGTAAACTGATCACTCCACCTGCGGAATAGGTAAGACCACGTTTAACTCTAAGTTCCTGCATTAGTTTAGAGGTAAAGCCACCACCTAAAAACTCAGAAACTAGATTGAGATATTCTAATTTATTAAAGTTTTTATCAGCAGCTTCGAGGCTTGAAATATAACGTCCTACACGGATTTGCGCTTGATTCGCTTTCGGCACAGGTACGAGATAAAACTCAGGTGCTTTTCTCTGTACGTAATTTGTATCATTCTGAGCAGCACGTGAGACCGAGTCAGGAGTATTTTTCCACCCACAATCAGTCGCAATAATTTCTTTTAGGCCATTTAACATTTTTCGAGGACCAGTAAGATAAATTCTCTTTTTGACCTGCTGATTAAAGTAACGATTTTTTTCTTTTAAATGAGCTTGCTTAATTTTAGGTAGCGTTTTTAGTGTTCCATCCGTTGGGACGGCATAGGGACTTCCTCCCAGACTCACTTGACGAAAGACTCTTTCCGCCAGGTGGGCGTGATTAATGACAGTATTCTTTAATTGATTGGTCATGAGTACTTCATACTTTTTCACTTCTTCTTTTGGAAAAGTCGCAGAGGTAAACATATGACAAACCATTTTCGAAGTTTCTTGGATGTCTTTCACTAGTCCACTGTAACCAAAGGTAGCGTACTCGTGGACCACTTGAGAGGCGATATCCACGCCATAGAACTCGAAAAAGTCAGCCAATTTTTTTTGATCATACTGACTTGTTCCGCGAGATAATAGCTCAAACATCATCTCTGTTTCACCAGCGCGCTCTTTACTATCGGCAAGCGCACCATCAGCAAAATAAAATTGCACCATATAGGTAGGTAGTCTTTCATCTGCTAGATATACCACGTCCATGCCATCCCAAGAAAATCTTTCTGTTTGGATATTGGAACTAGCAAAACTACTAAAACTGATAACACAACTTAATGCTAAAAATATTTTTTTCATCATGACCTCTTAATTCTTTTCCCAAATACTAAAAACAACTGATTTATCTTCGCCAAAAGTCTTTTTACACTCCGCGATCAACTCAGCCTTTGTTATTGAATCGTATGTGGCAAACTCTTGTTCATAAAAAAGGTAATCTTTAAATAGAGACTCTCTCGTTCCTAAAAAGACTGCCATACCGTCGTTGGTCTCCAACTCTGAATAAGCAGAAATCAAATATTGATTTTTCGTTTTCTGAATAGTGCGATCTGTAATGGCGACATCACAGGATTTTTTTAATGTTTTCTTTAAGTCTGAGATCACATTATCAAAATCTTTTCCACGCAATAAGCTACCTTTAATAAAAAAGACACCCGCATTTTCCAGATTATAATTAGCAGCATCGATGCCCGACATAATTTGGCGATCACCACTAACATATTTTTGATTTAAGTAGGAACCGACTCCTTCCGTTAGAATATTAGAAAGGATATCCATCACAAAAGCACGACGAGCTCCAATTTTATCTCCTGTGTAGGCCAAAGCGAAGATCGGTTCTGGAGATTCTCCTTTTACTTTAAACACTTTTCCGTAACGTGGTTTAGCAGCAAATAACTCATCTTTTTCCACCTGAGCCTTTAAATCATCCAATTTTTTTGAACGAGCAATAGAGCCGAAATGTTTCTTTATGGTTTTTAAAGTTTTAGAAGTATCGATATCCCCTACCACGAGGATAATGGCGTTATTAGGAGCATAGAAATTTTTAAAGTAGCTTTGAATTTGTTCACGTGAAACAGATTCCAGGTCCTTAACTGAACCAATGACAGAAGACTCATATGGTGTTCCTTTCATCATTTCTTCCAGCATCACATGATAAAGCTGTCCCCCTGGGGAATTTTCATAGCGCATCTTTCTTTCTTCCAGAATCACTTTGCGTTCTTTTTCAAAAGACTCAGGATTCAAAGCAAGATTTTCCATGCGATCCGCTTCCATTTCAATAATCTTATCTAAAGTACTCACCGGAACATTTTGATAGTAAACAGTTTGATCGTTGGTCGTAAACGCATTGGTATTTCCACCATTAGCTTCGATATAGTGGTCAAAAACACCTTCTGGGAATTTCTTCGCGCCTTTAAACATCATGTGTTCAAGAAAGTGTGATGCTCCAGTAATTCCCGCTGATTCAAACTTTGAACC
This sequence comes from Halobacteriovoraceae bacterium, assembly GCA_040377495.1. Lineage (GTDB taxonomy): Bacteria > Bdellovibrionota > Bacteriovoracia > Bacteriovoracales > Bacteriovoracaceae > JBEIOQ01. The sequence goes on from JBEIOQ010000010.1 coordinate 10,522, forward strand.
TACACGATAGAAAGTGTAATAAGAATAAATGGGCAGTTTATGATTAGGAACAAGTAAGACCGTTAATCCATTCTCTAAAACATATTTTTCAACCGGAATTTGTACTTCAAGAGTATTTTTTGTTGATGGTCCCTTCGCAGCTGACTCTTCTGCTTTTTTTGAACTGCAGGCGGTCAACATGAGCAATAACGATAGCACTACGGAAATTTTCATCTTTTCATTCCTTAATCTTTTTTTCTTCTAGATTTATGTGTCTTTGTAGGAGAATCTATTAGCATGTCACTTCAAAAAAATAGCATTACCATTTTAGGCACAGGGACCAGCACTGGAGTCCCTACAGTTGGTTGTCATTGTGCAGTCTGTACATCGAGTAATCCGAAAAACAAAAGATACAGATCGAGTATATACCTAAATACTGCTAATTCGAAAAAAATTATCGTGGACACGACACCTGATCTTCGAAGTCAGCTTTTGCAAAATAAGATTGATGAAGTTGATGCTGCGATCATCACCCACGATCATGCAGATCATTTGCATGGCATCGATGATTTACGTCCCTTCACTTTTAAACAAAATAAAACCATTCCCATCTATACATCTGACTACTACGCTCAAAGTTTAAGTGAACGTTTTGCCTATATTTTTCAAGCGCACAAAATTTATCCTGCAGATCGTCCTGCACTCGGTGGAGGCATCCCTAAACTAGAATTGCGAACCATTACTATGGGACAAAAGAATATAATTGAAGGCGAAGATTTTCATTTTTATTATGTTCCTCATGGTTATGGTCAAACTATCTGTTTTCGGCATGGAAAAATGGCCTACATCATTGATTGTCACGAAATCCCAGAAGTTCTGGTGAGAGATCTAAAAGAGGCGAAATTAGAAATACTGATTATCGATTGTCTGAAACCTGCAGAACACAAAACCCATCTGAACTTAGAGAAAAGCCTCCAGTATATCCGCGCCATTAATCCTGACTTCGCTGGTCTTATTCATATGGCCCATGACTTTGATCATGACGACTTAACGCAACAAATGCATTCACTTTTTGGCAAAAAAGTCGCTCCCCTTTTCGATACGCAAAAGCTAGAATACTCCTCACTTTAATTAAAATTTTAAGTCTTAATTTAGATAGGAGTCTTGTATGAAGATTGGTGTTCCCAAAGAAATAAAAAACAATGAAAACCGCGTAGGTTTAGTCCCAGGTGGTGTAAAACAATTAGTGTTAGATGGACACGAAGTTTTCGTAGAAAAAAATGCTGGTGCTGGAATTGGTATTGCAGATAGCGAATATGAAAAAGCTGGAGCAAAAATTCTTCCAAGTATGAAGGATATTTTTGAAACGGCCACCATGATTATTAAAGTGAAAGAACCACAGCCAGTGGAGATTGCTTTATTAAAACCACACCATATTCTTTATACCTACCTTCACCTTGCTGCTGATAAAGAGTTAACTGTTGGCTTAATGAAATCTGGAGCAACATGTGTTGCTTATGAAACGATCCAGTTAGAAGACAACTCTCTTCCTCTACTCGTTCCTATGTCGGAAGTGGCAGGCAGAATGGCAACACAAATTGGTGCTGCTTACCTTCAATTGAATAACGGTGGTAAAGGAATTCTGATGGGAGGTGTTCCAGGGGTTCAGCGTGGTAAAGTAACTGTTATCGGTTGCGGTATCGCAGGAACCAACGCTATCAAAATGGCGATGGGACTGGGAGCTGAAGTAATCGCCATCGATCTTTCTCCAAAACGTTTAGCTGAGCTAGACGATCTTTTCGATAATCGTATTACGACTCTTTACTCTAATGTGGCCAACATCGAAAAAGCTGTGCTTGAGTCTGATCTAGTTATCGGGGCAGTTTTAGTTCCGGGGGCAAAAGCTCCGAAACTTGTCACAAGAGATATGATCGCAAAAATGACTAAAGGATCTGTCGTGATTGACATCGCTGTTGATCAAGGTGGTTGTATTGAAACTTGTAAGCCAACGACTCACGAAAATCCTACTTTTGTGGTTGATGGTGTTATCCACTACTGTGTGGCCAACATGCCTGGAGCAGTCGCTAGAACTTCGACTTTCGCTCTGACCAATGTAACACTAAAATATGCTCGCGCTATTGCTAGAAATGGCATTCAGCCAGCGATTAAAGCCGATAAAGCTCTCGCTTTAGGTGTGAATATTCAAAACGGGAAACTTGTTTACGAACAAGTTGCTCACGATCTGGATTTGCCTTATACTAAATTAGAAGTATGACAGGAAAACCATTAGTCGATAAAATCCTCGTTGGATTGAACTTGGCCACCCTTCTGGGTGGCCTTGCTCTTTTTATATACACCAATGTTGTGTTTAAGAAACCTTTGCCCATTGAAGAACAAGAGTTTAATGATTTAAAAAACTCTGCTCGTCTTCAGTCCGATTTGCCTCCTTTCAAATTAGAAAAAATGACTATCAACCTTTCTTCTGAGCAAACTCGCTTACGTTTTATTGAGATTGAAGTTCACCTTCTACCTTTCAAAGAGGAAGACAATAAAACACTTGAAAGTTTCAAGCCTCAATTACTTGATCTATTAATCGAAGTCACCAGCAGTATGCAACCTGATGAATTAAATTCTGTGTCGGGAAAAATTCTTTTAGAGAGTCGCTTGAAGAAGAGAGTGAATGATTATTTGAAGGGTCAATACGTTAGAGAAATTTACTTCTCAACCTTTACGGTTCAATAAGCTTCTTCAGTTTTCACCAAAGAAGCTTACTTACTTTATTTTTTAATTATTGATTATTGAACGTTTTGATTTTGTTCTTGAGGATCTAATTCAGTTGCATTTTTAGCATCATCAGTAAGAGCGTTAAGTGCTTTATCCAATGTTTCTTTGGTTAATTTACCTTCTGCCACTAAGCGGTCACGAAGTCTAAGGTCCATCATTTTTTCATCTAAAGCTAATTTCAATTTCATAAGGTCTCCCAAATACTATGCGAAATGAAGTGAGAGATTACACAAAGTTTAGCTTATTGCCAATACTTAGGGTCGCCTTTGTCGGGCTTCTTTTTGCCTTGTTCTTCATCCGGAACGATATAAAGACGTCCTTTGGCCTTATCGACGTTATGTTTTCGCTTTAAATCCATCACTTTGGCCTTAGCATTGGCAAGATTCATTGACTTGATGCGCAAAAAAAGAAATCCACAGAGGGCTGCTCCCAAATGGCCCCAAGCTGAAGCTTTTTCACTGGAGAAGATCCCCATATACAGTTCTACTCCCGCAATGAGCATACAAAAATATTTTCCTTTCACTGGAAAGAGCATCATGAAAGAAAGAGTTCGATCTGCAAAAATAATTCCGTAAGCAAATAAAAGCGAGTAACAAAAACCAGAAAGTCCCATCATCGGTGTGAAGTAACTGGCAGTATTATTAAAGAGAGTAAGACTTAAAAGGGCAAAAATTAAACCAGCACCCAGAACAGAAAAGAGAAAAAAACTAAAATAAGTTTTTTCTCCCCACTTGTCTTCCAGATCACTTCCGACAAACCAAATCACCATACCGTTAAAAAGCACAGAAAGAAAACCAGGAGAAGCAAAGGGATAAGTAACTAATTCATAAACATGTCCAGAGATAAGTTTTTCTGGGCTTAAACCTAAAATACTATTCAGGTAAATTCCATTCAAAGCGAGGATTGATTGCAGAATAAATAAACTACCAGCAATGATCAAAATAACTTTGTTGATACGAGTTAGTGTCGGAGTATGCATACTATAGCTCATGTTTTCTCCTGAGAGATTTCAATTAGAACACCGCCAGCACTCTTAGGATGAATAAAATTAATCAACTTGTTATTTGCACCAGGTTGTGGTGATTCGAAAAGTAATTTGTATCCTTTGGCTTTCAGTTCTTCTTGTTTTTTATAAATATCTTTCACTAAAAAAGCAATGTGATGAATCCCCTCACCTTTTTTCGTCAGGAAATCAAAAACTGCCCCCGACTCTTCTGTCGGTTCTAATAATTCAATATGAGCATGTTGATCAATATTGGCAAAAGCAGTTTTTACTTTTTGTGCAACAACAACTTCACGGTTTGGCCAAAACACAAAACCAATATCCTGATAAATTTTTTGGGTGGCATCGATGCTTTTCACGGCTATTGCTATATGATCAAGCACAGCTTCTTTTAAATCATTTTTTATATCACTCATAGTGTTCACTCTCTTTTTCCACTTCACGCATGTAGTATTCCATGAACTCTATATTATCCGGCCAATGAAGTTCTGCGAATGGATCTAGCTTTCTTTCTTCTCGGATACCTTCGGCCATAGTTCGACTTAAAAAATTAAAAAACTTCGCTGCATGCAAAGCCAATTCTGATCTTTTTTTCTTGGTTAAATAATCATCCGCAAAATACGCCTGTAATAATACCCGATCTTCTTTGCTGAAAAGCTTAGAACTCCACGTATCTGTCGGATAGCGGATATCGGCCTGGGCGTGACTTAAATATAAACTTAAAAAAGCGGCAAAAATCATCTTCCAATTATGGAATGTTTTGTCACTTTCTAGCAAGGGACAATAGGTTAATTTGTATTAGTTTGTGTCCCAGATCCTCCGCCTGAGCCTGAACCACCACCATCGATTGGAACACCGCTTGGGTCAATGGTTGATGGATCACGAGCAGCTTCACAGCGAACATAGGGATCTGGTTCAGAAGGATTAAAGCTATCAATAGTACCGGCGCCTGGAGGAACACAAGTCCCATTACGGCAGTCACCATGTTTTAAAATATTATAACAGCGTAGAGCACAAGTCGGACGTCCTTGAATATCTGTACCAGTGTTAACAACATAACAATCTACGACAGGTTCTTTACGACACCATTCTTGAGCAACACAAGATTCACCAGCAGCTTTTTGACAAAGAACAGGTGTGGTTAAAGTATTATCGTGGACACCACAACGCCCTGTGGTTGCCTGACAGCATAATGACGTACATTGAAAGTCAGAAGAGCAACTAGCACCAACAGGATAATTACCTTCAAAAGATGAATCTTCAATACATTGAGAAACCAGATCTTTTCCCCAACAACGTTGGTTATAACAACATTCATCTCCACCACATCCATTAGAGTTAGAACAAGTACGAAGAGATGTATAAAGCACATCCTGGCCAACACTGTTAAGTGTACTAGGACGGACTAATTGTAATTTCACTTTAGAAGAATTCTCATCATCAATAACTACTTCTTTACCTGAAGAATCGGTGTAGACAATCTGAATCGTCGAAGTCACGTTACATGAACCAATTCCTTCATTAGTATAAGAGTCATAGTTGGCTGCACGAACATTACAACCATCCATCCAGTCAGAAGTTCCATCCACAGTTAAACCCGCTAAAATACTCTTAACACCACCTGGGGTAGTTGCCCCACGATACTGAATATCTTTACGCAATGGAAGTTTTCCTGCCAAAGGAAATAACAATGACTTTAAACCATTGTCTGCGACACCATTGTTAGCGATAGTTGATTCAAATAGGCCTACAGGCTGTCCATTATAAGTTGCTGTAAGGGCACTTGAAGAAATTTGCCAGAGTGATTGGTTAAGTGCACGGTATGGACCTTTATAAGTATAAGTTTGGGCGTTAAAAGCAAAAGGAGTATTAAACGTAATTGCAGGAGCAATATCCGTTGGCATTGATCCGTCATTAGGTAAACACTTACTTAATTTCTGTGAATTTGAATCTGAAGTATAAATTCCTGTTGAACCTAAAGCGACTTGAATATTACTGGGAACAATGGGAATGTTATTATTACTGTTTTGGATTAAACCCTTATCCATAACTTTCGCATAAGTGTACTTACAAACACTATTCGCCCCTGAGCAAGTTGGAAGAGCATTCGTTGCCTGGAAAGTTGGATCATATTCAAGATCAACCCCGCGACAATAAACGTTACGGTCACGATTAGAAGAAACAGGATCCATATTAGCGAAGTTTATTCCATAGTTGTTGTAATCATAGAGATCATAGAGGAGACGAATTCTTTCAAAAGGTTTTGAACTCATATCCAAAATTAAAACTTCAATATCTGTTTGGGGAATAATTCCTGGTCCTCGCCCAATAACAGCTGGAACTGTAATCGGTTCCATCGCCTGACCAAAGCGGAAACGCACACTAACAAATTTATCGGAAAGATTGCTTACGTTTAATCCCGATAAATAAAGATATCCTGAAAAATTTTTAGGAATAGTTACTTTGGTTGAATAACCACCATCGAGAGGATCTACCAGGTGACGCAATTCAACTCCAGTCGAATCACTAGTAACTGAGGTTGAACCAAATCCAGGTCCAGTACTACCTGTATTTGAATTTCCAGAATTTGAGGTCGCGTTTTTTAATGTCGTCTTTGCACTTGCGACACTTCTTTTGGGACCTGATCCACTATCCATACACGATGACAGAGAACTCATCATCATACTGATGAAGAGCAATCGTGAAGTAAAAATGGAGAAGTTACAATTTTTTTTCATGGACCCCAAAATCTCAAACAATAATTTCCTTCTAACTCTTCGGAAAAAGAAGAAGCTCGCTTAATGAAATTTTACACTTGCCTGCCTATTTCTGAAGCTACTACTCAGGTATTTTGACCCAATATTAGAAACTTAGAGGAAAAATAGATCAAAATGGTGGAGAAATTCTCGGAAATAACTAGCAGAAAAAGATGGCAGTGGGTGCCTAAGTGGTCACTTGGTAAGGCAAACGTATGATGAAACTAGTATGAGAATGGTTCAAGTCAAGTTTGAGTGAACCACCATGTTCTTGTAAAATTCCTTGGGAAATAGAAAGTCCAAGCCCAGTCCCTTTCCCAACTTCTTTAGTGGTAAAAAAAGGATCCATAATCTTATGTCGAATTTTAGGATCAATCCCCTCTCCTGAGTCCGTAACAATGAGATCAAGCCAGTTATTAATAATAACGACCTTCACTTCAATCCATTTTTTCGAATTGAGGTTTTCTACTGCATCGTAAGCATTATTCACCAGATTTAAGAGTACTTGTGAAATCTGAACACCTCGACATTGGATCATCATCGGAGCTGTGGGCATTTCAACTCTTAGTTCAACATCATGTAAACGTAAACGCTCACGACAAAGCTCTAATGTTTCCTCGACGATCTGAGACACAGAAACAGACTCTAAAGGATCATTTTCTGCATTTCTTGAAAAACGACGAAGACCCGAAATAATTTTTGTAATACGAGAAAGAGTTTGTTCAATTTTTTGAACACTTTCTAAAACGACTTCCGATGGTATCTCTAATTCTTTACTTGCTGCTCTTTTTAGTTGCTGGATGCGTCCTAAAATTATCGCAGTTGGATTGTTAATTTCGTGGGCTAATCCTCCTGCCATTTCCCCCAAAGAGGCCATCTTAGATGAGTTAATAGAACGTGCTCTTTCTTCTTCTAAAGCCAGCTCAGACATTTTTGCTTCATGAATATCCTGGATGGTCCCCAGAAAACGTAACATCTCTCCATTTGCAGAAACAACAGGATACCCAATTCCTCGTATATAACGAAACTCATTATTCACTAAAATGCGGTAAGTTAAATCAAATGACTCTTTATTTAAAAAAGCTTCAGAGCGTTTCTTCCAAACAACATCAAAATCATCCGGATGAATTCTCTTGCTCCAATCAATCCCATCAAGATCGGTTACATTTTCGATATCGAGAATTTTTAAAGCTTGTTCACTATAAGAAATATGCTTCGTTTTAAAATTACGTTCATAATTACCAATTTTAGCTAAGGTCTGTGCTTCCGATAGGGCCCTTTCAGTCTCTTTAAGTTTCGTTACATCCTGAATAACTCCAACCATCTTTAAACGTGATCCAATTTGCAGAGGCTTTCCAATACTGTGAATATAAACGATGGCCCCATCCTCTCTTACCAAGCGAAAATTAATTTCATAGGAAGTAAAATTCTTGAGAGAATTCTTCCATGTTTTTCTCACTTTCGATTGATCTTCAGGATGGAGAATTTTTATCCAGTTAATATCCATGGCTTTTTGTTCAGGACTTAATCCAAGAATCGTTTTTGCCTGGCCAGAAAGGGTGGTAATATTACTTTCGATATCAGTTTCAAAGTTACCTAAGAGCGCAATTGACTCTGCTTCAGCGAGCAAACGCTGACTTTCCTTCAATTCAGTGATATCGGTCATCGCCCCCACAAATTCTGTTACAATTCCATTCTCATCAGTCACCTCTGCAATCATGGTTTTAATCCAGATTATCTGGCCACTAGTTTTACGGAATCGATACTCCAATTTAGAATTTCCTTTCCCTTTAACTAAACTTTCCCATTGTCCTCGAACCAACGATAGGTCCTCACTAAAAAAATATTTTTCTAATTCTCCTTTGAACACTTGCTCTTCGCTTAAAGAGGTCAATTCTAGTAAACGATCATTAACATAAGTGAAACGACCAGCCCGATCCAGACGGAAAACACCAATGGGAGCATTTTTAAGTAATGTACGCTGAAACTGTTCACTTTTTGCTAGATTAATTTCTGCTAAACTTCGATTGGTGATATCTCTAATAATAGCAATTAGAAGTTCCGTTTGAGAATCTTCAACTGTCAAAATTGTTTTCTTGGTTAAAAAATGTCTTTCCTTTTGAGTGTCAGGGAAAATTATATCTTCATGTTCAAGGGTTCCACCGTTAACAAAGGTTTCTTCCGTTTGATCATAAAATTTTTGAGCTAAATCATTTGGATAAATTTCATATTCATTGGAACCAATCACTTTATCTTTATGTAACCGTAACAAATCGGTATAAACATTATTGGTGAGAATGATTCGATGATCTCTACTTTTAACGTAAAGTCCATCAGGTAAGCTATCCAAAATCTTTGCATATAATTTTTTTTCTTTTTCTAATTGATCAATCGCACTCTTGACTGCTTGTACCAAGGGATAAAAGATCAAACTTGCTTCAATTAAAAGAGTGAGCGCAATGATTAAATTTATAATCACTTCAAATTGGTTATGCTTCAAATTTCGTCTTTCGCTTTCTTTCTGATAACTGTTCGCTAGATCCTCCAAACGCTGAAGCAGATGATCTCTTCCAAATGAAACTAGATTGAGATATTTTTCATCTGACCAATCTTGACCGTAGGTGAAATCCTTTAAAAGACTTAGAAATTTTTGCTCTTGTGCATAAACCCCATTTTCCCCTTCATAAATACGTTTGATATCTGAGCTCCAAAGATGTTCATTTATTATTCCTGTAGTCTTTTTAAAATCATCAAAAAATGCTTCTAATTCATCTTGTAATTTTTTTTTTTGCTGATCTGACTTTGCGTTTTCAAGAGTTTTTAAGGTAATCAAAATATTGAGGACATTAACTTTTTGCCTGCCAATTTGATTAACAGTATAAGGTTCATCTTTAATTTCATCGGAAAACTGATGATTATACAAATAGGACAGTAAACTAAGGAAGCCTATAATCGAAAGTGCAAAAACATATCTCCTAATTAGATATTTAGGAGTTAAAAATGTTGGTTTACTTTCAATCATAAATTAAATCGACTCAAAAGTTCCTTTCGTTTTATTTTTAGTCACATGAGGAACAGAAAAAAGTCGATTGTGAAAAGAAATGTAGTAGGCAGGCGTCACTATTTTGGCAGCGAACAGAGCTTCCACCACATTCTGCTGGGCATCTGAGTCCGTAATCTCGAGCGGTTTCATCGCTCCCGTAAAAATAACGGGGACAGCAATTTTCTCATGTTTTTCAAAACAATATTTTGCTGTTACTGCCATTGTATCGGTACCATGAAGGACAACAATAGGGCTTTTATAAATTTCAAAGCGTTTAATCGCATTTAAAATTATTTCCCGATCTTGATCATCCATGTACAACGAATCTTTCGCCATGATCGATTTGACTTCAAGTTCGGTGTAAGGGAGTCTTAATTTTTCTAAAAAACGGTTTTTAATAATGGTCTCTTGGTTGGCCAGGGTTCCATCCGTTTCGTTATAAATTTTCTCAATCGTTCCCCCAGTCGTGAGAACAATGATTTTCACTCTTTCATTGTCTTTTTTCATGCCCATAGTCTACCCTAAGCCAGATTTATTTTCCATTTAGACTTGTTACCCTTGACGAATTCTTTCTCACTCCCATATTTTAATGGCACTTAATAAATTAAATTAAACTATAACCTATCTACAGGAGACCTATTTATGAGTCGAAAAGGCAGTATTTCCGTCAATACCAATGACATTTTCCCTATTATTAAGAAGTGGCTTTACTCAGAGCATGATATTTTCTTAAGAGAACTAGTCTCTAATGCTTGTGATGCCATCACGAAGCGTCAAACCTTAGCTAGAACCTCGAATATCGAAGCCCCTGAAGGGCAAATTAATATTTCTTTCAATGCAGAAGAAAAAAGTCTCACCATCACTGATAACGGTCTAGGGATGAGTGAAGCTGAAGTGGAAAAATATATTGCTCACCTGGCATTCTCAGGCGCGGAAGAATTCGTTAAAAAAATGAAAGACTCAGGCGTGGAAGCAAAGAACGATATTATCGGGAAATTTGGTTTAGGTTTCTATTCTGCTTTCATGGTGGCAAAAAAAGTGGAAGTGGAATCTCTTTCTTGGGAAGCAGGCGCAAAAGCGACGAAGTGGACCTGTGAAGGTGACACGGACTATACCTTTGATCATTCAAGCTACACAACAGTAGGGACAAAAATTAAACTTTACTTGAATGAGGACTCTTATGATTTTGCCACCCAAGGTAAACTCCATACGACTTTAACTCGTTACTGTGATTTCATGCCTTATTCTATTTTCCTCGCTGATGAAGCAAAAAATGATGTTGCACCTGAAGCAATTAATGAAACAGTTCCGCTTTGGAAAAAAGATCCAAAAGATCTAACCGATGAAGATTACAAAAACTTCTATCAAAAACTTTATCCTTATGAATCAGAGCCTTTATTCTGGCTACATTTAAATGTAGATCACCCATTTACTTTCCAAGGAGTGCTGTATTTCCCTAAATTCAACCCAAATAAACCAATGAACGAAAACAACATCAAGCTTTACTCTAAGCAAGTGTTTGTTTCAGATTCATTAAAAAATGTTTTACCTGAATTCTTAGGTCTTTTGAAAGGGGCCATCGACTCTACTGATATTCCTCTCAACGTTTCACGTTCTAGCCTTCAAGGTGATCCAAATGTGAAAAAGATCTCGAACTATATTGTGAAAAAAGTAGCAGAAGCGCTCAAAAAATTATCTAACAATGATCGCACTCGTTATGAAACAGTTTGGGAAGATATCAGCCTTTTCGTGAAATACGGCTCTATTTCAGATGAAAAATTTGATGAAATGATGAGAGACTATGTCCTTTTCAAAAACACTGATCAAAAACTTGTGACCCTTGCAGAGTATCAGGCGTCTGTTCCAACTCAATATCAAGAGAAAATGAAGGATAAATTTGTTTACTTTGAAAAAGGGAAATCAGATTTGGCCCTGCGCCATCAACTCTCTGCGGAAGGAATTCAAACCATTGAAACAGAATCTTATATTGACCCGCACTACATGCAGCACCTTGAATATAAGAAAGTGGGTGAAAAAACCTATAAGTTTGGTTCAGTCGATGCAGAATTAGAAAATATCTTAGAGGCGTCTAATGTTACTGACAGTGATATGAAGATCAAAGACATTTTCACTGAAGTAGAGATCCCTGACGTAGAAATTAAAGCCTATAAAAATGCGAAAGGTGCTGCTTACTATAAAACAGATGAGGCGATGAAACGTTGGGCGCAAATGGCAAAATCCATGGGTAACACAGCGATGAACTTGCCCACCAAGAAAACATTGGTGATTAACCCAAGTTCTCCGCTTATTCAAAATGCCTTAAAAATTTGGGAAAAAGGGAATAAACCTTTAGTGAATAAGATTTGTCATCATGTACAAGATTTAGCGACAATTTCTTCGGAAGGACTGAGTGCAGAAGAAAAGGAACAATTCGTTAATCGTTCTCAAGAATTGATTCAAGAACTCTCTAATTACGCTCTATAGTAAAAATTTCTCTCATTTAAAAAAGCAGTGATTACCAAGGTAATCACTGCTTTTTTAAACTTGTAAGATTATGTCAGCTTTTACACCTGCAAATAGCGTTTTTTTTTCGGTTTAATAACCCTTACCAATTTAATTTCGAACATAACAAGGAAGTTTTTTTATGTTTAAGAGTATCGCCCTATTAGGATTATTATCCCTCAGTTTTTCAAGCTTCGCTCAAGAAGCAAATTATCTTACCAACAAACTAATGGTAAAAATCAAAGCAGGTGAAAGCCTGTCTGAAACCGCTCACGTTAAAGGTGTCCGTAACCTTTTCAAAAACGTTTACGTTGTTTCAACTGATAATCTTTACGCTTTAGAAGATGACCTAAAAAATGATCCCGCGGTTATTTTCTTTGAACGCTCTTATACAGCGCCTAAGCAAAATATCGTTCAAAAAGGCATCGTTATCGAGACTGCAGATAAAGCAGGTGTCGGTTTCAATGATCCATTCGCTTCTAAAGTATGGTCATTTCTAGATAGCGCTGCTTACGGTGTTTCTGTGAACAAAGCTTATGCTAATATGACAACTCAGGCGCAAACGACAACCATCGTAGCGGTGGTTGATACTGGTGTGGATTATACTCACGAAGATCTTAAAGAAGTGATGTGGGTAAACGAAAAAGAAATCGCTGGCAACAAAATCGATGATGATCAAAATGGATATATCGATGATGTACACGGTATCAATACACTAAGCAGAGATGCAAATGGTGTCGCTTCTGGTAACCCAATGGACACACACTCACACGGAACTCACGTTTCAGGAACAATCGCAGCGAAACAAAATAACGGAAAAGGAATCGCAGGGATTGCATCTAACGTTAAAATCATGGCGGTACGTGCAGTACCAAATGATGGCGATGAAACAGATGTTAACGTTGTTGAGTCATACATCTATGCTGCTAAAAATGGTGCAAAACTGATTAACTGTTCTTTCGGTAAAGCGGTGAACGAAGGTGGAAAAATCGTTTCTGAAGCGATTGATTTCATCGGTACAGAATATGGTACTTTAGTCGTAGCTGCTGCTGGTAACGATTCAAAAAATATCGATACTAACCTTACTTATCCAGCTTCATACCAAAATGAAACCCTATTAGTGATCGCTGCGACAGCATCTTCAGGGGCCATGTCTAGCTTCTCTAACTTCGGTTTAAAAAATGTTGATGTGGCTGCTCCAGGCTCAAACATTTACTCTTCTGTTCCTGGAAACCGTTATGCTTCTTACTCAGGAACATCAATGGCAACTCCAACAACTGTAGGAGTTTTAGCTGAGATCCTTTCTCACTACCCAAAAATGTCAGCTCTTCAATTGAAAGCTCATATTATGCAAACAGTAACTAAAGTTCCAAGCTTTGCTACAAAAATGCAGTCAGGTGGACGCATCGATCTTGATCGCGCTTTGAATGAACAGCCACCACAACTTTAATCTAATCATTCGTTTTTCTATTAGAAGCCTAGGCATAGTCCTAGGCTTCTTCTTTTTAAACTCTTGTTCCAATCTCTTTTATTTCCCGGATCACCATACATATCGCACTCCAGACCAGTTTAAGTTGGAATACAAATCTTTCTTTTTCAATTCAGATGATGGAACCAGGATTCATGCATGGAAAATTTCCAGGCGTCATAAGGAAAGAAAAAGTCTTGGAACGATTCTTCATTTTCATGGGAATGCACAAAACTTAAGCGCTCACTTTTTAGGACTCCTGTGGCTGGCTGAAATGGATTATGACCTGATGATTTTTGATTACCGTGGTTATGGCCAATCCTCAGGTCAGGCTTACCAAAAAGGTATTTACCAGGATTCTCTCAAGGCCATGCAGATTGGTTATGAATTTAGCCTGGAAAACAAATCCCCTTTCATTATTTACGGACAAAGCTTAGGCGGAAATATTGCGTTAAGAACCGTAGTAGATTTTCCTCATAGAAATGAGATTAAATTCCTCGTTCTTGATTCAACTTTTCTTTCATATCAAAAAATGGCTTGGGATAAAATGACTAGTGTTTGGCTTCTAATACCCTTTTCACCACTGTCTTTTATTTTCTTCTCTGACGCCTACGCCTCAGACCTGGTCATCGATCATATGCCCAACATCCCCACTCTGGTGATCCATGGAACTCATGATTATGTGGTTCCATACAAATTTGGGGAAAAAATTTACCAGCGTTTGAAACATCCTAAGTGGATGTGGACAGTAGAGAATGGGGGCCACACTGACGCTTTTTTTCGGCAGGAACACAACTATAGAGATGATTTTATTAAGCTCTTACAAAGTATGCCGTTTCAAAATGCACAGAGCAAATAGTTGAGTGTTTACCTCTTCGGCGTATCTAGTGAACTTAAATTCAATCTAGGTTAAAATAATTAAATAGGCTTATAGAGAAGATCAATTTTAACTAAAAAGTTATTTTGATTATACTGACATCATAGGAGGGCAATTATGAAGTCACTATTTATTACATCACTTTTCGTTCTTTCACTTTCAGCAGTGGCCGAAACTGCCAGCATTAAAAATACTGACTATGACCAGATTTCTTCACTTCATGAATCAAGTGAAGAAATTGCGGCGATGAGAAACCTTGAGATCAAGGCCGATCAAGCAAAACAAAAAAATTGGTATCGTCAGGAAAGAGTAGATAGCTCAGATCGTATTAGTCGTTAATGCAAAAAAGCCCCGCAAGGGGCTTTTTTTTTACAACAAATATAGACTCCCTAAGAGATTGCAGTACATTCTCTTAGGGAGTAAGCGGTAAAACTACTTTTAAAAGTTCCCCGCACTATCAAATTGTTCATCCATTACAATTGTTTTATGAGTTCCCATTTCTTCGCTCGATTTAAGAGCTATCACATTCTTCAATATTCCCGAAACCTCTGTTTCATATATTTGTTGTTCAGCTCGTTCTTCCTCCTCTTTACATCCGATACATAGATGCGCAGTGGGACGAGCTTTGAGTCTTGATAAAGAAATGTCAGCATCACATTCCATACATTTACCAAAAGTTCCTTCATCAATCCTCCTTAAGGCTTCTTTCACCTTTTTAATATAAGTCGCCTCACGCGACTTCAAACGTAGATCAAATTGTTTATCTTTATCCATAGAAGACATTTCTGCTTCATCACCGGATTTCATATCAACCAGTTTTAATGAACGAATCTCTTCTAGCTGTAGAAGATTGGCTTCATTTAACACTTCCATCAAGCGTTGTTTAAAGATGTTGCTGCTCATTCCATCGACTCTTGTAGTTTCCATTCTTCTCTCCTTTTAAACATCTTCCTTAACGTTTTAGAAATCATCCTAATTTCTATTTTGGTTTAAAGATGGATCATCCGTGATCCTTATTCTGCTCAAGTCCGTGAGAAGAATTTTTTTAGATTTTCACTTTAAAGATCCTTCTTCAAAGTTACTTTTCTTACAAATAGTCTAGTGCATGGTCTGTGCCAACTTTATAGACTCCAAGCTCACGTTGAAAGATGAAGAAATACCATTACTTAAGCTCGGTATCAGAAGGTGACTAGGAAAATGAAAGGAACCTTTTGGGACTGACGGAATGAGAGAAAAGGGCACCACTTGGTCTTAAGTGGCGCTTTGTAAGAACATTAGAGAAACTTAAGGAATAACTATTCATACTGAGAGAGCAATAAAATTTTTTCTAAACTTCTTTTGAGCGCTTGATTGATAGGAAGTTTTTCTGACACTAGTTTATGATCCAGGGCCATCAATTTATGAGTCCAATCTAGCATCATAGGGATATCAGTGAGTTCATTGTTTAAGGATTTCATTTGTATTGGTTTATCTTCCTTCAGATGCTTACAAACAGAGAAACTTACCTCTCCTTTTTTATCTTGGATGCCACCTACTCCAAACATACGGCAAACACTAGGACGATAAGCATAGGCCACACACTTTCCTCTTTTCTCATCACCCTGATATAACAAGCAAGTGGATGAAGCTTCATCAAGTCTTTCTAAGTATGCCAGAGCTTTTCCCTCTGCATATAAATGAAGTGCTAAAGGAAGCATTTCCAGGGGGCTCGCTTCAATTTCAGGATGGGTACAGCATTGACCACAGTTAGGTGGGCAAGTGATACCTGTGGAGCTTTGAAAGGCACCAAAGGCTTGCTCCATTTCAATATAGAACTGCAATAAATTTTCAGAAAATTGTTGGAGTTCAACCATTGAAGCTCACTTCATCCTTGATTAGAATAGAACTCCTATAATCCTTTCAGGAGTTTTTATGAAACTACTTTTAAGCATAGTCTGCCTTTTCTCTTTAGCCAACTTAAGCTTTGCTAGCATGCCTAAAGGCACACAGTGGCAAACTAATTATCAACAGGCCAGAGCTTTGGCGCAAAAAACGCAAAAACCACTTTTCCTTTACTGGGGAGCAGTGTGGTGTCCACCCTGTAACCAAATGAAGAAAACGGTTTTCTCCACCAGTGAATTTCAAAAAGTAATGAAAAATTATGTGGCCGTTTATTTGGATGGAGATACTAAAGAAGCGCAAACGATCGGTGATCAGTTAAAAACCATGGGCTACCCTACCATGATCGTCATGCACCACTCAGGCAAAGAAATTTTTCGTCTTCCCACAGGAATCACGCCGGAAGAGTATATTGGTTATTTAAAAAACTTCGACCAGGGGATGAAAAACATTCCTGAATTAATTATAACACCTGCCAAAAACCTAAAGGATACGGAATGGTCTATTCTTGCTGCTCATTCATGGGGACAAGATGAAACATCTGCTAAAGACAAACTCACTCTCTTCAAAGAGTTTTTTCAAAGTGCACCTGCACACCTCACTTTAGTTAAAAGTCGTTTCTTCTTTTATTATCTGGAACAGTTAGTGGAAAAAGAAAGCCCGATAGAAGACAAAGAAGTCTTAAAAAAATATTTTCTGGAGCTGATTACCCAGGACAAATTACTTACCGATAATGCTTACTATGTCAGCATGTATACTAAAAACGCCTTCAAACTATTTCTGAATGAAGAAGAGCAAAAGATCACGGAGAAACAATTAGGTCCTAAGTTGTGGCAACTTTATAACGGCCAAGCCACTACCTATGATGATCGACTTTCTCTCTTAGAGGCGGCTGTGGATATCGAAGAAATCGCGCAAAAAGAAATGTCTATCACCACCAAAGAAAAAGTGACGAAGGAAGCGTTGAAGGCGACAAAGATTTCCAAAGGGGAATTTGAGCGCCAGGCAATCATTGAACGCGCGATAACACTTCTGCTAAAAGTAAAAAATAATGAAGAAGCAAAAAAAGTTGCAGTCAATGAACTCAAAATCTCCAAAAGTCCTTTCTATTTTATGAGTGACCTTGCTTACATCGCGAAGCTGGAAAAAAATGGTCCAGAGGCGCTTAAATGGAGCTTACTTGCATGGGAAAATTCCAAAGGTACCAATTCACGTTTCCGCTGGGGAGTGAGTTATCTCAATTATCTTTTTACTTTTGATGAGGATAACGTCAAAACAATCCATTCCAACCTCAACCATCTGGTGAAAGAGGCCTTGAAAAATGAAGAAGCCTTTAAAGGTGGAAATAAACTTCGTTTTGAAAAAATTCAAAAACTGTTAAAGGACTGGAAGACAAAACATGAAAGTGATTACGATAAGATAAAGAAAGATTTGTCGTCACTATGCTTAAGCGCCCAAGATAAAGCCTCTTGTAACGCCTGGGCCGGATTGTTATAGGTCTAAACGAGCTTATCGCCTTCAGGATTTAAGACGATCTGGCCTTTTTCGATCTTCACGAGAACGATCGCCAAAATTTTATCTTGAGCTTCTAAGACTTCAGAAAGTGGACGGGGTTTGCCTTTCAAAACATCAGTCACATCTACTTGATTATTTTGAGACATGTTGACGAGAAAATGATCAATCAATTTTTTTTCACTTCCTCGCAAAGCTAATCCTAGTTGTTCAAGTGGAATTTCACGTAAGAGATCGCGGATCATCTGAGGAGTGAGATAAATTAGATCAGGAAAAGTAACCAAATTATTTTTAATGTGTTCATAAACGCGATGATCTTTCTTGGCAATCTCATCCAAGATACGTTCGCGCGCTTTAGGATCTAAACGCTGAAGCATTTGCGCAGCGGCCTTTAGCCCTTGCGGAAACATGCGCTTAAAGCCTTGGAGTAAACCTTTTTTTTGATCATCACTCATATTAGTTCATGTAAATGTGTTCGCGATTCAAATACACTTGCACATAATCCTTTACGCCTTCTTCAAGAGTATGGAAACGAAAGCTCGGCAACACCGCCTGAAACTTTTTCATGTTAGCTTCAGTATAGTACTGATATTGTTTTTTTAAATGTTCCGGCATTTCAATATATTCAATTTTTGCAGGCTTATTTAAAGCCGTAAAAGTTGCATTCACCAGATCTTTAAAGGTGCGCGCTTGACCTGTCCCCATGTTATAGATCCCAGAATCTTTCCCATGTTTCATCAGAGCGAGCATGGCATTCACCACGTCTTTCACATAAATGAAGTCACGCTTCTGTTCACCATCAGCAAAACCATTTTTATAAGACTTAAATAATTTCACAAACCCTTGAGACTTAATTTGTTCGAAAGCCTGTACAACGACAGAACGCATTTTGCCTTTATGATATTCATTAGGGCCATACACATTAAAAAATTTCATTCCATACCAGGCCGGGGGAAGACGTTTTTGTTTCAGTACCCATTCATCAAATAATTGTTTGGAATAACCGTAGCCATTCATGGGGCGAAGTTTTGAAATTCCTTCATGGGCATCATCATAGCCTAATTCCCCATCACCGTAGGTAGCAGCAGATGAAGCATAAACAATTGGCACTTGATTTTGAGAAGCGAACAAAAATAGTTTCTTTGAAAACTCTAAATTGTTTTTCATTAGGTAATCGATATTTTTTTCTGTGGTATCGGAGCACGCTCCAAGATGGTAGATGGCCTTTAAATTTGAAAAAAGACGAACATTAGAATGATCAAAGAGTTCATCCGCATGAACATATTCCTCAAATTGCAAACCATTCAAGTTCATCCATTTCTCGGTATCACGCAGACGGTCCACCAGAATAATATTGTTGATGCCTTGATCGTTAAGAGATTTTACGAGAACGCTCCCAATAAACCCCGCAGCTCCTGTGACTAAAATCATGTAACTTTCCCTTCTTTAAATTTGAAAATAATGATTCCGAGGATGACACTTAAACAAACAAGCTTAATGCTGTCCATACGGATGTAAAGGTGATGAAAAAACTGGTGGTCCATTTGGGCCTGGGCCATGGCCTCAGAAGTTTTTCCGGCAAGTGACTCTATGACTCTTGTGGTCATAACGATCTTTGGAGTGAGGAAAAAATAATAAATAAAACTAATCGCGACCAAAAGACCGGACAAGATTAAACCGATGGTTTTGGCCATTTTCGCGGGGATTTCGGTAATCGCCATGAGGATCAAAATCACGAAGGAAAAAAGCATTTCCAAGGGGTTAAAACGACTAAAAAGTTCTATCCCCAGATTTCCCCCAATCAGCACGTTCTTAATCACGCGAAACGCCTGCGGTAACACCAAAAAATCAATGGTGGCGGTCATAGTCAGCCAGATAGTCGTAAAGATGAGGAGAAACTTCGTTTTCATTCTATGGAAAGTATACTAAAACTTGCACCACAATTAGAAGCAAAACTAAGGAGAAAACTATGATAGGCGGCGGCTGGTATACCGAAAAATCTTTTCGCGAAACGTTTGGAATGAGCTTTAAGGTCAAAAGTGTTCTACACACAGAGCAATCAAAGTTCCAAAAAATTGATGTTTTAGACACTTACCCGGTTGGAAAGCTTCTTCTGCTTGATGGAAAGACTATGGTCAGTGAAGCGGATGAATTCGTTTATCACGAAGTTATGGCCCATATTCCTTTCATGGTCACAAGAAAATGTGAAAAAGTTCTGATCATCGGTGGTGGAGACGGTGGTGTGGTTCGTGAATACGTGAAACACCCAAGTATCAAACAAATCGACCTAGTTGAGATTGATGAACGAGTTATTGAAGTTTCAAAAAAATACTTTCCGGACTGTACTTCAGGCCTGTCTGATAAACGCGTGAACATCCTTCCCAAAGACGGAATTGAATTCATTAAAAGTAAAAAGAACGAATACGATATCATTGTAGTGGACTCTACTGATCCAGAAGATTTTGCTTCAGGTTTATTTACCGATGAATTCTATAAGAACGTTTACGACGCTCTTACAGACGAAGGAATCATGATGAACCAAACGGAAAACCCATTCCTAGATCAATTCGGAATCAAGAGCATTTACAATAACATGAGAAAAGCATTTCCTATTGTTGAGTCATTCAATGCTCCAATGTTGATTTACCCTGGAGTTTATTGGACTTTTGGATTCTCTTCAAAAAAATATAAACCAACTGATTTAAATACAGATAAAATGCTAGCGATGAACACCATCCAAAGAGATTTGAAATGGTACAACATGGACTGGCACAAAGGTTGTTTTTCTATTTCTAACTTTCATAAACGTGCCATTGGAAAAAATGTATGAATAAACTGATTCGCGAATTAGCTGAACTAGACGAAGCCAAACCATTTATTGGAACAAAGAGAGGAAGTGCGATTTATTCTCACTCTACTCACCTCATTGGTTTTTCTTTTGATGGAACAACATCATTCCGCCCCGGCTCACGTCAGGGACCGAATGCCATTCGCGAAACTTCATTTGGGCTTGAAACTTACTCTCCTTACCTAGACCGTGATCTTGAAGAGATGAATGTGGTGGATTTAGGGAATCTTCCGATCTACCCAAGTAAGTGGCACATTACCAATAAATATTTTGAACAATATACTGAGGGTTTGGATCTGAAAAAAGATCAGATTAAATTTGTCACTCTAGGTGGTGAGCATTCCATTTCCTATGGACCGATTTGTTTATATTTAAAAAACTATGAAGATTTAGTTTTAGTGCATTTAGATGCTCACACTGATCTTCGAGATGGTTACCTTGAAGAAAAATACTCTCACGCTTCAATTATTCGTCGTGTATGGGATCACTTTACGCCAAAGAATACTTTGATTCAGTACGGGATCCGCTCTGGGCTGAAAGAAGAATTCGACTTCATGAAAAAAAATGGCACCCTCAAAACATCTCTCAAAGAAATGTGTGACGCCCTAGAGGCGATTCCTGATACTCGCCCGATTTATTTAACGCTTGATTTAGATTACTTTGATCCTGGCTTTTTGCCGGGGACAGGAACACCTGAAGCTGGTGGTGAAGACTTCCATTCTTTCGTGAAGATTATGAAGATTTTAAAAACGAAAAACTTTGTTGGTGCTGACGTAGTAGAGCTTGCTCCTCAGCTAGATCCGACAAATAATTCAGCTTGTTTTGCCTCGAAGGTCACCAGAGAAGTAATGTTAGCGCTTAAACGATAGAAATAAAAAAGGCTCCCTTGGGAGCCTTTTTTTATGGATAACAAGATTTCTGTCCTAAAAAGTTTCCAGGGGCCAAGTAAACACTAATTAACTCACCTGTAGATGCTCTGACCGATCCAACGTTATATCCTGTAGTTGCTAAATGCGGAGTGGTTGTCATCGCCGTTGTATTCGCTCCTGCTACATAGGTCGTCACACCAGTACTTGAAGGAGTGGTAAAGCTGTTAAGCAATAAAGAATTCGCCGTAGCTCCTACCGCAGTACCAGGTCCTTCCGTATAGAGAATACTAGGTGCCCCAGATGAATTGAAAGTTAAACTTGTCTCTAATAATTGCTCTAAAGTTGTCGCTGTAACGGTACTTACACCGACTGTTGACCCTCCAACCGAAGTTTTGGTCCAATTGGCAATAGAGGAAGCGCATGAGCCTCCAATCGTTCCAGAACAAGCATTATAGTAAAGGAAGTTATTAGCACGATCATAATAAGTAATAGCAGGTTTCGTGGTCGCCGGATTAATTTTAATTGAGACACCTACCCCCTCACCTGTAACAGCCGTTACAGCTTGCGGAGTTGTCCAAGTAGATCCGCCATTGGATGAATAGGAGTAACGAACAAAAATACTACCTGTGGTTAAGTCTTGAAAAGCGACCACAATGTTTCCATTAGAATCATAATGACTATCAAGGAAAGCTGCATCTTGCGCTAGTGTGATTGGATTTACATTTGAAACTGTACTCCACGAAAGTGTTGTTTGATTAAATTTTGCAGATCGAACAAATCCAGCGTTAGTATCAATGACCATCATAACTGGGTGAGCAATTCCACCAGAATAGTGCATGGCCAGATCAGTTTCGGCAGTTGCTGGAGCAGTGTAAGCAGCTCCAGGTAAAGTCGGAAATTGGTATGTCGTCCAATCTCCAGTTCCATCAGTAGAGCTATTTGTCGTTAAATAATAACGACTGCTGGCTCCGTTTGATTCAAAATAGGAAATCCACGGCTTGTTATTGTGGTCAAAAGCAATACTTGGGAACATCGGTGTTGCACCTAAAAATGGAACAAGCACCCAGCTCCACGAATCACTTGAAGCAGTTCCATCGCGAAATGCATACTTTAATTTCGCCGTAGCAGCTGTTCCCGCAGAGTTATCAATGTAAGCAACACCAGGACGTCCATCTGAGGTAGCAGTAATATCAAAATTTTCTGTTTGAGCTGTTGCTAATTGAATTGCTCCGGTGTTATCAGCATAAAAATTTGTAAACGCCTGCGATGAATGGGTTGGAGATTTCGTTGTATCTCCAATCACCGAAACAAACATATTGAAAGGAGCTGCAACGTTAGGATAAGCAGTAATAATTTGATTACTACTAGGAATAATCGCAGCCGTCATAGTACCAACACTCGCTGCTGGTAAAGTCACTGTGTTTATGTCGGCTTGTGTGTTCGTCCAGTTAGTTGTAATGGTCGTGGCTGAAGTACCAACTGTATTATAATAGCGCATCGAAGTTGTCGTTTCATTAGCAATCACATGCCAGCCACTTGAATTTCTAAATAACTCTAAGCCAGCGTTGGCAGAAGTTGCTCCAGAACCTGTAAAGTTTGCTGCTGTTGCGGTGAAGGCACCTAATGTTCCGTAACATTTGTTGGTTGGGTTCCCCCCACCACCTCCTGTCATCGCAAACGCTCTTAAACCAGCTGCAGCTCTTAGGGCCACTACTTTTGGAACATCACCATCAATAGTTGGATCAAGTTCTAAATCCGCTGCTAAATTTGCAGTAGCATCATAAGTTTGCTTGGTCCATCCAGTATTCGCTAAACAGTTACTCAAATTGGCAGAAGCGCAAACTGCATACCTTGCTGTTGCAGCAATTGAAGTATAAACAACGGCAGGATA
>JBEIOQ010000070.1:0-13123 GCA_040377495.1 Halobacteriovoraceae bacterium
CAAAAAGAGCAATCCAACTTTGTTGATGTTAAGCCAGAGATTGCGAGTATAATAAATTTTTTAGCCCATTCTAATCGTGAAGAATTTTTTCTGAAGCAGTTAGACCATAAGAGCAAATTACTTATTTTCACTAATTTCTGTTCCGAGATCATCATTGACGGTGAAAAATCTGATGAGTTTGTTCCGGCCTTTGAAAGACTGTTCGATAATGTTCAAGACTTCTTTTCTGATCGTGACCAATTTGAATGGTTAAGAGGTCTGCACTCATCAGCTGAAACAGTGACAAAAAATCCATTTTATTTTGTTGATTTCTTAGCTGGTTCATTTTTTGAGCGTTTAGAAAATCTTTCAATTCTTTTACGTGAAGAAGAAACAGAAGGACTTTTTCCGGCCCTATTTGACCTCTTTAGAAACATTCCTTTGCAAGATTACCCTCATGTTTACCGATTTTTTCATTTATTAGAGGATGAAAGTTTACGCACTCAAATTGGTGAGTTGGCCAAATTATGGCTAAGTCTAAATGCTGATGAAAAACAGAAAATTTATAATCTAGCTGAAGTTTTTATGGAGCAGGGGTTTCATACTTCTGAAATTTTAGATAAATATGTTTCTACCTTTAGCCTTTTTCCTCAGTTAACTGAAAATTTAAAACAAAGTTATCTTGAAAATGACAATACAGAGAAGCTATGGTCTGCACTTCAACAATTGGCGCTTGAGTTATCGCAACCACAGACTTTAAGAGAGCTTCAATATTTTTATAGTGAAAAACATATGATCCAGATGGTTTATGCCATTACCTTTGGTCTGGAAGCAGCCCCTCTACAGAATACTTTTGAACAAAATATTGAAGATGCTTTCTTACCTTATGTTTACCCAGAGAATGATCGTAAAATTCAAATGTATATGCAATGTGTTTCCGATGTTAGAGCTCTTGAAGGAAGAGGCATGGGATACTATGACTTGATAACTAATTATCCTCCAAGCTGTATGAAGATTGAAGATGGAGCGGTCACGCATAAATTATTTGTATGGTTTAAGACTATTGATGCCATCTATGCTTCTCAGTTTGGCGATCAATATGTACTCTTCGACAGTAAAGGCTTTTTGAAAAATGAGTCTTTAAGTCAAATTTTAAATCTAATGTTAGTTATTAATGATTCTTACTTAAAAAGTAACGAAGGGGCGAGTTTACGCGATCTTCTGTATGATCTTAAGAAGGAAATTGTTCAAAAGAAAAACTATAAATTGGTAGAGCCTGTATTGTCGATTTTAGGTCGAGTTTTTCAAGAAAATGACTCGCGATTATTAGGTTACCATAATCATTTAGTTAAAACACTGACCTCTGTTTCAGATGAGAAAATTAAAAACTTCCTACTACCACTCAGTGATTATGTGGTGGAGTTAAAACAATTTAAAGAGATTCAAGAAAGTGATGCGAATAAATTAAATTGTAAGCACTTAAGCCCTAATCTTGGTGTTAACCCTTGTCTTAATAAACAAGAGATTAAAGCTGGACTTCGTAAGCTTTGGTTTTATGTTTTTCGGCGTATGGATGATGCTCCTCCAATGTTAGAGGAATTAGTCTCCCTTCTTCACCCTCAAGGTGGAGTTGAGATTCCTTACCCTGGAAAGAAGGGAAGTAAGCACACTATTACAGTCGAAGAAATAGTTCGCTTTTTTCATCATATGTCAGAGACCTCAACTCATAAAGTAATTGAATATAAAACGCAGTCAAGTAGCAAGATTGAGGCAATCGATAATCTATCTCAATTGGAGATTGTCATCCGTGATATTGGCTTTTTAAACGATTTCTATGGTGCCTTCTTTAAAAATACAGTTGCCGGAGCGAAGAATTACAAGAAAGAAGTGACTAAACTACAAAAGCAAGTCAACTTAATGGTTAATATGGGAAGTTTTTTTAGAAGCACCAAAGTTTTTCCTCGTGAAACAGAGTGGAAATTGACCAACATTCAGCAAGCCTATCCTAGTTTAATCGCTGTCGATGATGACTATAAGCTAGGAGATAAAAATTATCGCTATGGACCGATGATGCAGTCAATTTTGGCCATGGTAACTAAAACTTCAGCAAAAGATGTTCAAAAATTTACTGCATTTTGGTTACCGAATGAAGATTTTGGTAATCGTCATAATGGTTTATTTTTAACTGAATTTGTTAATATTTCGGGAATGAGGCACATCGCTCAATTTATTAAAAATAGATTTGGTGATGATATTGGAAGCGCTATTAAAGATGCACGATTTCAACGAGTCAATTCATTAGCATCAAAATTTAGTTTAGATAAATTAAAGACCACTGTGCGTGTTTTAGCTGATCGTTATGCTAAAAATGACCAAGATGTGTTTTATCAAATGAGTGATGATTTAGTTGATTGGATCGATACCTTGAGTTACCAAGAACTACGAACAGTAGAAAAAACGCTATTAAATTTATTACTTATTTCAACTTACACTGAAGCTAAAAATATGGATTCGTTATTAGATCTTGTGGAGTATATCTTTTCGACATACAACACCATGAAAAAAGCTTGGCCAGAAGACCGAAAATTAATTGAAGTTGTTCAGGATCTTCTGCCACTATCGGAAATTATGATTGAGCGCTTAGAAAACAATCCACAAGATAGAGTTTGGATCAACCAAGTATTTGGGTTAATGAAAACTGCCTTATTAGAGCAAAATTTAACCGGAATAGATCTTTTAGTTCAAAGTTTTAGAAAAAATCCTGAGTTGTGGATTAAAGATCTCCTTGATTTAATCGATGCAGGAAGGAAGTTTGGTGCATCTTGGGAACTTTCAGAAGCTAAACAATTTGACCAAACCTTCAGTCTTTTACTTGGCCATCCGCATTTATCATTCCAAGGACTAAAATCATGGCTTGCTTCAGGACTTACTGATCGAAAACATGAAATGGAGTTATTACGCCTCAGTGCATTTTTGACTCAAACAATCAGTTATGAAGGGCAAAAACGCACAAGATTTTATGTGGCCCTTGATCAATTGCTGAATAAAGAAAGTCGGGCTTTAGAGGATCTACTACGTACCGCCAGCTCTGTGTTTTCATTCAAATAGACATTGGTCTAAAGCTATAATTCCCTTATAATAATGACTCAAGTAAAGCCCCGTTTTCAGAGGAAGAATCGTGCGTGTTCTTACGTTGTCCAAGGAAGGAAGTCTAAAAATAAAAAAGAGAGAAAAAGCTCTTTATAAAAAAGATTTCCAAGAAATTCCAAAATCCATACTACCAGGTGAGTGGTGCCTTTTCTTAAATGAGAAAACGGGTGAGCATTTAGCTGGATTTGTTAATCTTCATGTGATGGGGTCTTGGCCGTTAGCCTTTGTTGTAACAGAAATGCTGGAAAAAAACTATGACCCACTTTGTTTGATTCAAGAGAAAATTGATAAAGCGATTCATTATCGAAAAATATTTTTTAAGGAATCAAGTCGCTTGGTTTTTGGTGAACATGATGAACTGCCCGGTCTAGTGGTTG
This sequence comes from Halobacteriovoraceae bacterium, assembly GCA_040377495.1. Classification (GTDB taxonomy): domain Bacteria; phylum Bdellovibrionota; class Bacteriovoracia; order Bacteriovoracales; family Bacteriovoracaceae; genus JBEIOQ01. The sequence continues at coordinate 3,507 of JBEIOQ010000070.1, forward strand.
ATCAGTTTGAAAATATTATTTTAATTCAGATCAATACCGCTGGAATGGATCAATTTCGTGAACCAATTAAGCAGATAATTGAAAAACAATTTCCTCACCATGAAGTTTTATTGTTGGATCAGGAATCCTACCGCAGTCACGAATCTTTGCCGCTTTATCCGGTAAAAGGCCTGAGTCATCCTCTGAAAATTATCGAAAACGGTTTGCATTTTGAAGTAAGCTCTGAAATTTTACAAAAGGTTGGCTATTACTATGATCATCGCTCCAATCGCAAACGAGCACTGGAAATAATTCAGCAAAGTACACTAGCAAGAAAAAATGGACTAGATCTTTTTTCTTATGTGGGCTCATGGGGTATGCATCTTCTTAAAGCCGGATTGGAAGAGATGCATTTTGTGGATCAAGGAAATTTTGCAGAGGCGATTAAAAAAAACTCTGAACTGAACGGGTTTCAAAATAAGACCAACTTTACGCGGATGGATTGTTTTAAGTTTCTTGATGAATGTGAAAAAGAAAATAAAACTTTTGATGTAATCTGTTCTGATCCGCCAGCTTTTACAAAAAATATGGCAGGTAAACCCAAGGCCATTGAGGGTTATACAAAGCTTCACACAAAAGTTTTAAAATCGATAAGACCTCAGGGCCTGGCCTTAATTGGTTCTTGTACGCATTATGTAAGTTTGGAAGAATTAGACCAAACAATGCAAGAAGCTAGTTATAAAGCGCAAAGAAAAATTAAATTATTAGATATGGGATTACAAGGGAAAGACCATCCGATTAAAGGTCTTTCCGACAAAGGCAATTACATAAAATTTTTAGCTTATTTTGTAGAATAATGGGAGTCAAAAATGTCAGAATTTAAAGCAAAGGTCGATGAAGTTGTAGCGCAAGCTAAAACTATTATTTATGGCCAGGATGAATTATTAGAAGGGATTGTTGCCGCTCTTGTCTGTGAAGGACACTTGTTGATTGAGGGTATGCCCGGTTTAGGGAAAACTCTTTCTGTCTCAACTATGAGCCGTCTATGCTCACTTGGGTTTAAGCGCATTCAGTTTACACCGGATCTTCTGCCTTCAGATTTAATTGGAACCATGATTTATAATCAGGCGAAAGAAGAGTTTAAAACGAAATTCGGTCCTATTTTTACGCAATTACTTTTAACAGACGAAATTAACCGTTCTCCTGCTAAAGTGCAATCGGCTTTACTGGAAGCCATGGCGGAAAAACAAGTGACTATTGGGGATAAGACCCACAAATTGGCTTCACCTTTTGTCGTTTTAGCGACACAAAACCCAATTGAGCAAGAAGGAACGTATCAACTACCTGAAGCTCAGCTAGATCGTTTTATGATGAAAATTAATGTGGATTATCCTGACTTTCAGGCTGAAAAAAGTATTCTAGATCTAAAAAGAAATAGCCTGGAAGGGTTGGAACCACAATTATCAACCGATGATATTTTAGGGATTCAAGAAGTGGTGGAGAGTATCTATGTTGATGATAAAATCAAAGATATGGTAGTGCGCATGGTTCATGCTACCAGACCTGGCAATAAATATTTTTTAAAGCAATACGAAGGAGCTATTATGGCTGGCGCATCTCCGCGTGCCTGTTTATGGTTATATCGTATTGGAAAATATAAAGCTTTCCGCCAAGGGAAAGATTTTGTGACACCTGAGCATATTCTCAGCATCGTTCCTCAAGTGCTTGGCCACCGTGTGATTATGTCCTATGAAGCTACAGTAGATAAAATGAACGTTCGAGATGTTGTTTTGAAAATTGCTAATTCAGTGGTGTAATTATTCATGGATATTAAGGCTGTCGAGAAAATTGTCGGAAAAATTCAAACGCGATTATTTAAGAATTCGAATAATCAATCCGTTGGAACTTTTAAGTCTCACTTTCGAGGCTCAGGGCTGCAATTTAAGGAACATCAGGTTTATAATCCGGGAGATGAAGTTCGTTTCATTGACTGGAAATTATCAGCGAAAACCAACACCACTTATATTAAAACCTTTGAGGAAGAAAGAAATGTTGAAATTGTACTTTTAATTGATATTTCGATGTCGATGTTTCTCGGTTATAAAAATGTTTCAAAACTAAAAGCTGCGCTGGAAATTGCATGTCTGTTTTATCTTCTGGCCCATGAAACGAAGGACAAGGTAAAAGTTGTTTTGATGGGAGAAGAGATTTTAGCTACACCGCTGTCCTCTGGAAGATTAGGTATAACTCAGTTAATTAATTTACTTGAAAATATGAACCTAATGGATAAGAAGGGAAATATCAATCTTGCTTATCGCCCCTTAAAAAAACAAGATGAAAAACTTCGCTTGAGTACCATTAAGTCTCATCTTGCACGTAAAAAAGAAATCGTCCTCCTTTCTGATTTTCAAGAACTGTTAGATGAAAATGAATTAAAGGCTCTACTTTATAGAAAAAACTTACATTGTTATTGTTTAACTTCCCCTTTAGACAAAGCAAGTACTTTACCTTTTTCTGTACCCGCGAAAGCCTCCCACGATATTCATGGAAAAGGATCTTTTTTAGGGGCAAATTCCCACCATGGAGTAACCAAGGTGGAAGATAAATTTATGGGCAAAGTGGCCTATATAGATGTGAGTTCCAGATACCTAGATGATTTTGTGAAGTATATATGATGAAAATAACGGGTTTGTTTTTATTCTTTATTTTTAGTTCCTCTGCATGGGCTGATCTCAAAGGGAAACTCACGATTCGTGAACCTAATGTGAAGCAGGGACAAATTGTTATAGGACAAATACAGATTAAACGTGATGATGTGAGCTTTATTCTGCAAGAAAGTGACTTAGAAGATAAAAAACTCTCTCCTTCACTCTATGTTTTGAAGCCATTGTGGGTGAAGGTTTCTGAAAATAATGCCGATATTATCGAAGCTGAGGTTTTGCTTGTTGTTCTGGATAATCTTTACCAAGATGTCCCACAAATCCTCACTTTGTTACAAGAGAAAGTAATCTTTGAAACAAACATGTTTTCTCAAGTAGAAATTTATAAGAAGCAACCCCCACAAGATTTGATCTACTTACCTTTTGGTCTTTCGATTCCGATGAATCCACAGCTAAGAATGGGGTTAATGCTGGGGGGAGGGCTTTTATCTCTCTTCCTTCTTGTTTTTCTAATTAAATATTATCGTAGGAAGAAAGAAAAGGCATTACTAGAAGCGACTCGAAAGCAACGTTTTGACTTGTGGAGAAAAAAATTTATATCGGCCCAAAAGCGAACTGATTTTGAAGCGATCTATCATAATAGAAAGGAATGGAAGGATTTTATTTTAGATGCCACCGCCATTAAAAGTTACAACGATAAAGTAGCTGAACATCAATACCGTCCCGACTGGGACGAAATGGTCTTTAAAGACATTAAACTATACCATGAGCGTCTTCTATCTATGCTGAAGGAGAACCGCTAATGGAGTTTCGTACGATCGATTATGTTTGGTTTGGGGTAGTGGCAGGTTTATTGTGGACCACTGAATTTTGGAAGTGGTTTAAACCAATGGAACTTCATTTACCTAAATCCAATTATAAAAAATCTGTGAGAATTTCAACTGCACGTTTCCTATTATTTTTAGTTGGACTTACTGCCTGGGCCTTTATTAGCTTTGCCCTAATGGGACCTCGTAAGCCATTAAAGTATTCACCAAGTTCAGCTGAAGTAAATGACATTTATATTGTGTTGGATGTTTCTCGATCCATGTTGGCAGATGATTTTGAACCTAATCGTTTGGAAGTAGCAAAAAAGAGAATGCGTGAGTTTGTCGGACTAAAACCGAGTGATCGTTTAGGATTGATTACCTTTTCAGAGAAAGCTTTTACATTCTTACCTCTCACAACTGACTTAAAATTAATGGATCAAATGCTGGCCAGTATTGAGATTGGAGGACTTGGTTCGGGAACAAATATTGGAGATGCTCTTGCCTTAGCGGTAGCACGTTTGGTGAACTCTGAAGCAAAAAATAAAGTCGTTATTTTGCTTACAGATGGCGTGAACAATGTAGGAAATATTACACCGATTCAGGCGGCTGAAACGGCGAAAGAGTATGGCATTAAGGTATATACTATTGCTATGGGAACTGATCGTAATGCAAGAATTCCGGTTAATGGTGGCTTTTTCGGGACACAATATCAACTTATCCCTGGAGGAAGTATTGATGTTAAAACTCTAGAACAAATTTCCAAGATTACTTATGGTAAAACCTATACTGCGACTACCTCCAAGAGTTTAGAACAAGTATTAACGGAAATTGAAAAATTAGAAAAAACCAAGATCAATATCACTAGCCAGATCGTTTATGAGGAACTCTATCTCAATTATTTATTAATTGGTGTAGTGATGCTTTTCATCGCCGATTTTTTAAGAAAAGTAGTTTTAAGGGAGGTGGTATGAGATTTAACCACATGGAATATCTGCCCTTTTTAGTCGCGATCATGGTGGTGTTTACGATCTATCATATTCGTCTTAATCGAAAGTTTTTTCAGTGGGTAAAGCTGCATTGGTTTTATAACATTAAAAAAAGACAAAAAATTGCGAGTTTCTTTTACCTTGTCGGTATGGCAGGTCTTTTACTTTCTCTGCTTGATCTTAGAGGAAAAGAATTGAAGATGAAATCCAATATTCCTGACCAGAAAACCATTATTCTTATTGATTCATCATCTAGTATGTTGACAGAAGATGTGCGTCCTAACCGTTTCCAAAAAGCCATTCTGCTAGCGCGGCATTTTGTGAAAGAGGCCCCCGGTAATCAGGTCGCCGTCATGCTTTTTTCAGATTATCATAAAAGTTTTGTCCCTTTTACCAATGATATTGATTTACTTGATGCCAGAATCTCTGGGCTGGCGACTCTAAATATTACCAAAGGTGGTTCAAACCTAAGTCAAGCATTACAAGAATCTATTCAGTATTTCATTGATACTCAAGGTGATGAGAAAAAGATGACAGGTAATATTCTAGTACTTAGTGATGCAGAAGAGACGGAAGGTGGATTCTCCTTAAAGATCCCTGATGGTATCTCAGTGGCCTTAGTAGGAATCGGTACAGCTAAAGGAGGGCCCATTCCTCTTCGAGATGCTCGTAACACCTTTTATGGTAACAAGATGTTTAAAGGACAAGAAGTTATCTCGAAGTTAGATGAAGGCTTTATGAGAAGTCTTTCTTCTAAAATTAAAAATTATAAATTCTGGGTTGCTTCTAGTTTTTCACTTCCAACTAAAGAAATTTTAGATTTTTTTACCCAAGAACATGAAAAGAAATTTTCTCAAGGTGATGTGAATATTCGACCCGTTTTGACAGAGTGGATTCTTATTCCATCTCTCTTGATATTGATGTTTGCATACTTTTTGCGCATGCAAAGGACATTTACTGTGGCCTTGTTTCTTTTCATGAGTTTAGCGGTAAATATACCTTTGGGGTTTACGCAAGATAATCAAGAGCAAGAAAAACCAGAGCTAGAAAAAGTAGAATTAGATTTGATGAATAAAATAAGTAATGGCAAGGCCAGTCGTGAAGAAAAGTTAAAACTTGCTGACCTTTTAATGCGTAAAACTTATTTTGAACACGCGAAAATACTGTATGAAGAAAATTTAAAGGGGCTAAAAGATCTAGAAAGCACCCCTATTCAAATTAATTATGCAACGACACTTTTAAAGTTGGAACAGAAGGAAGCTGGACTTTCTTTATATTATGAAATTGAAAAGTACTTAGAAGAGGTTGATCATAAAGAGAAAGAAAAGTGGCTAGAGACAATGCATGTAAATACCTTGCTTATGTTTAAAAGTAATCAAAATAAAAAAAATAAACAGAATCAAGATCAAAAAGATCAACAACAAAAAGATCAAGATCAGCAAGAACAAAAGGAAAATTCTCAAGGAGGAAAGGGGAATCAGCAGGACAAGCCTCGTGAGAAGTTAAATAAACCTAATGACAAGAATGAAAAGGAAAAAGAAAAGGACAAGGAAAAGAATAAATATAAAAACAAAGATAAGGGTGATAAAAAGGACGATAAAGATAAAAATGACGAGCAAGCTGATAAGGATAAAGAAGAACAAGAAAAGAAAGAACGAGAACAAGTTAAGCATAATATGAAAAAGAAGCTTCCAGCTCAATTGAAGCAATTAATGAATACAGACAGAGCGTTGCAAGAAAAAATGTTAGACACTTCTACTCATGAACAATTCAAGGGTAGAGATATAAAAGACTGGTAAAAGTATGAAAGTGATTTTATTTCTTTTTTGTGCGGTATTAAGTTGTTTTTCTTCTAAGGCGTTGGCCCAGGAAGTAGAAATTGAAGTTAATCCCAAGGAGCCCTTGGTCGGTGAAACTTTTAGTTTAAATTTAAAGATTAAAACTAATACAAATCAAGATCCAGATATTTCATTTAACCCTCACGGTGCAGAAGTGGTGGGAAAACAAGATCAAGGTGTTTCTGTTAGAACACTTTTTATTAATGGTAGGTTGATAACGTCCAAGGAACTAAATTTTTCATATGAACTTATCGCACAAAGAGCTGGTGTTGTTAGAATTAATGACATTGTGATTGAAGTTGATGGGCAAACCATTAAAAAGCCAGGTTTAAATATTAACATCCTCAAAGAGCCGAAGCAATTGCCTCCTGTTTTTGCATTAGCAATTGCCGATAAAAACAACATTTTCATTGGCGAAGGTGTCACCGTTCGCTATTACCTCTATTACAAAACCGGTTTAGCTGCGACTGATATAAAAGATTTCCCCAAATTAACTCGTTTCTTTAAACGTTTTCTCCAGGAAAATAATCATCCCGAGAGAGTGGAATACGAGGGAGAGGTCTATGAACGAAGTCTAGTGTATTCAGCTCGTTTGTTCGCCGATAAAGAGGGAAAATTTTTTGCTGACCCTATTACTTTGCGAGTTCAATATCAAGAACGTCTAAGACAATCTCCTTTTGGTTCTTTAGGTTTAGGTTTTGGTGGTAAATTAACTCAAAGAACGGTTTCGTCAAAGCCTTTGGAAATTGTCGTCAAAAAACTTCCAGCAGAAAATGTGCCTGCTCATTTTACCGGATTAGTTGGTAAACATAGTTTTGATTTAAATTTTACTAAAAATAAATTTTTAGTAAATGAACCTGTTGAGTTTAAATTAAAAGTTACTGGACCGGGAAATTTAGAAAATTTCGATGCTCCTAAAATTATTCAAGATCCAAATTTTGAAGAGTTTGAAACAAATGCAGACTTAAATATCGAAACCGATGTAACGGCTACTAAAGTCTTCGATTATACATTTTTGGCCAGAGGAAAAACGTCCTTAAAGGCAGGGCAAGTTCCATTGTCCTATTTTAATCCAGAAACACTTCAGTATGTGACTGTAAATATTAATCAACCAGAGCTGATTATTGAAGGGGATGGACAGCCCATTCCCCCCAAAGAAACTCCACCTGCCCAGGCAGAATTGACTCTGAAAGTGCCAGAGATCTTTAATTCCAAAGCACCAAAAGTGGGTCAAAAATTAAGTGCTGTGGCCCCTATTTTTGACTTTAAGGCGAATGATAAAATCATCATTCGATGGGTTAATTTAGTTTTGAGCTTTTTACTTCTCATAAGTATGTTTTACATCTTTAACCCTTGGAGAGAAAAGTCTGGCTTAAAACGAAGTGAAGTGGCGTTAAAGAAAATACAAAAACAAGGTCTTAACTATCAAACTTTGCACGAATTCCTTGATAGTGTGTCACTAGATCTCCACCAAACTAGCTACCAAAACTGGGAGATTTTGACACAAAATACAAGTCTTTCTGAGCCTTCTAAGCGTTACTTTAAAAATCTTTTGGACGAGATGGAAAAGAAAGAATTTTATGATAAAAAAATTTCTATGAAAACGGGATTTGATAAGAAGGCATTTGCCGAACTTACAAGCGCAAGTAAAACCATATGAAAGTTCTTAATTCATTAAATGAAATTTCAAAGTATACTGATAAATCTGCATTAATTGGTATGACTATTGGTAATTTTGATGGTGTACACCTGGGCCATCGTTTTTATTAACAACAATTAAAAAACGGTGTGTTGCTAAAGGTCTTAAGTTTGTGGTGATGACTTTTGTTCCTCACCCTCATCAGATTCTTTCGTCTAATTTTAAACATTATCTTATAAATTCATATCCCGAGAGACGTTCTATGTTAGAAAGTCTTGGAGTTGATTTTTTAATCGAAATTGATTTTAATCGTGATTTTAGCACTAAAAGGCCAGAAGATTTTTTAGAACAGTTTGTTTTCGCTAGCGATAAGATTAAAGAAATTCATTTAGGACATGATTTTGCTTTTGGTATGAACAAGCAAGGAAGTTTTGATCTCGTAAAAGAAATGGGTCAAGCTCGCAACATTGTTGTCGTTGTAGAAGAGGAGTATAAGGATAAGGATCTACAAATTTCATCTAGCCGAGTAAGAGAACTAATTCGTGAAGGAAAAATGATCGAAGCTGCAAAATTCCTAGGTCGTCCATTTTATTTATCTGGCCCAGTGATTAAAGGGGAAGGCCGCGGTAAAAAAATAGGTTTTCCCACAGCAAATCTTCAGTTAGATACTGATATCATCGTTCCCATGAGGGGTGTTTATATAACTAGAACCACAATTAAGGGGATGACTTATAATTCACTGACCAATATTGGAAAAAATCCTACATTTAATGATCAAGATGTTATTCATGTCGAAACCTTTATCCTGGATTTTGATCAGGATATTTACGGTGAAAGTCTTTCAATTTCTTTTCTAGAAAAAATTCGTGATGAAAAAAAATTTGAAAGTGTAAATGGTTTAATTGAACAGTTGAATCATGATGTTGAAAAAGCAAAAAAGTATTTTTGCTAAAGGTAGTTCATGATTCGTTTGGCCTTAATAGGGAAGCATATTATTCACTCTGAATCGGCCCGCATTTATCAAGAACTTCTTGGGCAGAAAGTTGATTATCATTTACTCGATATCCCTAACGCACAAAAACTTCCGAAGTTGCAGCAACTCTTTACTTTGTATCAAGGAGTCAGCGTCACTAGTCCATATAAAGCAAGCTATATTGAAGATGAAAATCTTTTGGTGACGGACGAAGTTCGCGCTTTAGGAGCGATCAATTGTATTTCAATGGTACAAGGGCGTTGCTATGGAACGAACACGGACTACTTGGGAGTGAGAGATTTTTTCCTAGTGGAGCAAAAAAGTACAGACTTTGAAATCCATCTTTTGGGGAGCGGGGTAATGGCGGGAATAATCAAGAAAGTTGCTCAAGAACTCAATATGAAAGTGATTCAATACACTCGTGGCTCTCACGGTGACCTTACCCGTGCTGATTTAAGTGCAGCTTTAGAAAATCAAAATGTGCGCAAACTTGTTGTGAATGCTTGTTCTAGAGATTTTGAATACCGAGGTAAATTGCAGAAGTCAGCATGGTTTTGGGATCTCAATTATGCACTTAAGTGTCACTCAGATAACCTACCAAAACAGTGTGATAAGTATATTGATGGTCTATCACTTTTGAAATTTCAAGCAGAACACGCCTTGAAGTTTTGGAAGCTAAAATAATTCCCCCAAAATTCCTATAAAGCATTAAAATTAAAGAGAAATATGATTC
>JBEIOQ010000043.1:0-17022 GCA_040377495.1 Halobacteriovoraceae bacterium
AACCAAGTTTAGCATCACCTTGGAGAACTTTGTTATCTACATAGATCTGAGCTCCTGGTCTCGGAGCTTCCTGATGCCCATGGAGAGAAATAATCACTGGAAAGGGTCCATCACCTTCCGGTTTTGCCCAATAAGTTTCTATTTTTTCTTTTTCATTTAGAGGATGAGTGAGGAAATCATGATTGATTTCAATTTCATTCTGGCCACTAAGAGCACGGTTTGTTTTATTTGAACTGCATGCCGTAATTTTCAAAAGTGCAAGTAAAAAAAAGAATTTCATCGATGTCCTTATAATTGCTGAATGAAGTTTACCAGATTAGTTATATCTTCATACGATGCATTCGGTTTTAAGGCGATTTCAAATAGTGAATAAGCCTTCGGATCATTTTTTTTCATCCATTGAAAACCGTATTTATCTCCTAAATTCCACTGGCATTTCAAAGTAAAATATAGCTCAAATAATTTTGCCAATAAGTCGTGGATTCGAAAATGTCCCAATACATTATCCATTTGGATATAAATCAATTGATCCTGAATTTGTTTTTTTCTTTGTTTGATTCTGTTTTCTGGTAAAGGAGAAGGAGTCGTTTTTAAAAGGCTAGAGTTTTTCTCGACTAAATTTTTAGCAAACCCCTTTTCATCGATTAGAATTTTTGATTGCCATAAATAAAGAGTATCCAAGGGGCGATTTTGGATTTCTTCAGAGTCGACGATGAGGTCTATATTAAGACCATCAAGTTCAAAAACTTCTCGGACTCGATTTCCTTTTTCTTTAATAAAGAGGAAATCGTAATCGCTATCATTGCGATAATCTAACCCGGCCCTGCTACCATAAAGAATGATAGAGTGAGCTGGATAATGAGAAAGAAGTTTTGGGATGAGTATTTCTAACATTTACTCATTATACTTTTTTCTCAGTAATTGCCCAGACGCGAGTCTTGGCCGTGCAAGACGAGTAAATGTATTCAGTGTCTAAAAATTTGTGGAAAAAAAAAGCCACCCGTTGGAAGGTGGCTTTTTACAGATTTGACAAGAGTGGTGCCCGCTCGCGGAATCGAACCACGGACACAAGGATTTTCAGTCCTTTGCTCTACCGACTGAGCTAAGCGGGCCAATCAAACGTGTCAAATTTTGAGTTTAAAAAATAATGTTTTGTTTTCATTTCGTCAAATTAAAACGATAATTTTATTAAGAAAATGCAGCGAGTTAAGAGGCGATTTCATGAGCTTTTTCACTAAAATAGACAAAGTTCCTTTAACCCTTGAGAGCCCTGAAGGCTCTCTCCACACAGAAGCTTTGTGTCTTTATCCAGACGGAGAATCCCATTATAAGAATGCTGTTGCGGTTTTTACTCACGGTTATACCGCGGAAAAAACTCCACTCTTTCCTTGGGCAGTTCGTTTAGCGGACTTCGCTGTTCCTACCATCATTTTTGATCTTCCTGGCCACTATCTCGCGAGCTTTAGCGAGTTGAATAGCTTTGAAAATTTTCGCACTAACGCTCATCGCTTGTTCACGCTGGCCTATCATACACTATTGGAACAATCACATTTCAAAGTGAATGCAGAAACTAAATTGATTCTAGGTGGACACTCTTTAGGTGGATTACTTTCTTTGAAAGCTCTCATGAATGAAGAGTTCGCTGGGCTTAATAAAATGGGTATTGGGGTGGGAGTAGGGATTCAGGAAGAGGACAAACCCCATTTGTTTCAAAGTAAGTTCTACGAAAAAACCATGCACATTCGTTCTCAACTCGTAAGTCCTCACTTAAATCCCAAAGACGTTTTTAAATGGCTCTATGAAGAGAAAAAGAATATTCAAACTTTTCATCAGCGTATAACTTTGATCACTGGGGAAGATGATGCGGTGGTTTCTCGTGATGGCACGGAACGCTTTAAGGAGCTGCTCGAGTCTCATGCTAATATTGTGACGATAGAGAAACCGCAGCGCTTACCACACAATAACCCAGAGCTCGCGGCAGCCAACGTTTATCGTCATGTAAAAGAGTTTTTAAACGGGAATTAAGAGTTCTTTTCTTCTAAACTAGTCCACTCATGGAAAAGTTCCTCAAGCTTTGCTTTCGCACTTTCTAATTGTGTCTGAAGTTTCACGAGACCTTGAGTGATTTCAGCTCCACCATCGCCGTATTCATAGCTATCAACTTTGGTTTGAATGTCACTGACTAAGGTTTCTTGTGAGGCAATTTCTGCTTGAATGGTTTCGAGACGTTTCTTTTCTTGGTAGGAAAGCTTGTCTTTCGCTGAAGATGCATTCGCCTTGTTCGTCATTTTCGCTAATTCTTTTTCTAGTTTTAGCGCTTCAATATAAGGTTCTACTTGAGAGTAACCAGCTTCAAAGTTTTCAATTCTCTGGTCTTGGAGTAACCAAACTTTGGTGGAAACGTTTTCAATGAAAGCACGATCGTGACCGACAACGATTAAAGCACCTTCGTAGCTTTTTAATTCTTCTTCGAGTACACCAATGGTTTCTAGATCGAGATCGTTGGTGGGTTCATCAAAAATCCAAATATCGGCGGGGTCTTTCATGAATTGTGCTAATTGTAGACGATTTTTCTCACCTCCAGAAAATGTTTTGATTGGGCGGCGTAGTTCTTCTGAGTTAAATAGAAAGCTTTCGAGGTAACTGGCCACGTGGCGTTTTTCACCTGTGGTAGAGATCACAAAATCAATTCCGTCACCAATAATTTGCCACGGCGTTTTTTCAGGGTCTAGTTGCTCTCTTTTTTGCGAGAAGAAACCAACACGAAGATTTTCCGCACGTTTTACTTTCCCAGAAGTCTGCTCTAAGTTTCCTTGCAGAATTTTTAACAAACTACTTTTTCCAACTCCGTTGTTTCCAATGAGAGCGATCTTATCACCTTTAGCGACACTGAAATTTAAATTCTTGAATAGTGTTCTTTCCCCGAAGGAAAGATTAAGGTCAGTAGCTTCAAAGAGAATTTTGGTTTTTCGACCAGAATTCTGTAAATTTAAGTTTACTGATTTATGCGCTAAACTTTTTAATTCGCTAATGGCATTCGATAAAGTTGAGTAGTCTTCAATACGCTTCTTACTCTTGGTACGACGAGCTTTCGCTCCTCGCATAATCCACGCTGATTCGCGACGATGATAGTTTGATAGTTTATCTAACTCTTTCTCACGGCGTTTTTCTTCTTCTTGAAGGAAGGTAAGATATTCTGCATAAGTTCCTTGGAACGATTTAATTTTTCCATGCTGAATATGCACGATTTTATCCACGACGTTGTTAAGTAAATATCGGTCGTGAGTAATCAAAAGAAAGGTTTTACTGGTTTTCATCAACTCTTCTTCGAAGAGTTCGATGGTTTCTAGATCAAGGTGGTTCGTTGGCTCATCCCATAGAATAATTTTTTGAGGAGCAGAAAGTCCAAGGGACAGGGCCACTTTTCTTTGCTCACCGCCAGACATGCCTTCTACTTTTCTGGAAGTATCGGTTAAACCGAAGTACTTAACAAAGCTCAGGTACTGGTTGACGATTTTATCTGCTTCTTTTTTCTCAAGATTTTCATAGATATGAGTTTGCTCATCAATCAATTTATCAAAATCCCCATCACCTGATTCCAGTTCGTGGGCAATTTCATCTAAACGTTGTTTGAGTGATTTAAATTCAGGATAAAAATAATAAACATAGTTTTCAATGGTCACATTCTCAAAAATAGGAAGCTCTTGAGGAACAGTGAAAAGAGAAAACTCCTTGGCCTTATCAAACAAGCATGGAGGAACGGTAATATCGGGAACTGCTTCGCCGTTTAAGATCTTAAAGAGTGTGGTTTTACCATGACCATTGAGTCCTAACACACCAATCTTATCGCCTTCATTTAAAACAAAGGTGGCATCACGAAAAATCACTTTGTGAGGATAAGTTACCGTAAGGTTTTGTAAAGAACACAGGGTGGTAGGAGTGGCCATAAGGCCATACTTTAAGTTTATTTCATGATTTTTTCAAGTTCTTTAGACGCATCTTTGAAAGCTTTTGAGTCGACATCCACAGATTGTGCTGCATTTTGGAGCGTTGGCTGTGTGTTTTGATTCATTTGAGGGTTTTTGGCTGCTACACCACGGGCCACACCTTTGATTTGTTCAAACTGAGCATCAGATAGTCCACGTATTTTAGCCTCCACTTCTGGAGCTTTATCGGCAGGGACAATTCCTTCTTTTTTCATTTGTTCCAACATTGAAAGTACGTGCTCTTTGGTAATATCTTGTGCTGATACGGAAAGACAAAAAAGACAAAGAAGAGAAAGGAGAATTGCTTTCATTCAAGATCCTTGAATCGAGGGAAGAATTAAGATGATTGTAGGGCATTTTCCTCTTTTACCAAAATCTAGGGACTTAGGCTTCTCTCCTACACCCCATACTGTTGTCGATAGCCGATACCGACAACAGGAGGGTTGCAGTGTTCTCTTACATCATCGAACGTATCTTCACTTCCGTGCGATAAGATTAAAGAGAACTATTGAGGGAAAATAAATGAGATTAAAGTGCTGGCGGAGGAAGATCTGAGTTTAGAAAACTAAAAGCTTCTGCTTTTGTTTCTGTTTGAACTTGTGGGTAAAAAGTTGAAACCTCTTCCGTAAGAATAGGTCCGTTTAAAAAATTAAGTGGGATAAGAATGTCTGCTAAAGGAAGATCGGGACTTAGTTTGCTCTCTATATCTTTTTGCCATGAAGTTTCTGAGCCGATGGTGTCAACTGCATAAACACTTCCCGAGTGAGTTACTACAAGTACGATTAAACACAGGCAAAGGCTAAGTATAGAAAGTATCTTCTTCATATTGTTTTAACCTTACACCTGTCTTTTCCTGGTCGCAACTAATTTTGTAATGAGGGTTGTAAATCTTTCATTTTGGTTTTGTAGCTTTTACGCGTGGGATTCTTGTCCTTCATTGATTCTTCCGGCCATTTATCCTCTACTTTTTCCGGTAAAGTCATGTCTTTTTGCGGAACTATAGGATTTTTCGTGGGAATCACTTCCTGGTAGGAAGGTATTTCGTTAGGAGCGACAATTTGTTTTGCGTAAGCAAAATGGACGTCAAAATAAGCCCATAATACCAAGGGGACAAAAGCGAAAAGTAGATATTTTTTCATATGACCTCCTAATTTAAAGCGTTTCCATGAGTTTTTGCACAACCGGATAATCTGTCAGATCTTTTTTGGTATAATGACGTTCTTGCAGGAACACTCTTCCCATCTCTTCTAGTGAGGTTTCATCTAAATATTCTTCGATTAAAGGAATTAACTGGGCTTCTTCATGACGAACGTGATCTTCGACTAAGTGGCCAAGCACTTGGAGTTGTGCCTCTAATTGTGCATCAATTTTTTGATGGTGACCAATTTTCGCCTCTAATTGATTTACTTGATCATCGACAATACTATGTTCAACCTCTCCCTTCATCACCATGAAGCGAAGATTATTCATTTTTTTGAGAGGCTCATAGACTGCTATTTCCTCTGATGCCGCATGATGCTTGAGTGTATCGAGAAAACTTTTGGCATGCTTCAACTTATTCTCTGAACTTTCTTGTGGATTTTTTATGACCTCTATACATTCCATAAGATAATTGTGGTCCATAATTAAGAAGTCCACTATATTGAGTGGGTAACTTTGTTTGTTGCTTATTTCATTCATAAATTTCCCCTGTTTTAGTCAAAAAAAATTAATGGCGACTTTCTCGTGTCATTTGTGGCACATCTGTTTTAGGTGAAGGATCAATTGGATTAAACTCATCCGGCGCTGGGGGAGTTGATATTTCTTTTACGTCAGACTTTTCCTCCATTGATGAAATGAAGATTTGCTCAAGTTCCTGTTCAAAGTTTTGTCCTCCACCGTATTTGGCTTGAATAATACGACCTATCGAGTGAAAATTATCTTTCCCTCTTTCCACGTCTTCATCATTTAATTTTGTCCAATGCTGAAGGATGGCAGTTTTGATCTGTGGCCAACGTTCGTAAATTTCTTGTGGATTAAGCATAGTGACCTCATTTGTTATTTTTTTGACTTACGTCATGGTTAAAGAAAGCAGGATTGATGCCAAAATGTTTTGTCTAAATTTGGTCTCTTATCAAAGAAAAGAGTTTTACGATGAGGTTAATTTCCTATTGATGGGGAATAATACCCCAAAATATTATTCATAAAATTTAAGTAACTTAAATTTGGTCACCTATTGTTGGCTTGAAATATGCTTAATTATTTGGGGGAATTAACCTCGACTAAGGAGTTGGTATGTTAGAGCAAGAAAAGTTTAAGAAAAACTTTATGGTGAATGAGTCCATCATCAAAGGCAAATGGAAAGAAACCAAAGGTGCTTTACAAAGATTGTGGGGAAATTTAACTGACGATGAATTGGAGAAAGCCAAGGGGGATTTTACTTCCATTGAAGGAACGATCCAAAAAAAATATGGCGAAACCAAAGAATCGATCCAAGATAAATTATCCCATATGTTTGAAGAGCTGGAAGATAAAGTAGTCCAAGCCAAAGATAAAGCTTCCAATACCGTGGACAAGGTCCAAGCTTCTGTTGCGAAAGCGACAGAGAACGTAAAAGATAAACTAAGCTAATGATAAGTATTTAAATTTAAAGAGTAATATTGTCTGACTTATCGGCTCAAGTTTTTCTTATACTAGCCGATAAGTACGGCATGAAAGTGGCCATATTTGTCCTCATGTCTCTCATTTGCTTTTCTTCCAACTCAGCTGAGGTGGATCAATTTACTAAACGCTATGAGCCTCTACCTGATGTAACCGTTTTAATTAATAATAAGGCCAATGTCTTTTTAAAAGAAGCAGTTGTCACTGCTAACAGTACGATTAATGGGTGTGATGAAATCCAGTTTTATGAGCTCTTAAAAAATTATTTTAGTAATCATAAAAATGGAAAGCTAGTTCAATACATACTTTACGATCAGTCTTTGCCTCGTCGTCGTTTAAAAGTTGGCGAGTCCATCTATGCCGATTTTAGTGTATTTGATGGATATCTTCTGGGTAAAAAATCCGCCGATGAGAGTGAAGTGGCCTTAGGCCCTCTCATCAAATATGGTCCTCGTACTGTGGGCTCAGATAAATTTGAGCATTTATTCGGACGTGGATTTGTTTATTTTAAAAATTACTATTTCAAAAAAAGAAGTATGGATAAGGTTTTATCTTCCGGAGAAATGGGAGAAAAAACGATTTATGGAGGTAACATACTAGCGACGGGAGTTTACTCCTACGCTGACTTAGTTGCCAATTTTAACGGAATGAGATTTTGGAATGATATCTTTTCAAAGCGTCCAGATGTCTTAAATAATCAAAATGGCCCCTACGTTAAGTGTGTTAATGATCGTTTTGTAAAAGTGAAAGATATAGATTTTCGTGTTTATTTTGATGATGGAGTGGACGAAGCTATCAATTGTGTGCGCTTAGCCACGAAGAAAGCAGCGGCGAAAGTTAGGAAACGCGTTTCATCCCTCTATCCAGAAATCAAACTTGAATATGTTTGCCCGATGGAGCCTGCTAAATTACAGCCTTTAATAAAAAAATATGGTGATCTAGCTCCTCGTCTGATTAACCAAAATGGCCATGCTAAAAGAGATTAATATGAAGTCTTTTGTTTTAAGTTTAGTTCTTGTTTTGTCCGCATCTGCACAAGCTGAAGACTTAGTTGATTTAAGAGAAGCAACTCAAGAAGAAATCAATCAAATTCTTTCTCCTGAGCAAATCAAAGAAATGCAAGAAGCTGGAAAAAAACTTCATCTAGAAACAGAAAATAGTACTCGCGAAGCTGTTCTTCTAGAAAAATTAAAGCTAGGTTTGGAAATTCCTAATAGTGAACTTCAAGATTATCTCAAGCAGTTGCTTGCTCAGGGAAAAAAGACCGATGAGGTCAAAGCCCATATTCAAGATTTAGCTCGTCAATATTTTGCTCTACTGCAAACGCGAGATATGGATAAGCTGATCAATGAAAAGGATAAAAATGAACAAGAGCAAAAAATCAATGATCTCAAAGTCCGTTTTGATAAAGGCGAAATTTCCGAAGCGGAGTTGAAGCAAGGTATGAATGAGTTAGAGAAATTGTTAATTCATTCTCCTATCTATCAAACGAACTTAGAATCATCCGATTTATTTAAAAATAAAATGGAGACTCTCTTAGCTGGAGTTGATCCAAAATCCATAGAAGCGGTCAAAGAAGATGGGAAATTTAGCGATTTTAAAATGCTTGTCCCTAAAAATTTTTCTGCTAATCATGGACCCTTGTTCGCCTCTCCTGATTGTGTCGATTGTAAAGAGAAAGCACTAAAAGAGGCCTTACCAATTGTTTTTAGCGATCTTAATCTTGCGCCAAATGAAAAAGGTCTTCCTGGCCGTTTCTATTTTATGTGGGGTTATAATCGTTCTTGGCATTCACTTTCTGATGCAACTTTTAAAACCAGCGAAGGTACCTTCACAATTCACGATGCTAAAGGTTATGACCGTCCCAGTCCGCTTAAAAGCTTTAAAGATTTTATTGTCTATGTGAATCCTAGCCAACTTAGTATTCCTCAGTACAACATGAAGATTGGCTATATGTTTAATGAAAAGTGGGGAATTGAAGTTGCTCAAGACCACATGAAATGGGTTTTTGATAATACACTTAATTACCGGATGACGGGAGAATTTTCCCCAGACTTATTTGTGAAAAACGAAGATCGCCAAAATGAATGGGATGTACACAAGCCTATTACTTTTGATGAAGCGAAGGCCACAGGAAATGCTTCGTGGTTAAATTTTGAGCATACCGATGGTTATAACTATGTGAACGTTGGAGCAGTTTATAATCAAAATCTTTATAAAACCAAAAATAATAAATTTGCCGTAGATTTGAGGGGAAGTGCTGGAGCAGGTGTCCTCATTCCGAAGACTCAAGTTTATATGCATAGAGATCAACAATGGAACCATGTGGGGATGAATAATAAATTCCATGTGGCGGGCTATGGTGCCCACGCTGATGTTCGCTTAAAGCTAACTTTTTGGGATCGGGTCTTTGTCGAAGCTGCCACCAAAGGATCTATTGTTAAAATTGAAAATGCTCTGGTCGACGGAACCAGTAACAGGTTAGAACAAACCCCAATCTCTTCAGTGCAATTAATCGGTTCAATCGGTTATCAACAACCGCTTTACAAAAAGAAGAAGAAAAAAATAAATCCACTTTTAGAATACTAAAACGATCATTCAAATGAACATATTTCAAGACCTTCCCCACCGCTGAAAAACTATGAGATAATATAAAAGGTATCGAACTGTTTATTAACAGGGAGGTTAATATGTCAGTAATAGACTTGTGGATTCAAGTGGCCATTTTCATTGTTGTAGGGATTTCTTTTGTAAGTTTAATTTTTTTTCTTCGACGCCGTTCAAAAAATAAAGGGCATCCTCCATTTTTAAGCCAACATGATGTCTCAGAATTTATGACAAGACCTATCCATCTGGACGATTATTATCATTCAAAATAAAAAAGCCAGCTTGTCGCTGGCTTTTTATTTTATGGTGCCCAAGGCGAGACTTGAACTCGCACGGTCTTGCGACCGAGGGATTTTAAATCCCTTGTGTCTACCGATTCCACCACCCGGGCAAAGGGATAATCGATTGAAAGTATTGGAGAATGGTGTACTATAGAGGCATGGGTTGTCAAACAAAAACATTAAAAATGATC
The DNA here is from genome assembly GCA_040377495.1 of Halobacteriovoraceae bacterium. GTDB lineage: Bacteria > Bdellovibrionota > Bacteriovoracia > Bacteriovoracales > Bacteriovoracaceae > JBEIOQ01. Next base: position 9,706 of record JBEIOQ010000043.1, read on the forward strand.
GCACTCGCTGTGCTTTTATCCTCATGTTCAGGCTTTAAGTCAGAGCCAGAAAGCCCCGATCTTTGGTCTACTCTCAGCACAAAACCTGTATGGTTCGCAGAAGAGGCCAAATTTAAAAGCGTGGATGAGGAAGGAAATGTTGAACCCCATCTCTTTTTTGATACAGAACCAAGAATCAATGACAACGAAAAAACCCTCTATTTTATAGCCACGACTCCCTCCGGAAGTCGTACAGCTTATGATTACGATGTCGTTTCTGGTCATCGTTTTGGTCGCACACTTTACTGTGATCAAAGTGACAGCTGGGGAAAATACCGAGGAACAATTTATACACCTCCATACACCGAAGGTCTGGTTCCTCGCATGCTCGATCAATTGGGGAAACCACAAAAAATAGTCGTTTTTGGCAATGATGAATTTTACCGTGAAGGCCATGTCCAGGCTTCTCACCAAGTTCGTGTGGTAGGTGGTGTGGTTGAGCAAGTTTGTCATGAAGGATCTTGTTTAGGTCGCAATAATTGGGACTCACGCATGGTGCTTGTTGCTGTCGATTTTCATGATCCACGTTTTCGTGATGTCACTACCATTGATGAATTGAAAGATCGTACTGATTGGGATTATTTTAAGGCCTTCATTCAAAATTCTTTAGGCCGAAATTCTGCCGGTGAGTCCGAAGTTCCTGCAGTCAGAGTGACAGGAGAAATTAAGCCAGGCTTTGCTCTGAAATTCAGTACTTCATTCAGTCATATTTTCACCATGGCGGAACTGAGAAAAATTCGTTCCAGTTGTCTTAAATTATATGACTATGCCTGGGAAAATTTTGGAAATTTAAAAGCTTCTCAAAAAGAGGCAACTACCATTGATGAATTAAAAGCAAAAATTAAAGAGCAAGATAAATTAAAAAATTCAGGGATAAAAACATATGGAAGAGAATTTAAATCCTTCCACACTAAGTATGGTAAAGAGTTTTTAACCTGCACGGATTTCGTAAAATATTCAGAGATCAGTGAAAATGTGGAAAAACATTGGTTCGTAGGACAATTGGCAGGTTTCTATAAACTAGAAATATTGGGCCATTACTTCAATTGCAATCAACGCCAATGGCAGGAAAATCCTTATTTGCCCAACTCAAATCGTCGGGAATTTGACTCTTACTCACAAATTCAAAAATGTACCGATGAAGATCTGGATATGGCCATGAGTCAAATGATAACGTACATGAACAGTTTACGTCTGTCGGGTAAAGAATTTTACCGTTACGTCGAGTACGATGACACTAGTTTTGGGACGCACCAGAAGCTATATTCATGGGTTAACGTGGAGGCCAAAACTATGGGTTGCTTGGATCCCAAGATTTCCAAAAAGCTAGTTCAGTTTTCCGTTTTTCCCGATGATGTGAAATGGATCAATCGTTCCAATATAAATGAGAAAAAGAAGTTCGGAATTATCTACTAATTTTGCACCTAATCAATAAGCCTTTTCTTTTCCCAAAACTCTCATAATTTATTACACTTATACCTATAATTTAGGGCCTTGAATTCGGAGAGCTTCATGTTTAAGAATAAGTACACCAATTTGGTGACTCCAGTGACTACAACCAGCGAAGAAGATTTTGCTTTAGACCGTTTGGTGGTGACCACCAAAGTTGATTCATTTTTAGAATGGGTAAAACGTTGGGGATCAGCAAACTCACTTTGGCCATTTCCTTTTGGTACTGCTTGCTGTGCGATCGAGTACATGGCAGTGGTTGGTCCAAAGTACGATGCTTCTCGTTTTGGAGCAGAGGTAGTTCGTTTCTCTCCACGACAATCAGATTTAATGATCATTGCCGGAACGATTACAGAAAAACAAGCACCAGTTCTTCGTCGAATTTATGAACAAATGGCAGAACCAAAATGGGTAATCGCGATGGGGGCCTGTGCTTCCTCCGGTGGTTTTTACCGAGCCTACCATGTGGTTCAAGGTGTTTCTCGCGATATTCCAGTGGATGTTTATATTCCAGGTTGTCCTCCCACTCCTGAAGCTGTTCTTCAGGGGATTATGCAAATTCAAGAAAAAATTAAAAAAGTAGGCGCGTGATTTTATGTTAGCGGAACAATTAAAAAAATTATTTGGTGAAAATAATTATCAATTCAAATTTGATAATCATGTTTGCTTTACCACCTCAAGTAAGATGTATGCTCAGATGCAATCATTGAAAGATGATTATGGTTTCATTATGCTTTTGGATGTGTGTGGCGTGGATAATCTTCATCGTCCTCACTCTGATTTCACCCATGGAAAACGCTTCGAAGCGATTTACCATTTATTGAATATGGAAACCCATGATCGCGTACGTATTCGCGTTCCGTTGAACGAAGGCGAAAGTGTTCCTACCGTGATGCCGCTGTGGAAAGCTGCAGACTGGTTCGAGCGAGAAGCTTGGGACATGTATGGAATTGAATTTCAGGGACGTCTTAAAGAAAGACTTCTGACTCACCATAAATTTGTAGGTCACCCATTACGTAAAGATTACTCTGCGACTCATAACCAACCTCTAGATGAATCAGAAGATATTTATTTTGAACCGGATCCAACTCTGACAGAAGAACAACGTTCTTCTCGCGAGTGGGTTAATATTGGTCCTTCTCATCCTGCCACTCACGGAACATTACGTGTTATGGCCGAGTTGGAAGGTGAAACCATAAGAAGATCTAAATTAGAAATTGGTTATCTTCATCGTTGTTTTGAAAAGATGTGTGAGAATCATACTTATAATCAAGTCATCCCTTATACTGATCGTTTGAACTATTGTTCGGCTCCAATGAATAACATTGGCTGGTGTAAAGCAGTTGAAGATATGATGGGGATTGAGATTCCAGATCGCGCGAAAGCTTTACGTATGATTCTAGCAGAACTTTCACGTGTGATTGATCACTTGGTGTGTATCGGTGCTAATGCGGTAGATATCGGTGCTCTGACGAACTTCTGGTTTTGTTTTGAACAACGTGAACGTATCTATGAACTTTTCGAAAAACTTTGTGGCGCTCGTCTCACTGTTTCTCTTACTCGAGTAGGCGGTATGGCCTACGATTTACCACCGGCATGGGTGAGTGAATGTTTAGAGACAGTGAAAGTGATTAGCAAAAATATTGAGAAGGTTGACGGAATGTTAACTCAATCACGAATTTGGATTGATCGTACCAAGGTAGGAGCTGTTTCAGCAAAAGATGCTATTCAATGGGGCTACACTGGTCCATGTCTACGAGCAGCAGGTGTTAATTACGATATTCGTAAAGTAAGTCCTTACTATTTCTATAAAGATGTCGATTTTGAAATCCCAGTAGGACAGAAAGGTGATTGTTTTGACCGTTACCTTGTTCGTATGGAAGAAATGAGACAGTCTCTGAAAATTGTCACTCAAGTTTTAAACAATCTTCCGTCAGGTCCAGTGAAGGTTTTAGATAAAACGATTTCCCTTCCAGAGAAAAAAGAAGTCTATACGAACATCGAAGGTTTGATGAACCATTTCATGCTTGTCATGAAAGGGGTGAAGCCACCAGTTGGAGAAATATATTCAGCCACTGAGGCAGCTAACGGTGAATTAGGCTTTTATGTGATCTCAGATGGAACTCACCGACCTTTCCGTGTGAAAGTTCGTCCACCTTGTTTTGCAATTTATCAATCTTTTAATGAATCGATTAAAGATACCATGATTGCCGATGCAGTTTCCATATTAGGTTCAATGAATGTGATCGCAGGTGAATTAGATCGTTAAGTATTACTTAGGAATATATATGAGCGAAAATTTTGAATTTACGAAAGAAAATCTAGAAAGGTACAACGAGCTATTAACTCGTTATGACGATGTTGAGTCAGCGATTCTTCCCGTGTTGCATTTAGCACAGGAACAACATGGATGGCTTCCGGACTTTGTGTTGAATAAAATTTCCAGCATGATGAAAGTGCCAGTGATTAAACTCAAAGAAGTAGTGAGCTTCTACGATATGTATTATGACCATCCGACTGGTCGTAACATCATTCAGATTTGCACTAATATTACTTGTTCTATGTATGGGTCTCGCGACATTCATAAGGCCCTGTTACAAGAGTATAAAACAGAAAACATGGCCCCTTGTGATGATGGACGTCTTTATTTCCAGAAAATGGAATGTTTAGGTGCTTGTTCTGATGCTCCTTGTATGCGTGTGAATAACGACTACTACGGAAAGATCAATCTTGAGTCAGCGAAAAAAATTATCCGAGTTTTAAGGTAGAAGCATGAGTATTAAAGCAGATTACGAAAATTATACCCTTTTAAGTTACCACCACATCCCAGATGTTCACCGTATCGATATTTTCGAAGCCGCTGGTGGATATGAAATGATGAAAAAATGGGTGGGAACTGATCCCGATAAAATTAAAGAAGAAGTGAAGAACTCCGGTCTTCGTGGGCGTGGGGGGGCAGGTTTCCCTACAGGTGTGAAGTGGGGCTTTTTCTCTAAAGATAGAAATGCCAAAAAATATCTTCTTTGTAATGCAGATGAATCTGAGCCAGGAACCTTTAAAGATCGTTATCTCGTGGAAGTTTGTCCTCACATTTTAATTGAAGGAATGGTGATCTCGGCGTGGGCGCTAGGAACGCAAAGAGGCTATATCTATATTCGTGGTGAGTACTATCACCAGGCCCAAGTTCTCGAGAAAGCAATTAAAGAAGCTTATGCTAAAGGTTATCTCGGAAAAAATATTTTAGGTTCAGGTTTAGATTTTGATCTGGCAGTTCATCGTGGAGCCGGAGCTTATATCTGTGGTGAAGAAACAGGTATGATTTCCTCTCTTGAAGGGAAGAAAGGTCAGCCCAAACTAAAACCACCGTTTCCGGCGATCAAGGGGTACCGTGGTCTTCCCACTATGGTGAACAATGTTGAATCACTCGCGGCTGTTCCTTGGATTTTAAGAAAAGGCGCGACTGCTTATAAAGCTTGGGGAACAGAGAAGTCTCCAGGGATGAAATTATTTTCAATTTCTGGTGATGTTAACAAACCAGGAGTGATTGAAGTTCCACTTTCTATCCCACTGATTGATATTATAGAAAAACATTGTGGTGGTATGAAAGATGGAAAAAAACTGAAAGCAGTTATTCCAGGTGGTTCATCAGCTCCGGTTTTAACTGCTGAAGAAGTGATGACGACGAAGATGGACTATGAAGATGTGGCAGCTAAGGGATCCATGCTTGGATCAGGTGCCATTATTATTCTCGATGAAACTCGAGATATGGGAGCGGTTTTAAAATGGACATTAGAGTTTTATCACCATGAATCTTGCGGGCAGTGTACTCCGTGCCGTGAAGGAACAGGATGGTTAGAGAAAATTTTAAAACGTGGTGAAGCCGGACACGGTAAACCAGAAGATATAAAACTCCTTGATACAGTGGCAGCGAACATGCGTGGTCGTACCATTTGTGCTCTGGCCGATGCTGCAGCAATGCCGACTCAAGGAATGGTAAAGAAATTTAGAAAAGAACTAGAAGACTATATTGTACGAGGCTAATCATGAGTGAAGTTGTGCAGGCACCTCCTAAGGAAAAAGTAAAATTCCTCTGGAACGACAAAGAAATTGAAGCAAAACCAGGAAGTAACCTGTTAAAAGCTGCGCTCGATAATAAAATCGAAGTGGCCCACTACTGTTATCATCCTGGATTATCTATCGCCGGTGTTTGCCGTATGTGTATGGTAGAGCAGGAAGGGGTACCTAGACCTTTTCCAGCTTGTAATGCGGTAGTGACTGAAGGGGCGAAAGTCAGAAACGATACAGCGCAAATTAAAGCTGCAGTAGAGTGGACTTTACAACTTCACTTGGTTAATCACCCTCTAGATTGTCCTATTTGTGATCAGGCAGGAGAGTGTGGATTACAAGAGTACTACATGAAGCATGGTGTGTATGACTCATCCATGATTGATAAAAAAGTTCACAAGGATAAAGTGCAGGACATCGGCCGTAATGTTATGTTGGATGCTGAACGCTGTATTCTTTGTTCTCGTTGTGTGCGTTTCACTGACGAAGTGACAGTGACCCATGAAATGGGGATTGTGAACCGTGGGGATCACGCAGAAATCACTGCTAATGAGTCTTTAAAAAATTATTATGCACAAAACCTCGTGGATATTTGTCCTGTTGGTGCACTAACTTCTAAAGACTTCCGTTTTAAGCAACGTGTATGGTTCCTGGACGATGTGGAAACAACCTGTATTGGTTGTGAAACTGGTTGTTCAGTGAAAGTTTCTTTTAATCAAAACGATGCTTATCGTGTAAAACCAGTTTTTGATGCTGCCGTTAATGGTTATTGGATGTGTGATGATGGCCGCTCAATCTATAAGCATGTAGGTCGTGCTGATCGTTTGGCCACTTTCATGGAAAATAAATCAGGGCTTTTCCTTCCAGCGATTGAAACAGAAGTGATGGGAACGTTAAAAAATAAAGCCAAGAAGTTCATACTTTCTACATTCTTAACGAATCAAGAATATGCTCAATTTTTTGAAGCGATAAAGGGCCAAAAAGTTGAAGTAGCACTTTATCGTCTCCCTCAGCACAAATTGGAAGATGGCAGAGATTTTGATGGTCTTCTTCGCCGTGCGGATAAAAATCCAAACATAAAGGGTGCTGAAGCGGCTTTCAAGAAAGCTGGTTTTGATGCTTCAGATGAAGGTTTAAATAAGTTACTGGGGAATTTAGGGAATAAAGATGCTGCCTTCATCGTGATGCCAGAAGTTGTTTACAATGAAGATCATTTGGAAACCCTTGTGAAGAAAGTTAAGCCAGCTGGTGCTAAGGTGGCCTTAACCAGCAATGAATCATTCTATTTCATGAAAGATTTTGATTACCTTCTTCCACTTCCAACATTTTTGGAAAAAGAAGGCACCATCACGAACTTTAAGGGTATGGAAAGAAAAATTAGTCGTGCTAGAAATACTTGGGGAGCGTCTGACAAATCAGTTGTAACTTACGCTAACCTCATGTTTGGAGAGTAATATGCTACTCAATAAAGATCTTTATAAGCACCATGGTTATTTGAAAGGACTTTATCTTGCCCTCAAAATTACTATTGTGACCATGTTTAAAAATATTTTAGGGTTAGAGAAGAGAATGACTCTTAACTACCCAGAGGAGAAATATTTTTACTCTGATCGTTTTAAAGGTAAGCACGTTCTTACATTGAAAGAAGATGGATCACTTCGTTGTACTTCATGTATGTTGTGTGCAACTGCTTGCCCTGCAAACTGTATCCACATCATTGCTGCTGATCACGAAGACAAAGAAGTTGAAAAGGCGCCAGTAGCT
>JBEIOQ010000049.1:0-16286 GCA_040377495.1 Halobacteriovoraceae bacterium
AAATATAAAGAACTTAAAACAAAACTGGCTTCATTTGGAAAATCACCTTTCTTATCTGAGAGTGACTACAATAAGTTGATGGCAAAAGGCCAATTTGATGCTGCAGAAGAATTGTTTGCAATTCGCTCATCGATCAAGCACTACAATCGAATTGGCTTCGTGGAAGATGGTAACCGTGTTATCACTCCGGCAGTCGCTAATAATAAAATCAAACAAGATCTCAACACAAATCGTATGGTGATGAAGGAAGAAAGATTAAAGTATGCGGTTAAAACTGGTGAAGTCACTGGTAAGTCAGCTCAATATGGTAATATTAGTAAAACACTTGAGAAAAATATCGAGTTACGACAAAAAGATTTTGAGACAAAGGCCATGATGGTGATCCAGAAGGCACAAACTCAGTGTCCAAGAAAATTCACCCAACAAGCACAACAAAGATGTATGAATGAATACGCAAATGCTTTGAAGAGAATGCAAAATCAATTGACGACAAGAAATGATAGAGATCGTTTATTAAGTACAAAATTTGGAGTGAGATCAGTTGAGTACGCGGCATTGGAAGAACAAGGTCGTCAATACCGTCAAACGCAAGATGGAGATATGGTTGATGATGAGTCGGATGAATCAGATGATGTTATCATCGCTGATACTGAAATTAGTATGCCTATTGATTTCTCTATGCCATCAAATGATAATTCTCAAAATTTGTGGCAACAACAGTTAAATCAAAATCGTTATCCTGCTAATAATAATGGGATTAATTTTGGAAATATCCCAAATGGTTATAACCAGAGTTATGGACAAAATAATATGTATCCAGGCTATAATACTTACCAAGGATTTGGCTCTAATCCATACAATAGCATGTATAATCAGCCAATCTTTGGAAATGCTGGAGGTGGATTTAACTTTGGCGGGATGGGAGGAAACCAGTTTGGAAATCAATTTGGCGGAAACCAATTCGGCAATGGTTTTAACAATGGAATGATGTACCGTTAATTAAAATAAGTATGCAAATAAAAAGGGGACCTCATAGGGTCCCCTTATTATTTAGATGAAATAAAATTAGAAGCTGACTGCAACACTAAGAGAAGTAACATACATATTTTTTACTGAAGTAGTGGTCCCGGTATTGGTGAACTTGTAGTAATCACCAGTAAAAAGATAACCACCATTACCAGAAAGAGTTACATTTGGATTCCAAAGGTAGTCAAAGCCTAAATCTACTTCGTATCCGAGATCTCTTTTTTGATCTTGAGTGGCAGCAAAAGCTACGTTTCTTTCATGATCAAATGACGTCGTTCCAGCTTTAGCAGCTTGTTCTGCTTGAGCATAAACCACTCCACCATTCCATACCCATGATTCATTTTGATACTTAACAAAGAGTTTGGCATAGCGAGTATTAGTCATATATGAATCCCAAACACTTTGGGTCGCATCTGCAATGGCATAAAGATTGTAGCGGTAAAGCAAATTGGCCACTTGGTAGTTAGGATTTAAGTACATGGCCTGAAATTTAGATTGGTTTCCGTCAGAGCCAGAAACTTGCCCCGCCATTAAACCTGTACTCCATTTTTCAGAGAATTCATATTTAGCCTCAGTAACAATAGCTTTGGCTCCATAATTAACTTTGTCGTTCGCATTGAAAACATGTCCCATGTTTCCATTCACAAAAGGTAACTCCCCACCGATATTGAATTTTCCAAAACCTTTTTTGAAAAAAATATCGATAAGCTTAATATTCGTATCACCTTGAGCTACGGTTCCTGATTGTAGATAGCTATTGTTGGCGCGTGAACGTCTCTTCCCATAGTAAGCTCCAAGGATCATATCTTTATCTGGATTGTCGTACATCGCTTGAATACCGTAATCAGTTACATTAGCTGCATCAGTTTTATTCGCAGCTGCTGAACTAATTTTTGCCCAATGAGGAGTAAATTTAAAATTGGAAAATTTAAATTTAGCAGCAAAACCGTCATTCACAGAAGTGTGACGATCCCAGGTATTATTTCCTTCATTAAATACAGCTCCTAGACCCCAATTAATAGGTTGGCGACCGATAACAAAAGTAGCTGCGTCTGAATACAACTCCATGTAAAATTTGGTTAAAACCAAGTTCGAGTCACCACTTGAAGTATTGTAGTAATAAAGTGAATTACCAAAATTTCGATTCGGTGTGTTCGCAGCTGTATTTTGACGATTAACCGTACTGTCACCTAAGAAACCACCACGTCCGTATCCAGTAGAAATTTCTCCAAAAAGAGAAGCTGAATCATTCACTACAATATTGGGATTAAGACGGAAGATATAACTTTGAAATGATGCATTGTCTCTGTTGCCAGGGGCTGATGGGATAACTTCACTTCCTGCAGCTGGAGCAGAATTAGGTGCAGCTCCACGACGGTAGTCTGTGAGGCGCGTAGTGTCTACACCGAAAGCTCCATGCCAATCAATAGGTAAGGCCATGGCATTGCAAGAAAGAGCGACAAGCACAAAGGCTGAAATTTTTTTTATTAATCGCACGAGAGAACTCCTTATTCGCATAGACAAAATTACTGCACAAAATTAAGATGGAAAAATCTTAGGAAAATTCCTTTAAACTGACAATCAACTTTTAGTGATATTAAGGGCGGATCTCAATTAAAAAATCATTCTTTTTCTGGTTCAAGATTCTTGTTGCTCTAGGTCTCGGAATGTTGGTCATTTCGAGTGTCTTTGTGGTTAATGTGGTAAAAAACGCTAAAACAGACCTATCACGCCTGGAATCACAGGAAAAAATTGATTTTGAGAAGAATAAATCCGTCTTTGAACAAGGAAGTTTTGCCCGCCTGGAAGATGTTAAGGTATTTTATAATTTTTCTCATGCAGAAGTGCCATTTGATGAGTGGATAGAAGACTTAAAAGATAATGAAGTTGTAAGTATTAACACTACGACAGGAGAAATGATTTTCAATCAAACGGTGGAAATTCCTGCTTTGGTCAAGAATGATTGTTTAAGCGCTTATTGTTTTCAGCATATCGTAGGTTTTGAAAAAATCCCAAGTACTTTATGGAAAGGTCTTATTGGTATAGAAGACTTGCGTTTTGTAACACACGCGGGAGTTGATTTAAAATCAATTTTGCGAGCAATTGTAGTTGATCTACGTGAAATGCGTATGGCCCAAGGTGGCTCAACTATTACACAACAACTCATTAAAAATGTTTTTCTTTCACAAGAAAAATCTATCATTAGAAAACTAAAAGAAGTCATTCTTTCCGTATATATTGAGACTCAATTTACCAAAGAAGAAATTCTTACGACTTATTTTAACGAAGTTTTCTGGGGTTCTATTCAAGGTATTCAAGTTAAAGGCGTCTATGCTGCTTCATTGATGTATTTTGGAAAAAAACCAGAAGATTTAACAGACTATGAAACCACCATCTTAGTTAGTTTGTTGAAAGGGCCAAATTATTATTCTCCTCTTAATAAATGGGATCGCTTAAAACAAAGAGCGGATTTAGTTTATGAAAAATTAGTAGAACTTAATCTATTTGCCCAAGACTTTAGCGCCAAATGGAAAGTAGATAAGTACGAATCCTGGACCAAAAAATTAAAAAATGATCAGACCAATAAATTGGTTTATTCGTTATGGATGGGACAAGACGAAGCAGAGTCAGTGTTAGATCAATTTGATCGTTTTGTATTCATGAAATCTGGTTTAAAAATATTGAAACGCGTACAAGAACTTTCTAAAGTTGAAGATGACCTGTCTTTTAAGGCCATGATTTCCATTCCCAATTGTGAAAAATGTCCGCCTCCCCAATATTTTTATTCTAAAATTGAGAGAGATAAGAAAAAAGCTTTAGAAGAGGAAAAACATCAGGTGGGAAGTACGATTAAGCCCCTGCTTTATGATATTTTTTATCGTTTGGGAAAATCTCCTCAGGATTTAGTGGAAACGAAACCCATCACTTTCAAATTAAAATCAGGTGTATGGAGTCCAAGGGATTCATCCAAAGCTGAGGTTCCCCTTATTTCTCTAGAAGAGGCCCTACTTAAGTCAAAAAATATACCGTTAATTCGAACCGCAAGCGAACTTGGTTTTGATAATATCGAATCTAATCTTAAAGACTACATACCTGGTCTAAAAACACCACTCTCTGAGTTTCCCTCCCAGCTTTTAGGGGCATTTGAGCTTTCACTGAAGGAACTTAGTGATGTCTATGCTCAATTTATTAAAAATCAGTGTCAATTAGTGAAAAAGGGAGAGAAAAACTTTGGGGATCTGGTTTTATCTCAACTCTCTGACCCAACCCGCAATACTTTATCTAACGTTGTGGGAGAACGCCTTGCTCCAATGAGATTCTTTGCCAAAACGGGAACAACAAATAATGCGCTAGATAACTGGTTGATTGTCTTTGATGGTAAGTACCTCTATGTCATATGGTTTGGCGTCGAAGGAAACAGACTGGGGAAAAAGTACCATATTTCTGGAGCTAGTTCTGCCTTCCGCATCTTTCAAGAATTTATCAGTCTTCGAGGAAAAAGGTTTACCGACATTAGCTGCGATCAATTGGCCATTTAGGGACTTTTGACTTTACAAAAAATTTAAGATTGCCTAAGATCAGATCACAAAATGATGGGGTGTCGACAAGCGGTAAGTCAGCAGATTTTGATTCTGCCATTCCAAGGTTCGAATCCTTGCACCCCAACCATTTTTCTTCAATTGTCCTTTGCCTAAGGAGTGAGACATGAGGCGGCTAGTCCTTGTTTCCGGAACTTCGAATACCACTCTTTCCAAAAGTATTTCTGAACATTTAGATGTACCTTTAGTTAGTCCGCAGCTTATCCGCTTCGCTAACGGTGAGATTTTTTGTGAAATAGAGAAAAACGTTCGTGGTGCAGATGTTTTTGTCATCCAATCCACTTGTGCTCCGGTTAATGATAATTTAATGGAATTATTAATTATGATTGATGCTCTTAAAAGAGCTTCAGCAGCTTCCATTACGGCAGTAATTCCTCATTACGGTTATGCTCGTCAGGACCGTAAAGTAAGTCCAAGAACTCCGATTTCAGCTAAACTTGTCGCTGACATGATTACCGTGGCAGGGGCTACTCGAATTATAACCATGGATCTACATTCAGGACAAATCCAAGGTTTCTTTAATATTCCTTTTGATAATATTTATGCTTCACCAGTAATTTTAAATTATATTCAAAAAGAACTTTTCAACGCGAATACAGTCTTCGTTTCACCTGACGCTGGTGGAGTAGAGAGAGTGCGTCACTATGCTAAGAAGTTAAATGCAGAAATGGCCCTTATCGATAAACGTCGTACTCAACCTAATGTGGCCAAGGCCATGAATGTGGTAGGAGATGTGAAAGGTAAAGATGCTGTCATTATTGATGATATGATCGATACTGCAGGAACTCTCGTTGAGGCAGCCAAGGCCCTTCGTCGCGAAGGTGCTCAAAAAATATATGCTTGTGCTTCTCATGGTATTTTTTCTGCTCCGGCCTTTGAAAGAATCGTTGCTTGCGAAGAATTAGAGGGAGTCGTAGTAACAGATACCATTCCACTTTCAGCTGAAGGAAAGAAAATCGCAAAAATTAAAGTTCTTTCTATCGGCGATATTTTAGCTAAAGCAGTTCATCGTACTTTTAACCATGATTCTGTTAGTTCACTTTTTATCTAAGATGATTCGCTTAGTTTGTGGTTTAGGAAATCCAGGAGCTGAATATGCTAAAACCAGGCATAATATTGGCTTTATGGCCTTAGACCAGCTTACTCAGCTTTCCTGGCAAAAAAAATTTAAAGGTCTTTTTGCTCAAGCTCCTTTTAAGGGGGAGGCTGTTTATTTTTTAAAACCTCAGACTTACATGAATCTGTCGGGGGAAAGTGTGCAAGAACTTTCACATTTTTTTAAGATCACCACGCCTGAAATATTAGTTGTTTACGATGAGATTGACCTTCCTTTTGGAGAAGTTCATCTTAAGAAGGGTGGAGGATTGGCCGGCCATAATGGACTTAAATCCATTGTTGGGCAATTGGGGAAAGATGATTTTTACCGGATTCGACTCGGTGTAGGGCGCCCTCAACATGGAAGTGTGGCGGATCATGTGTTAGGAGAGTTTTCACTTCTGGAAAGAAATAGTATTACTAGTTATCTTGAAGGTGCATCCAAGATTGTTACTTCCGTTTTAGAAGATGGCTTTGAAAAAGCCTCACAAAAATATAGTCGCAAAAGTTTAATTTAAGGGGAACTTGATATGGGTTTAAATTGTGGAATTGTAGGATTACCAAACGTGGGAAAATCAACGATTTTTTCTGCTATTACTTCAGCACCTGCAGAAGCAGCTAACTATCCTTTTTGTACCATTGAACCCAATGTAGGTGTAGTAGAAGTTCCGGATCCTCGTATTAGTAAAATAGCTCAATTTGTTGGCCCGGAAAGAGTTGTGCCTGCTATTTGTGAATTCGTAGATATTGCTGGCCTAGTTAAGGGAGCCTCAAAAGGCGAGGGTCTAGGTAACCAATTCTTAGGTCATATTCGCGCGGTGAATGGTATTCTTCATGTCGTACGTTGTTTTGAAGATGGAGATATTGTTCACGTTAATGGAAAAGTGGATCCTATTTCAGATATTGATACCATCAATCTCGAATTAGCATTTGCTGATCTTGATACAGTTCAAAAAAGAATTACTGGGATTGATAAATTAATTAAATCACAAAATCAGGAAGTTTCTAAAAAAGCTAAAGTTTGTAAGCCAATATATGAAAAGTTAATTCAAACTTTTGAAGAAGGTTTGCCGGCCCGTTCATTAAATTTGGACAAAGATGAGCTGGAAGCTATCAGTGATCTTCACCTTATTACTTTAAAAAAAATGATGTACGTTTGTAATGTGGATGAAGCAGCGATCAATGAAGACAATGAATTTGTTAAAAAAGTTCGCGAACATGCCAAAAAAGATGGATCTGAAGTCATCACTATTTGTGGAAAAATTGAATCTGAGATTTCATCCTTGGAGACTAAGGAAGAAAAAAGTGAATTTATGGAATCAATTGGAATTAGTGAATCTGGTTTGTCTAAACTGATTCGATCTACTTATAAAATGTTAGGAATGCGTACATATTTTACTGCTGGAGTAAAAGAAGTTCGTGCCTGGACTTTTCATGAAGGTGATCGCGCACCTCAAGCGGCAGCAGTTATTCATACAGACTTTGAAAAAGGTTTTATTCGCGCCGAAGTTTATCACTGCGATGACCTCTTTAACCTTGGCAGTGAAGCTAAAGTTAAAGAAGCTGGTAAATTTAGAGTTGAAGGTAAAGAGTATGTTGTGGCGGATGGTGATGTTATGCACTTCCGCTTTAATGTGTAAAACCTAAATTAATATCATAGATTCTCATGCCGCCTTCATCATCAATTTTGTTGGAGGCAAGCATCTTATAAAAATACATATTTCTAAAGATAAGTTTTACGTAATCACGAGTTTCTTGATATGGGATCTTCTCAATTGTTTTAAGCATAGGTTCATTTTTGACGAAGATATCTTTTTGCCAACGTGTTACTCGATGCTCTCCCGCATTATAAGCAGCCAAAGAGAAAACGAGATTTCCATCATATTTTTTCATTAAATATTTAAAGTACTGAATCCCTAACTTTAAATTAGTTTCAGGTTTTTCTAGGTCATGTGGCTTGATTTTTCTATTCATCATTTTTGCTGTGGTAGGCATCAATTGCATAAGACCACGGGCCCCCACTAAAGATTTCGCCCTAGGATTAAACCCTGATTCCTGACGTATCAGTGACATAAGAATAATTGGGTCAATATCGCTATCCAGTTTTTTAATTTCATCGAAATAAAGATGAGGAAATAACGACTTCATCAGGTAGGTGTTGTGGCCTATTCTTTTTTCCATCAATCCAGTCTGTATTAAATTAAAGCCTGCAATATAATTATTATTAGTTGAGTAAGCACCTGCCATAAGTATGTAAGCATTTTCCTTGATGGAGTTATCACTAAGCTTGCTGCCTTCTGCCTTAAGTACATCAGCAGAGCTTTGAGTAATAAATTGAACTTCTGTTTTCGCTAAATCTTTTAGATTAAATTGATCCCAAAGTTTTAGTCGAATAAAACTGTCTTGAAAAGATTTACTAAAATCAGCAATGGTCATACTGCTTTCGTTAATTTTTTCCAGATTGTAAATCGTGCTAGGAATGGAATCCTTTCCTTCCAGGCGACTGAGGTTCTTGATTGCCATGATGGAATAAAAACTTAGTGGGTTTTGCTCAATTAATTGATTATAGAGCTTAACACTCATACCTTTTTTGCGGTTGAGTTCTACTGTATGTGCAACCCAATATTTCAGTTTTAAACTTAAATTAGGAAATTGGTCTAAAAGATTATTGCTCTCAATAAAATTTAAGGCTTTCTTGTTTTGGTCTTCCATTAAATGGGTCCAAAGAGTAATAAAGAGAGCTTCGTGTGAAGACTCCAAATCATTATCCTTTAAAATCACTGAAAGTATTTTTTGTGAGAATTCATATTGGCCATTTTGTGAAAGCTCACGCCCAGTAAAAATGATACGGTTTTTTGCTGTTTTGCTCTGAAGGTGTTGTTTGTTGTACTGATAAAAATTAACAAAGTTATCTATTGCTGATTTGAGTTCAATATTAGCTTTTGGAATAAGTGCAACGATCTTTCTTCCTAAGTTATCTAACTCTTCTCCCATGACTTTGGTATTTTGAGGTTTGTTGTAACCATTACGTTGGATGAAGGTAGTTAAATCGTAGGTTATAAGGATATTTTTTAAAATTTCAGCAGCAGGTACCTCTTTATTTTTAATATAAGCACTGACTAAAATATGAGAAATTTCAGCATGAACAGCTCCCCTTGTTTCAATCCTTCCTAAAAATTTTGCCAGATCATTTTTTAAATCTTTTTTTATCAGTTCTTGACTCTGTAGTGTTAAGAACTCTTTGTTTTCTGGCCCTAATTTATTGTTCTTTTGAATTTCAGCAGTTAAGAGACTTAAATAACTTTTAAGACAAAGATTGATAGCTGTTACACTTAATAATTGTTCATAGTTTTTAGGATTTTGGCTTTTGATACTATTACAGTATTCGCGCGATTTTTCAGTGGTGTGGATGGAACTAATAGCGCTTAAGCTCTCGATCCATGCATGAAAAGGTGCAAAACGAGAGTTATCTATTAAAGCAGCTTTTAATGCAGGAATTTTCCCTCTGATACTGCTGGCATCATCGGTATTAAGTAAATCATAAATTAAAAAAGCTGCATTTTGATCAGCTTTGTTAGGAACTAATTCCTGGCTATCTAAAATGGAAGCAATTCCACGGTATAGTGCTTGTTTTTTAACTTCTTTGGCATTGAGATTTGTAATGAGAAGAGAAATAGAAAAGAAAATTGAAAAGATCTTCAAAGATGCCTCCTGCATTCTTTAAGAAAAGTACTTTTTCATCTTACCATGGTCTAAAATTTAGCGGGGATTTTATTCTCGAAATCTTTCCTGAATTTCCGTCAATTTTTGTACAATTTCTTCTAGCACTGGACGCTTATCTTCAGGTACAACTTGGCTCAAATTACTGATGTAAGAGTTAACCTCTGAAATATAGGCGAAGTCAGCATTGTGATTTTCTTGAATCGTTTCCATGGCGTCATTATAATCATCGGCCAATTCTAAAAAGTGGTCACCACTACGAAAGAAAAGTCTTCCGGGATTAACCCCAGCAGAAACTTTCTTAAAAAAGGTTGTGAGCTTAAAGAGTGGTCCTGCAATTTTGTGACTTATAAATATAGAAACTATAAATATAATGGCACAAAGCGCAGCCTGGTAAACCGATAACCATAAAATCAGTGCTTTGCGTTTCTCTTCAAGTTCCATTTGCGTCATAGCACTTGGAGTGCTCTGAATAAAACTATTAAAAAGATCGTAAATAGTTAATGGGTATATGAGACTAGAGAGGAAAACAATAAAACATATCATCAAACTAAACTTAATTTGAAATTTTGGATTGATGAGGACAATGCTTCTCTTATATGCAGCCAAGATAACTCCTAGGATGGCCTAACTATGTCATATCCTAAAATCTTATAATCATTTTGATTTTCGTTCTACAAAAACTTTTTTGCCAATAACCTATGCACTCAGTCGGATATTGCTCGAAAAGGGTCATCAACACACTCAAATTGAGTGTCAGTAGACACAAATTATGGTAGAAATTTCTAATTCAAAAGAACACATTAAGTCATAGAAATCAGAGGAATTATGGAAGATAAATACAAGAGTCTTTTAGGTGAGATTAAAAACCCAGAGTCAGGCAAAAGTTTAGCAGAAGAGGCCAGAATTCTTTCTGTTCAACAAAAAGAAACAGATCTTTACGTTAAGTACAAAAGAGATGGAATTAGCCCTACTCAAAAGCGAGAGATCGAAACTCAGATCTTAAATGTACTCGCTCCTTATTTTTCATCAGAAAAGATTTCGATTACAACGGTGTCTGAGACATCTCAAGATATTTATAAAAATATTAATCCGGGAAATATCTCTCCAGTAAATGCAGCACCAAAGTCTCCTGTCGCTAATGCAGAAATCAAAGTTGGCCATGGAACAAGTGCGGGTAAAAAACCGGTACCTAATGTGAAGAAAGTAATTGCGGTCGCTTCAGGAAAAGGTGGCGTCGGTAAATCAACTTTCACCGTTAACCTGGCACTTGCTTTAAAAAACAAAGGGTTTAAAGTAGGAATTATTGATGCAGATATTTATGGTCCTTCTGTCCCCATGCTTTTGGGAAAGAGGGATTCCAAGCCTAAAGTGAACGATCAAAGAAAAATTTTACCAATTGAATCCAATGGACTTCAGTTTATTAGTTTTGGTTTATTCATCGAAGAAAATGACCCTGTGATTTGGCGTGGGCCAATGCTAGGTGGTGTGCTTAATCAATTTCTTTTTGATGTTGATTGGAGTGGCTGTGATTATCTAATTCTCGATCTTCCTCCGGGTACAGGAGATATTCAGCTTTCTATGGTTCAAAACACTGTTGTTGATGGAGCGATTATTATTTCGACTCCGCAAGATGTAGCTCTTCTTGATGCTAAGAAAGGTTTACAGATGTTTAAGAAAGTGAATGTACCGATTATTGGTATGGTGGAAAATATGAGTTCGTTTATTTGTGATGGCTGTGGAAAAAGCCACCAAATTTTTGGTCATGCTGGTGTGGCCAATGCGGTCAGAGAACTGGAGACAGATTTCTTAGGATCAATTCCACTAGAAATCGATCTGCGTTTAGGTTCAGATCGCGGTGAACCTTACATGAATAATCCTCAATTTAAAGATAGACCAGTTTGGAAAGCCTTCGAAGATGTTTCAAATAAAGTTCATGATTATTTTTATGGTGAGAAAAAAGCAGGATTTTTTTCCAAGATTTTCAAGTAGAAGGAACTGGATATGATGCAAGAATATGGATTACATCGTGTTTTGAATGAAAATGTTCTACCACAGATGGCACAAAAAATTTCTCCTGCACTTCCTATCGATTCAACAGAAATATTAATTGATGTTGAAACACTAAATATTGATTCAGCTAGCTTTCATCAATTAATGGAAGCCAATAATAAAGATCTAAAGAAAGTTGAAGCAGCGATTTTAGAAATTGTTTCTAATCGCGGTAAAATGCAAAACCCTGTTACTAATTCTGGTGGAATGCTTATTGGTAAAGTAAAAGAAGTTGGGAAAGATTTTAAAAAACCTGTTAAAGTCGGTGACCATATTGCGACTTTAGTTTCTTTAACATTAACTCCGCTTAAAATTGAAAAAATAATTAAAATCATTCCAGAAAAAGAACAAGTAGTGATCAAGGGATACGCAATTCTCTTTTCATCTGGAATTTTCTCGAAGTTACCAATTGATTTTTCACATGCCTGCGCTCTTTCATTGCTGGATGTTTGTGGCGCTCCAGCACAAACTAAAAACTTAGTACGCCCGGGAATGAAAATAGGAATTATAGGGGCTGGTAAATCTGGCTTTCTCTGTGCTCTAGCTGCTTATGACATTTTACGAACAGGAAGTGACATCACTATCTTTGATTACTCTGAGGCGGCGTTAAAACATATAGATCAATTTGGTATGGGGTTTAGGACTTGCCAAATGAATGCAACTAACCCGATGGAAGCAATCACGTATATAACTCACCATCAACCATTTGATCTTGTAATTAATGTAACCAATGTAATGAATTGTGAAATGAATGCTATTCTTATGACCAAGGAACATGGAATCACTTACTTCTTTTCCATGGCCACTTCTTTTACTAAAGCGGCCCTAGGGGCAGAAGGGGTAGGCAAAGATGTCCAGATGTTAGTGGGAAATGGTTACTGTGTTAATCATGCCGACTATACCTTTTCCCTCATTAACAGTTATCCTGATATCAAAGATTACTACGAAAAAAAATACGGGAACTAGTCCATGCGTGACCACTTGATAGATACACTAGAAGAACAAGTATTGGTCCAGTTTTCTGGAAGAATTAATGTTTTAAAAGAGTCTAATCGCCAATTAATTGGCTCAATTATTCTTAAAGACGGAGATGTCTTTCGTATTGATTATAAGGGTCAGGAAGGAATGAAGGCCCTTTGCCATCTGTATTTAGATGATCTAAAAGACGATGAAAATGTACTAATAGTGGAACCAGAAATTGTTGATGATGTTCATCGTAATATTCATTTTCCTTATAAAACTCTAATTCAAAAACTGTCAGAGTTTATGACTGAATATGAGAAATCAAAGAGTTTAAGACCTCCTGCAGGGATAAAATTGCTAGCAATAGCTGATTTTCTTGCTCAGGGAGAAAAGATTAACGAGCAAGAATTTCAGGTTCTTGCGACTATCTCTGATTACAATAAAATAGAAGATATCTATAAAAACTGTCCTTTGATGGAATACGAAGTAACTAATTGTTTAATCTCGTTACGCCAAAAAGGTGCTTTAAAAGTTATTAAGGTTCAAGCGTAAGTTCATGAAGAAGCAACTCAATCTTTCCAAAAGTAAAATTCAAGACTGCCGTAAAATGGCAAAGAAAATTTCTGCGCCAGTTTTTAATTTGATTGCTGAAAAAAGCTCATGGTCTATTGAACGCGCCACTCTTCGCCTTTACGGCGTCGATGATGCCTTAAAACAGAGTGGACTAGATTATCCATTGTGTAATGCTGTCGTGGATGAACTTAGAAAGTCAAAAATGGAAATGTACGGGGTAACACCCTTTTGGATGTACGCCAGGTCGAAGCATACGTCTCTTTCGGCCAATGATTTGGCGAGAGTTATTTGTGAAAAGCCATCGGACTACTTCCATTACCAGGTGATCGAGAATTATCCAAAGTTAGCAAAATTAGCAGAGAAAGAAACCCGTGAAGCCATTAACCATTTATTAAAAGTACGTGATGATCGTTATAAATTAAAAAGAAAGTTACAGGATCCAGCTCAAGTTAAAAATCGGCCTATGCTGTACTTAATTGTGGCAACAGGAAATATCTATGATGACGTAGAACAGGCCAAATCAGCTGCCCGTTCTGGTGGTGATGTGATCGCCGTCATCCGTTCAACTGCTCAATCACTTCTCGATTATGTTCCTCACGGAGCAACAACTGAAGGTTTTGGTGGGACCTACGCCACACAAAAAAACTTTCAAATCATGCGCCAAGCTTTGGATGAAGTAAGTTTAGAGTTAGGACGCTATATTCGATTAGTGAATTATTCTTCAGGTCTTTGTATGTCAGAGATTGCAGCCATGGCCGCACAGGAGAGATTAGATTTTCTTTTAAACGATGCTATGTACGGAATTCTTTTCCGTGACATTAACATGCAAAGAACCTTAGTGGATCAGCACTTTTCACGTTTAGTGATTACTCTTTCTGATATCTATATCAACACTGGGGAAGATAACTACCTCACTACTGCTGATGCTTATGAAAACGGTCACCAGGTTTTAGCTTCACAGTTTATTAATGAATGTTTTGCTGAAAATGCTCACATGAATAAAGATCGTATGGGTTTAGGTCATGCTTTTGAAATGAATCCTAAAATTCCAAATGTGTTTCACTGGGAATTGGCTCGTGCTCTGATGACAAGAGAAATTTTTCCAGAACATCCTTTAAAGTATATGCCTTCCACTAAATATAAATCGACGGATATTTTTTACTCTCATTTAATGGATGCCGTTTTTAATTTGATTGGACGAATGACTGGTCAGGGTATTCAACTACTGGGTATGGCCACTGAGGCAATTCACACACCATATATGATGGACCGGTATATGTCGGTAGTTAATGCTACATATATGTTTAATGGTATTGGCGACATCATGGAAGAAATGCAGTTAAAGAAAAATGGTAAAATTGATAAGTATGCCCAAAAAGTACTAGATGATACTCACAAGCTTTTAAAAAGTATGGAAAAGAATGGACTTTATAAGTCCATTGAAAAAGGTGAACTGGCCCATGTGAAAAGAACGATAGATGGTGGAAAGGGTTATGAAGGTGTTTTTTTGAAAGACAAAAAATACGTCAATCTCTTTGCTTCAATCTTAACCAAAGAATTGCCACAGATAAAAAAGAAATTAAAGAGCAAAGAAAAAGTTAGATAGAGTTGTTATGACGAAGATGATTAAAACATATGGTGATCGTCACGGAGATGGAAAGGTTCAAGTTTCTTTCACTCTTCCGGTAGATAAATCTGAAGAAGCGAAAGAAGCTGCTCGTCAGATGGCGCTTTCTATGAATCTGGAAGACCCGATGGTGGTCTCTATGGAGTCAATGGGGAAAGGCTACTCCATGTTTGTGGTGTATGCTCGTCTTAAAACGGAAATTGATTTTGATACAATTAAAGCGATCAAGGTTGAAGTCAATGCTTTAAGCATGTATGACTGTGATGCCTTAATTAAAAATAAGATTAAGAAAAAATTAACCATAGTAGGTGCCTGTACTGGTTATGATGCTCACACGGTAGGAATCGATGCTATTCTCAATATGAAGGGTTATAACGGCGAATATGGTCTTGAACGTTATGGCCAATTGAATGTGCATAATCTGGGTGCTCAAGTTTTAAATAAAGATCTTATTGAGCGTTCAATAAAATTAAAGGCCGATGCCATATTAATTTCGAAAGTCGTTACCCAACAAGATATTCATATCCGAGATTTAACTGACTTCATCAGACTTTTTGAAGAAACGAAATGGCCTCATGGTCGTCCTATTTTGTTGGTTGGTGGACCTCGAGTGAATCACGCGCTGGCGGTAGAACTTGGTTATGATGCGGGTTTTGGTCCCGGGACAACGCCAAATGTTGTTGCCACATATATTATTAAAAAGTATTTCGATAACCACGGAATTAAAGAATGATTGGAAGAGTAAAAGAACTCAAAATTTTAAAAGAGCTTCTCGCTTCCAATATGAGTGTTCTCGTGGAAGGTGGAGTAGGAGTGGGTAAAACGGCTCTTATTTTGGAATCACTTAAGGTTTTAAAGAAAAAATATATTCGTATTGATGGAGATGATCGTTTTACCGAAGATAAATTAGTTGGTTGGTTTGAGCCTTCAAAAATTATGAAAAAAGGTTATTCCAAAGATTCCTTCGTCGCTGGCCCTTTGGTTGAGTGTATGTTGGAAGGAAAAATTCTTTTCATTAACGAATTAAATCGAATGCCAGAAGGAGTGCAAAACCTTTTATTACCTGCCATGGATGAAGGGGAAATTCAAATTAATCATATTGGTAGTATCAAAGCCAAAAAAGGGTTCTGTGTAATAGGAACACAAAATCCTGGTGATTTTGTGGCCACTTCTGATCTCTCTGAGGCACTAAAAGATCGTTTTGAATATTTGGGCTTAACAGCTCTTTCTTCTAAAGAAATGCTCCAAGCGGTAGAGGAAAAACTGGGTAAGCTAGATGCTGGGACATTAAAGTTTGTTCAAAGCTATATGGATTTCACCTACAATAATAATAAAATACAAAATGGTGATTCACTTCGTATTGTGATTGCACTAGCTAAAGTTTTTCAAGGTCTTTCTAAAGATTTTAAAGATGAAGAACGTGCTATCACAGCTGCTTCGGTCTCTCTCAAAAATCGACTCCACTTAGTAGACAGCTACAGCTT
The DNA here is from genome assembly GCA_040377495.1 of Halobacteriovoraceae bacterium. Taxonomy (GTDB): domain Bacteria; phylum Bdellovibrionota; class Bacteriovoracia; order Bacteriovoracales; family Bacteriovoracaceae; genus JBEIOQ01. The sequence continues at coordinate 16,140 of JBEIOQ010000049.1, forward strand.
TGAGCAGTTCTTGTCAGACTGGCTTAAAAAAAAAGTCTAGCGACGAATAACCATAAAGATACTGGGCCTACCCGGCATTCTTTTGATGTCTTAATTTCAGGTAAGAAAGTTTCTGAAAATCCAGGATTAAAAATCGCTGTCGAAGAA
>JBEIOQ010000035.1:0-19571 GCA_040377495.1 Halobacteriovoraceae bacterium
AGGCGATAAGAGAAGTTAAGGACACGGTTTTGCAGTCCTTCTTTATTTTCTTGTTCACGCGTTTGAAAACTATTTTTCCACCAGGATACTTTTTTACGAGGGTTATAAGCAGCTCCATTTATCTTAAGTAATCGTCCTCTTACCAAAGGGCTTTTGAAACTAAGTTTTTTCCCCTCTTCTGCTAGCATTTTCTCTAAAGGGACCAACTGCTCTGGTTGAATATCAAAAAGAAAAAGATTAGGCACAGTAGACTGACCTGGAGTTTCTATTTCTGATAAAATAGTCTTCTCTAAGGTGGGGACCAAAGTAATTAGTAGAGTTCCCAAACTTAAAGCTAAAAAATAAGAAAGTGTCGAAACACGATTACGTTTTAAATAAAGAAATGGAAGTCGCCAGAATAGATCTCGTCGGTGTGTGACCTTTTCTCCTAAATGAAACACTAACTGTAGCAACAGAGCAATTAAAACAATCGCTCCCAGTAAAATAACAAAGAATAGACTTCCTACCATCCAGGATCTGGCCACCCACAGAGAAAGCGCATAAAAAAGAAAAACACCGGGAAGAAAATATATAAAAGTCTTTTTTAGAGGTAAGCGATCAAAAACTAAACGTCCTTGAAAAAGTTGATTCACTTTTAAAGTATAAAGGGAGCGTAAAATAGGAAGGCAAAGAAATATTGAAAGCAAAGGGGCCAACCAGAAAATCTGAAGCACTAATGACCAAAGAATGCGCGCATCGATTAAAAGCTTTAAATGAAATTCACGGTCGATAAAGTTCGCAATCATGGGCAAACTTAAGGTATTCACGATTACACTAAGGGCAAAGGCCAAAAGACTTAGAATTCCCAGCTCTAATAAATACAAACGTAAAATTTGAAAACGAGTAAAGCCCAAAGTATTCAAAAGCCCAGTCACACGTAAATGTCGTAGAAGAAAATGACGGAATAAAAATTGAGCTCCAATCCCCGCCAGAAACAAACTAACGATTGAGACCAGCCCCAGAAAATCATTAAATCTGGTGGTGGCGTTACTCAGTTGTTCGCTAGCATCCTTATGCGTTTTCACTCTTAAACCTGGATCAGTAAGAATTTCATCTAAGATTTTTTTCGCAATGACATCTTCCCCTTCCTTAAATTTAAAGTGAGTGGAATAGCGAATAGTACTTCCTACTTTTACCAGCTGCGTTTTAAGCAAAGTCTCATCTGAGAGATAGATACGAGGCCCTAGAGAAAATCCCACGACAGTTTGGGCCGAATCCTCCACCACGATATCTTCCACCCGAACACTAATCTCCCCTAGATTCACCATATCCCCAATACGAAGACCTAATAAATTAGCAAGATCTTGATCAATCAGAATCCAAGGTGAGGTATTTTGATAATGGGCCTCCTGATAATCACCACGTTTTAATAACTTTAAAAAACCATAGAAAGGAAAACCGTGAGGCAAAGTTTTTAAATCCACTAATTTGGATTCATTCCCAAAATAGAGCATGGAGTACATTTCTTTAACATCATAACTTTTTTCAAAGATCAGCGATTCTTTAATTTTATTTTTTTCCGTTAAAGATAAGCTGCGGCGTGAACTAATCGCCAAATCACTGGTTAAAATATCTCGTGATTTGGCCTGCATTTGTGTTTCAATCGCTGTTTTAAAGTAATGAATAAAAACAAAACCAATCATACCTAGACTTAGGCTGAGGATAAAAAGAAAAGAAAAAAACTTATTTTTGACCAGATCATTCCAAGCCAAACGGAGTGTTAACATGAGTGAAGAGTTCCTTTTTCTAATCGAAATTCTTCATCGCAAAGCTTAGACAGTTCCTGGTTGTGCGTCACTAAAATAAGTGTAGTCTTAGTCCTCTTTACTTGATTAAAGAGAAGTGACATTACTTCTTCTCCCGTTTTGTTGTCCAGATTTCCACTAGGTTCATCCGCGAGAAGAAATTTGGGTTGGGTGACAAAAGCACGCGCTATGGCGACACGTTGAGATTCCCCTCCTGATAGTTGGGAAGGAAAATGATGTAAACGGGAACCCAGACCAACTTGCTCTAAAGCGACTTTAGCCAAACTCTCTGCTTCAGATCGTTTTAAAATTTCCAAAGGAAGCATAACGTTTTCTAATGCATTCAAGTACGGCATGAGATGAAACTGCTGAAAAACAATGCTCATATTTTCCGCACGGAAACGAGTCAGTTCCACTTCATTCATTTCTGAAATATTATTTCCATCGTAAAGAATACTTCCTGCATCAACACTATCTAAACCAGCCAGCAATGAAAGCAAAGTCGTTTTACCACTACCTGATTGACCTACGATCGCGACTATTTTTCCCTGGGCCACATCCAGATTTAAATTTTTTAAGATATCTAGTTTCGTGCCTTGAGAATCATAGGATTTAGAAATATTTTTCAGTTCTAATCTCATAAAAACTTCTTCACTGGTTCAAATAGTTTATTGGCAATGATTTTATGTCCATCAGGGTTGGGATGGATGCCATCTGCCTGATTAAGTTTCGGATTCCCTGCCACTCCGTCTAAAATAAAATCCACCAGTGGAATTTTATATTTGAGAGCAAGCTTAGGATAAATCGCATCAAACTCCTGAGTAAATTTTGCGGAATAATTCGGTGGAGCTTTGGCCCCTAATAGAAGAATTTTTAGTCCTCGACTTTTGGCCTTCTCAATAATTGCTTCTAGATTCTTGTAAGTTTCCTCAGGTTTTAGTCCTCTCAGCGCATCGTTTGAACCAAGCGCTAACATCAAATGAGTTACTTTAGTTTTAAGATGCCAATCCAGACGACCTAAGCCACCTGCAGTGGTAGCACCACCTATCCCTGCATTGACGATACTCACATCAAGCTTGGCTTCTTTATTTAGTTTTGTTTCCAAGAGTGTGGCAAAACTTTCTTCCTTCGTAACGCCATATCCTTCCGTCAATGAATCACCCAGGATAAGCACTTTTGTTTCTGCCCAAGTCGAGATCGGAAATAAACATAGTAATAATAATATTTTCATCATCATCCTCTAAAAACTTTACGGTAAATAGGTTTTCGCCAAAGAAAGCTAGCAGCCAATACAGGATAAAGAACAAAATCCAAAAGTGGATTATCGGTAGAAAACTCAATCAAGTCAGTAATAAATGTTTTATTACCACTTTTGGTTATGCGGTGGAGATGTTTCCATTTTTTAAGTGGTGCGGGCAGGACCTTACCTTCATCTAGGAATGAAAATTCATAGTTGGTCTGCTTATGCTCAGTAATGACACTCACCCAATTTTCTTTTTTTCCTAAAACGGTCAACTCTACGTGAACCTCATGACCAGTTAAACAACCATCAAAACGTTTTAAATGCATCTTCGTTAAAGGGGGAGCTAAACGTAGAAAGAGATCTTGATTAAAGCCATGAACGACTTTATCAAAAGGGCCATTCACTAGTGTTTGTATATTAATTTTCAAAGTGTTTCCCTGGTATTTTCAATCCTCATACTTTAGCATAGGATTATAGTATGACCAAGCAAGATACAGAGTCTAAAACCTTACGAATTGCGCTTTTAGGAGCGGGATGGTTGGGTTTACCATTAGCGCAACAACTTCATCACTTCGGCCTCGCTATCACGATTGTGAGTCGTACTCCTGAGAAATTTCTGGAAACCAAGCTTCCCTATCTGAGTTTTGAGAGTTTTTATTCTCAGCAAAAGAACTTTGATTTAATTATCTCAACCTTGCCGGCAAGTGCTAAAGATGCGTTTAAAACACTTAATAAAGAAATTCCTCTGCTTGCTACTGGCTCGACCGCAGTCTATGCCTCAAACGAGGGAATAATTACTGAAGAATCAGCACTCATATCCTTACCTCAAACAGAATTTGAATCCTATCTACTACAACAATTTCCCAAACTCACACTATTACGCTTAGGTGGACTGATTGGTTACAATCGGCATCCCGGGAAATTTTTGAGCGGTAAAAAGAATTTAAGTGGAAAAAATCATCCCACCAATCTCATTCACCGCGATGACATCATTCAAATTGTAATGGAATTATTAAAACTAGAGAAAATCCCTGCTGGTGTTTTTAATATTGTCTGTGATCAACACCCTCTAAAAGAAGCTTTTTATACTCAAGCTTGCCTCGACTTAAATTTAGAAAAACCTCATTTTAAAACGGATGATAACAGCAGCAACAAACTGATTAGTAATGAAAAGATCAAATCACTGCTACACTACAACTTTCTCTATCCTTCTCCTTTGGATTATCTCAAAGTACTGAAGCTTCGATCAGCTCAGAGATAGAACAATCACTCCCATTATAAAGAGTGCAAAAGCGCCAATTAAATATTTGCTAGGTCTGGTCTTATTCATCACACACTCAAAACTAGCAGCAAAAAGTGGTCCGGTAATGGATAAAGCAGAAGCCGCAGCTAAGTGTGAATATTTTAGGGCAGTTAAATAGAGCATGAGAGAAAGATAACAACCAATAGTACAACCAACTAAAGCCAGTATCTTCTGTTTTCCTTCCAACTTATTAAAGTTGGCGACCATTTCAATTTTTTTCCAAGTAAAATTCAAAACGAAGAATCCAATTAATGCTCCCACTGCACGATAAAAATTACTAGCAGCAGGAGCTAAAGCATGAGAATTTTCGTAGGCAACGCGAGTAAGAATGATTCCAGTCGTATCAAAAATCATGGCAAAAAAGGCTTCAATGAATCCAGAAAAATTCCATCGTCCGGACATCTGTTTTCTTTCTTGCACAAAAACTAACAGACAGCCAATCATGAAAAGAATTGAAATCATTTTCATATAACTAATAGACTGTCCAAAAAGAAAGTAACCGGCAAGGCCCAAAAGAATCGGTTGAAAGCTAAAAAGAATAAGCGTTCGTCCGGGTCCAAGGATGGTAAAGGCCTTTAACATAAAAATATCGGCCAGACATAGACCAATTAACCCACTACTCCCGAGCCAAAGTAAATCTGTCCATGTTACAGGTTCCCACACTCCCATTACGGTGGCGGTGAGAGCAAAAAGCACCGTGGCCACGGTGGCCTTGAGTGTATTCATCCACAATATAGAAACTTTTTTCGAAAAGTGCGAAAAAATGAGTGTGGCACTAGAAAAACAAAGATTGGCCCCTATCACTAGGGCATAGGTCATCCACTCAGCCACGGGTCGTGCCTAAAAGCTTTTTAAGCTTATCACTCACCATAAAGGCTTCATGGGTCGATGTCTCAAGGCAAGGTAGCATCCAATTGTCTTGCTCAGCAAAGAAAACTCTCTCTTTGAAAGGTGCAGATATTTTATCCACCACTCCATTCGCAATTAAACCTTTTTTAGAAAGCGGTAGTGGATGTCCCCATCGTGTAAGACGATATTCGACCACATCCTCTTCTTTAATTTCCATGAGGTCGGCTAAGTCTTTAAATTGCTCCTTAAATTCTTTCAGCATATTCGCGTAAGCATTTTCCTCGAGCAACTGTGGGCGAGCGTGATCAAAAGGAAAAGGACGATATAAAGTTAAAACAGTTTTTTCATTATCCTGATCGGCAAAATTCGCGATAATGACATCACTAGTTTTGGCCTTCGTTGCTTTATCAGGATGTCCGTCATCTAATAGAAAAAGATCATAGTAATTCAATTTGGTAGGTTTCTTGATTAAAATATTAGCGACCACATAACTGCGGTACTTTAATTGATTGATCAATTCCAATCGAGATGCCTCTATGTTGTTAAGGATTTTCCCCACCACAAACTTAGGGCACGAAAGAATAACGTATTTGGCCTGAAGTGTTTTGACTAATCCTTCACGATTAACATAACTTACTTCCACTCCTTCTGTTTTATGATTAACATCAAAGACGAAAGAATTAGGACGAATATGATCATGCGGAATCGTTTCACTCAGATCATGAAGAATTTTTTCAGCAATAGAAGCATTTCCCCCTCGAGGAACCAGCACTTCTCCTACCTCCCCTACATAAAAATTCAGAGCGGTTGCTGCTGATATTTCTCTGGCCGTTCCACCAAAAGCTGACCAACAGTAATAATCTATGGCAGTTTCAATGTGTGGATGCATAACGCCTCCAAGGATGGCGAGAATATGCTCATAAAAACTACGTCCATCTAAAATGTTGATGTAGTCTCTCATTTCTCCCTTGGTCACAGGAATTTCAGGAAAGATATAACCTTTCTCGCCTTTGTACATCTGAGAAAAATATTGTGATAGTTTTTTAAATTGCTTTTTGTATTTTGAGGTGGATCCTTCCCAAAATTCTTTATGTATTTTATTTTCAAAAACCACACCGTCTTGATCTGTTTTTACAGTAATAAAATCGTAAGCTCCGATTTTTTTCAAAAATAGATCTAAGCGAGAACCAACTTCAGGTTTAGTAAAATAAGCTGCCCCAATTGAATAGTCTAATCCGTCCCATGATTCAGCTTGAGAGTTTCCTCCAAAACGTTGTCCCTGTTCTAAAATAACTGGTTTGTAATCAGCTAACTCTAAAGCAGCAGTTAACCCAGCAATCCCCCCTCCCACAATTACCACATCGTGAAATTCACTTACCTCAGGTAGACCGCCTTTACTGGTAATGAAAGCCTCTTTATCCCAAAGAATCTGGTGGGGAGCTTCAGGGTCATCTCCGGAAAATTGATTATTTAAGCGAGCATCACCATCACGTTTACGATGAATGGGAGAAATATCGGCAAAATCCCACGATTCTGGGGTAACGACATCATCCAGTCCTCTCTTAGAATGCGAACAAGCGGTCACATAAAATAGAGCACTGGCAGTACTTACTTTAAACAAATCTCTTCGACTAAAACTCATCATGAACCTTTATTGAATACAACAACATTAGGACTATTAAATTCGAGCTTCCATTTCTTCATCTTCGCCACATAACGAAAAGTCTCATCATTAAAAAAAATCACATGAGTCGGATCGCGGTGATAATACCAGGTTTTAAAATGCTCTTCTCCTTTATGTCTCTCTGTTCTAATTAAAAGCAGACCATTTTCTTTTAACAACTGATCTACTAAATTTAATTCCCGATCTGGGTGGTAAAAGTGCTCTAAAGACTCTGACATAATAACAAAGTCATAAACATTTTTATCTTTCAGCTCTCGCGGAAAAAAGAGGGGATCATAAGCATCTATTTGGAAACCTTGAGGCTTTAGTACTTCAGACATGCTCAAAGTAGGGCCACAACCAAAATCCAATCCCTTCATACTCGTTTGCACACGATCTTTAATATGAAGGAAGGTTTTCTCCAAATATTCTCGATATCTAACATCCTCAATATTATTTTCGTGAGTAAGGTAACGCTCCTTCTCTCTTTCTAATGTTAATCGGTTAGCCTGAGTTAAAAAAATAAGCTCACAGTTTTCACATAAAGCGTATTTCCCAATATCATTCTGATAAAAAAAGTGATTTTTTGTCCCATGACAAAGTGGACACTGCATTTATTTTTTCTTTTTATTTTTATATGTCGGAGTAATTTTGGGTTTAGCTTGTTTTTTAACCTTCTCACATGGTCCTTGACTCCACACTTTCTTACCTGCACATTCAGCTTCGCAAGCATTCGAAAAACTTATCCCATCTGCACAAACAGGCATAAAAATTTTTGTACAAATACAGGCAACACTTGTTTGAGTAAACAAAACACTTAACCCTAAAATAGCTATCATTTTCATTAGAGCATTGTAGCCTGTCGAAATGAGGCGCTCAAGAGCTCATCCAAGAAAAAACATAACGCAAAGAGCAAGGAGACAATTGTTTACGTCATAACGACAATTGTCTAAAATGAATTCACAAATAATGAGGCCATCAACCAGAAGGTAAAACTATGCGATTTTCTTCTCTCGTTTTTCTTACGTTTACACTTAGTCAATTAAGCCATGCCTTTATTCCCTCCGAAAGAAGTCTTATGACTTTTATGCGTGAAGCTGGCAAAGAAAAACAAATCATGACTGCTAAAGCTGACGGCACCCAAGTTCAGGCCATTACCAAAGGTAAATTGTGGCATCTTTATCCTACGATTAATCCTGCCGGAACAGAAGTTACTTTTGTCGCCGGTGAATCAGAATCAAGCCTCCATCTCGTGACACAAAATCTAGAAACGTCTTCTCAAGAGCAGTGGACTTTAGAAAACCAAAAAGGTTTAAATCTACATCCTAGCTATTCAGGGAATGGACAATGGATTGTTTTCTCTCAAGAAATTGAAAAGAAAAATCGTATTAGCTTTTTCAACATTGAAGAAGCTCGAAAAAATAGCCAAGGCATACTCATTGAAACTGAAGATGGGCCCCGTACATTAATAGCCCCTAAAATTGAATCAGTAGAGTCAGAATATCCGGCTTACTTTCCTAACTTCTCCAGTGATGCAAGCTTTTTAGTTTACCAAAGAAGTATTCCTAAAACGGAAAACTCGCCTGCCATCAAAGATATTGTTCTTTACGATCTTGCGACAAAAAAATTAACACAAATCACTGACCCAAAAGGTTATAGTATGGCGCCAGCGATTTCTCCGGATGATCGTTATATCGCTTATACTGCTCTCGTAAAATATGACGACAAAGAAAACTGGGATATTTACGTTAAAGATCGTTATAGTGATAAAGTTTACCGCGTAACTGAAGATGCTGGAATGGACTACGCACCGACCTTTACTGCCGGAAACAGCATCGTGTTTGCGTCAGCTCGTACAGGACACTTCAATCTTTATAAAATCAGTGCCGCTTCTTGGATGAAAGGTATTTTAGATGAAAGTCACTTAATCAATGTAAACGCCGATGACTATGCTCCAAGTCTTTCCGGAGACAGAAATTTTACTCAAAAAGAGTTAGCTCATTTTGCTGATCCTGCCCGTTCCTCTTTCGGAGCCATTAAGCATGGCGACCGTATTTATATTGTTGGTGGACACCAAGGGCATGAACATACTTATCCTCCAGAATCTTTTATGGATACAGTAGAATACTACGACCTAAAGACGGGAATATGGGGAAAAGCAGCTCCTCGTCTGCACAAGGCCCACGGCTTTGAAGTGGAAACTTACGGAAAATATATCTATGCCTTTGGTGGATTTGCCTACGACGAAAACAATAAACCAAAATGGAAATCACTCGATGTTATTGAACGCTTTGATACAGAAAAAAACATCTGGGAAGTTGTAGGAAAAATGCCACGTAAACGTTCTTCCAACGTCGTGGTCAAAGTGGGAAACAAAGCCTACATCATTGGTGGATGGGACTCGACTCCAAAAACCCCTGGTGACTTAGAAGGAACTTTTCACCGTGCCATTGATGTTTTCAACTTTGAAGATGAAACTATTACTGAAGCAAAATTCACCCTACCCGACCCACTAAGAAGAGCTTTCACTGCAGTAGAACACAATGGGAAAATCATTCTGGTTGGTGGATTAGGAGTTGGAGCAAGTCACTTTGAATTACTTTCTAATATGACTGAAATTGATCCAGCAACGGGTGAAACAAAAGAACTTAAGCCCCTACCTTTCGCTACCTTTGCTCCAGCAGCTGGAGTGATCGATGGTGAACTTTTTGTTTTTGGTGGCATGTTTAAACTAAGTGAGATGGAATATAATTATGTTCCTCACATTTACTCTATGGATATTGCTCTTAACCGCTGGTCACATACAGGTCGTTTCTTAAGTGAACCGAAAGGTTTTTCACAGGTTCTAAGTATTGATAGTAAGACCCTGGGCATCCTAGGCGGCCACAAATACACTGCTGAAACGGATATGCCGGTTTCGACTTTCGAAATTTTTCAAGCTAAGTAATTCTGATAAAAAAAGCCACCCTCTGGGTGGCTTTTTTTATATTAAGATTTCTTTCTTTAATCTTCGTTTACAACTTTATTTAATGCCTCAAAGGACTTATCAAAAGTACCTCCATGAAAGTCTGCGTATAAATCGTCCAAAATATCATGGCGAGCTTCATAATCAAATTCAGATTCAACTAGCTTATCGATAAAGCGAGCTGCCGTAATATAAATAGCAGAAAGCTGATTAATTCGAGCTAAACCATGACCATATGGAAAGCCTGATCCATCGGGTTTTTCGTGGTGCTGCTCTACAATGGTGATGGTTTCAAGAGAAACAACATCCATCTTTTCGCGTAATAAAGCAGCAATCGTGGCCGGGTGTTTTTTGATACTATCAGAAATGTTTGTATTATTGACCTGAGCTTCATTGAATTCTTTGAATTCTTCTGGAGAAAGGGTAATGTCACAAAGAAATGAGGCCATGGTGGCCTTTTCTTTAATTAAATTCGAACGCCAGCTAAATTTATCAATCATCAACATCACTAAGTGATTAACTAAAACACATTTCAAAAACTCTTCACTACAATTGTCTTTAAAGTCTTTAAAAAATTGGAAAATATTAGGCGACTGCTTAAGTGATTTCATCGACTGAATATTGACGCTTTTAAGTGTATCAATAACGACTTCGTCGATCCCGAATTTTGCAATAAATTCCTTGGCCAATCCAAAGGTTTGCTCGAGACTCACCATTTTCTGAGTCTTCACTGTTGTTGGATTATAGAATTGTTTGTGACCAGTAATACGTTCTTTAATTTGAGTAAAAATAACTTTGAAATCGTTGGGTGTGAGGTAAACATCAGTCAAACCCTTATTGCGATAAGTTTCAAGTGTCTGGCCAAAGTCATCATGCTTTAAAGTTAAGCGCACAAATTTTTCATCATTTAATTTTATAAACAGTTCTGCGTGAAGAAAATCTTCCTCAAATTGCACTAAGTACTTAATAGGAACTTTGCAATAGGCAGAAGAGTTATCAGCGCGAAGTTCTTCTATTGGGGGCTGTTCTTTTCTTAAGGCATTACTCATAAAATCATCCTTTTAACCACTGTAAACTAGGATTATATATTATGGTAACAAGACCGTATCCCCTTAGAAAAACAGTCTAAAAAAATGGAGAGATGATCAAAAAGGGGCAACTTTCAGTGGCAAAATGCCACAAAATAAAAGCTTATTTAGACTAGTGACGTCTCTGGTAAATTGAACTCAAGAGGCTTACGTGTAAAAGGATCGACAAATTTTAACTTGTTCGCCCATAAACGAATCCCACTGTAGTTCTTATTCAGAACTCCGTACTTCGGGTCCCCAATCACTGGATGCCCAAGAAAGTGAAAATGGCGACGAATCTGGTGCAAGCGTCCGGTTTTAAGAGTGACATCAACCACGGTTATGCCTTCTTTCTGCTCTACTACTTTGTACAGAGTTAAGGCCTTATCTCCATCAATTGAAGCTTCAATTTTTCCTTCTTCCCCAATTTTCCCCAGCGTTCCCTGGACTTCAGCACGATAATATTTCTGGACACGATCCTCTTGAAAAAGCTTAGATAAACTACCGGCTCCCTCTTTGGTATAAGCAAACAACATAAGTCCTATCACTTCACGATCCAGGCGATGAACCAAATAAGATTTTTTCTTTTTACGTTCAATGTAGCGAAGCATAGAAGTATGATCAGAGAACTCATTTCCTTGAGAAAGAGCGCCACTAGGTTTAACCCACACACCGTAATTCTCTTGATCATAGACACATTCAAGCGTTTCAATAGTGGGAAGATCTGCGATCTTAGGATCATAATGAAACTCAATGTAGTCACCATTAATCAACTCTTGATTAAAGTTTCTTAGACGAGTCAGTTTTCCAGTATTTTGTTTTTTATACCAAACGCCACCAATCTCAAGCACTTTATGTACAATCTTTTTTTCTAGTTTGGTGAGATCCATTAAAAAATCAATGGCAATGACTGGTTCTTTCAGTCTCAATTTAAGACGGTGTTGCATGGGTTTCATTATTTTAAAATTCCTAATTATTAAAGTATGGACCGTATAAGCACACTACCGTTGGCTTGGGAATCCCACCATCATTATACGATGGCCAACGACTGGTTAGGTGAAAAATATCTTTACTGGTTTCACCGGGATGTTGAACTGATAAGAACAATGTTTTACCATCAGGCGAAAAACATGGCCCCGTTAATTCAGCGTCCACAGGAGCAGAAGCAACCTGAAGAGCTTTACCAGCATTAGGTCCACTCATTGGAATAAAGAAGAGTCCATTATTTTTAAAGGATTGATAATAACTTTCATATCCAGACGGCATATCTGTCGTCAACCAAAGATTACCTTTAGCATCAAAACAAAGATTATCAGGACAAGCAAAGCCAGTCTCTTGTCCTCCTGTAAGGAAAGTGGACGCTTTAAATTTCAAACTTCCATGATCGCCATTTTCTTCTTCAATTTTTAAAATTGAACCATATGCATTTCTTGTATTTTTGTTATTGGTTAGAGTGACAAAAACATTTCCCGTTTTAGGATCAATTTCCACATCTTCAGGACGATCCTGAGGGGTCGCTCCCAAAAGCTTTGCTGCTTCACGAGCGCGAATGAGAACTTCAACTTGGCCTTCAAAATTCTTTTGTAAAACTTCTTGATTCTGATAATCAAGAGAGATCCATTCGCCTTTTTCAGTATTGGCGACATAAAGTGTACCTTGTTCAATATTGGATCCAGAATTTGAAATAAATTTATAAATAAATTGGTCGTTGGTGTCATCTCCCATATAAACAACAACTTTCCCTGTTTTACTTTTACAAGTAGTCGCACATTCATGAGCAAAGCGACCAAGACTTATACGTTTAATTGCTTTACCTGTTAGAGGCTCGACTTCGACCACCCATCCATAATGAAGAGGCGAATACTCAAAATGTCTTTCCCAGCCATAATCAGATGGTAGTCTTTTATTATTTTTAAAATCCCATTCACCATAGAATAGGTCATAATTTTCTTCACAAGTTAAAATAGTCCCCCATGGGGTGACACCGCCAGCACAGTTCGCCAATGTTCCAATAGCATAGTCACTTTTCAAAAGTTTTCCATTACGATCAAAGGGGATTTTTGTCGAAGCATCTAAACGACGATTGTAAGGTGAATTTTTGACTAACTCATACTGCCCACTTTCCTTATTCTTCTTAATATGGATAAGTGAACCACCGACATTTTGTTTCTCAATTAAAACTTGCTCTTTAGTTTTTCGGAGTGGATCTTTTTCACCATGAAGAAAAACCGAATTCGGAGTTTCGTGATTAACCCAAAGAACACCTTCATCACTACTATTTAAAGCAGTATAAGCAATATAATCATTATTGAAACCAAACTTATCGCCACGACTATTGAGCAATTGTCCCCAAGAAATAAGTGGGTACCACCCTATGCCTGCCACAGTAAGAAAATCATCGGCACTGGTTGGCCCGGTCAAATCTTCTGGTGTAAGTTTGCTTTTTCCGTTCTCTTTTTTGGGTGCATCTTTATTAGTACTACAGGCACTGATCGAACCTAGGGCAGCCGCCCCTGCACTTAATCCCATGAATTCCAAAAATCGGCGGCGACTAACTTCAGCATTATCCAGAGTCATTATTTTTTTACCTTATTCAAAAGATTACTCATTTCTATGGTCGCAAGAGCAGCTTCATAACCTTTATTCCCAGCCTTAGATCCAGCTCTCTCAAAAGCTTGTTCAAGATTTTCAGTGGTTAAAACACCGAAGGCCACTGGAACATTCGTTTGTAACATAACTGCAGAGAGACCTTTCGCCGTTTCACTACAAACATAATCATAGTGAGTTGTAGCTCCACGAATGACACATCCAAGTGCCACAATTCCGTCATATTTTTTTGTTTCAGCTAATGCTTTCGCGGCCAATGGAATTTCAAAAGCCCCTGGAACATAAACTAAATCAACATCAGTTTCATTCATTCCATGACGTAGTAAACAATCTTTTGCTCCTGCCACTAATTTTTCAACAATCAGATCATTAAAGCGAGCAGCGACAATTGCCATTTTCTTTTTTTCAGCAGAAAGGTTTCCTTCAATGATATTCATTTGTGTTTCCTTTTGGAGCTAAGTCTAACAGATGCCCCATTTTTAATTTTTTTGTTAAAAGATAATCATAATTACGAACTTTCGCTGTCGCCTGAATCGCTTCACGCTTCACTTGAATGCCCGCCTTATTTAAACTTTCCATTTTCACAGGATTGTTACTTAAAAGCTGAATAGAAGATATTCCTAATTTTTTCAATACATCCACAGCAAAGTCATAAGTTCTCTCATCCGCTTTGAAACCGAGATGTAGGTTAGCTTCGACTGTATCCATACCCTGATCTTGAAGTGAGTAAGCTTTCATCTTATTGAGGAGACCGATGCCTCTGCCTTCCTGACGAAGATAGATCACCATCCCTTGTCCTTCATCATCAATACGTTTAAGTGCATGAGCTAATTGCTCACCGCAATCACATCGATCAGAACCAAAAATATCACCGGTAAAACACTCTGAATGCATACGCACTAAAAGCTCTTGGTTATTTTTCAGTTCTAAGAGATTTCCTTTATAAATAATTTGATGTTCTTCTTTTGTCACAGGATTCACCACCATTGCCATGCGGAAGTTCCCATACTTATTTGGGAAATCAATATCCGCCATGATTTCTACGTGGTTTTTCTTCTCTAAATATTCTTGCAACAATTTAATCGAGGAAATTTTTAGATTAAATTCTTTCGCCATCTGTAGAAGATCATCTCTTCTCATCATAGTGCCATCGCTTTTTAAAATTTCACAGATGACACCTACTGGTGGAAGGCCAGCGAGCCTAGCTAAATCCACTGACGCTTCTGTGTGACCAGGCCGAGTAAGCACTCCTCCCTCTTTTGCGATTAGTGGAAAAATATGGCCCGGACGAATGAAGTCCGAAGCTTGAGTCGTATGTTTCGTTAGAAGTTCAATGGTATGAGCACGGTCAAAGGAAGAAATGCCTGTGGAGATATTTTCTTTGGCATCAATCGAAACGGTAAATGCAGTCGAGTATTGAGAACTATTTTGATTGACCATAGGAGGTAATTCTAAGCGTTTCGCAATTTCTTCGGAAACCGGTGTGCAAATCAATCCGCGTCCATGAGTGGCCATGAAAGTGATATGGTGTGGCTCTACCAAGCTGGCTGCCATAATGAGATCTCCCTCATTCTCACGATCCTCATCATCAAGCATGATCACCATACGTCCACGTTTAATTTCGCTGATGACTTCATCAATGGGGTGAAATAAAGCATTAAGCTTGCGCATGGTTGTCTCTCTTGTTGTTTAAGTACATTTCAACATAGTTGGCCATCATCTTCGCCATCATATCCACTTCCAGATTCAATTCATCACCGATACTTCGTGTATGAATTTGGGTTGCAGACCATGTATGAGGAATAAAGGTAATCAGAAACTCATCGTCCTTCACATCTGCTATGGTTAAGCTGATTCCGTCCAAAGCAACGGAACCTTCTTTTAATAAATATTTTTTCAATTCAGTTGGAGCTTTAAACCAAACTTCGTTGTTCTCACCTTTAGTCGTCGCTCGTAAAAAAGTGGCCACGCCATTCACATGTCCTTGCACGAAGTGCCCGCCTACACGGTCAGAGTACTTCATGGAAAGCTCCACATTCACCTTTTGGTCGACCGAGAGTTTACCCAGATTGGTTTTCTCTAAAGTAATGTGAACTGCCTGGGCCTTAAAGCCGGTTTCCGTCAATGCCGTTGCCGTTAAGCAAACACCGTTAATGGCGATTGAATCATCAATCTTGATGTCTTGAACCAGATCCGGGCAATAGAATACAAATTCTTTGCCTGACTCATTAGCGGTAACTTTTTGCACCCGTCCTAGAGTCTGTACTAAGCCTGTATACATAATTAATTCTCCATCCTGTAACCAGTAAAAAGAATATCCGTGCCCAAGGTTTCAAAACTGGTTTTATGAAATCGTACTGCTTCTTTTAAATTTTCTGTATGGAGATCTCCGATAGCTGACTTACCTGCCCCAATGATCATAGGAGCAATGAAGAGTGAAACTTTATCGTAAAGACCGAGATTTAAAAATTGTGTATATAGAGTGTTTCCACCTTCCACAATCAAAGATGTAATTTTTCTATTTCCTAACTCTGCAAGGAGCTCATTGAGATCTACTTTCCCTTCACTATTTTCAGGGAGACTCATAACATCCACACCAAGCTCAGTAAGCATTTTTACTTTCTTGGCGTTTTTCATATAGTCTTTATTAGTCGTCACCATAATTGTCTTATGACGAAAATCATCGTTAATCAGATTCCAAGAGAAATTCAACTTTTCCAATTTACAAAGAGCAATTCGAAACGGTTGGGAAGCTTGTGCTACGTTCATATGGCGAACTGTCAATTTCGGATTATCTAAAACAAAAGTATTGGTTCCGATTAATACAGCATCATAAGCATGACGAGTTTCATGTACACGTTTTAAACTCATCTCTCCCGTAATATATTTAGAGTCCCCTGTACTGGTGGCAATTTTCCCATCTAATGTTTGGCCCATTTTTAAGTGGACGAAAGGAAGCTTGGTTTGAATATATTTGAAAAAGACTTCATTCAGTCTCTCTCCTTCTGCTTGTAAAACACCAAAAATGACTTCAATACCTGCAGCTTTCAACATCTCAACTCCCTTTCCATTAACTTCTGGATTTGGATCAAGATTCGAGATCACCACTGTTTTGATTTTTGATTGGATAACTTCGGGAGCACAGGGAGGAGTTTTTTTATTGGTATGGGAACAAGGTTCAAGGTTGCAGTAAAGAGTGGCACCTTCAACTTCATGTCCTTTTCTTTTCGCATCCATGAATGCTTCTACTTCGGCGTGAGGCATACCGGGTTTTTGATGAAAACCTTCACCCAGAATAATTCCATCACGAACAATCAGAGCTCCGACGAGTGGATTAGGACTAACAGTTCCAAGTCCCTTTTCTGCCAAAGCAAAAACTTTCTTCATCATCACTTCATGCAGGTTCATAAAAGTCCCCATTTTCAGTCGTAAACTAAGCCCAAAAAGCCCCCAAAAAATACACTAAAATTTTCTTTGTGAACAATGAAATGAGAAATAGACGCAAGGCGCATAAGAGGAAAATGAATGTTTCAAACAGAGAGAAAATGGCGAGCAAAAATTGACAGTTCGTAATCCTCAATACTTAGCTAAAAGGCAGTCAATTCGAGACTGACAGAGAGACCTAAACCAATCGTATTGTTCACCAAATCGGAAGTTGAAATACCATCAGGATCGTAACCTACTTCCTTAATTAAACCACCTAAAAACATCGCGGTTGTAGAATAGAAAATGCGTTCTGTTTTGGTAAGAGAGCGTCCCAAATAATCCGTCACCAAGGTAGTTTCCAGTAACCGATTGGCGGCAAAATTTAAGACCAAAAAAGTGGAAATATGAGCACGTGAAGACTCTCTTTCAAAATCAATTGGATCACCTTGAAAAGAAAATCTTTTTTTACAAGTTCCATTTTTTTCACATGAAGATGCGAAAGTTGAAAATGAAAAAAGAATCAAAAAGCAAAAAAGAAAAAACTTGGTCATCTAATTAAAATTCGCTACAGTAAATTATTATGTTTAAAACCTTAACTTACTTTTCTCTCTTTATCACGCTCTTTTCAGCAAAAGTTTTTGCACAAGAACTCAGACAAGGTCTGTATTATTTCAATGGTGGCTTAGCCAGTGAAAATAGTAATGCGCGCAAATACATTTATGGTGTCGGTTTAGAATATCGTTACTCTAAATCGCTGGATATTGTTGGTCTTGGTTTTCGACATAATTATGATTTAAGAGGAGAAACGACCTCATTTGACAAAAATCAACTGCGCTTCTCGTATGGTTTTGAAAACTCAGATACACTAAGGTATGGCCTAAAATATCCTTTTTATGGAAGACTTCAACATAACTTAGATATTGGTGGTTTTGCCTTTAATTGGCATATATCAGATCGTTTTTATCCAGAGTTTTATTCTGAAGTTGTGCTTCATTTTATTAGCACGGGCTTGGGTTTCAAACATTTACTTTGGGAAGAAATTCAACTTGAGAGTGGAGCAGAAATCTCACGTCTTTGGCACCGTGATCATAATCTTTTCGGGAATTATTACGTAGCATTACAAAAGTTTTGGAATAAAAAATTCTATTTTCGCGCAGAATACGTCGACGTTATATCCAATAACAAAGTAGAACATCTTAAAGATTGGCTCATAACTGGAACCATCGGATATATATATTAAATGGGCCAAGTCCTTGGAATGCATATATAGGACATTTATCCCATTCCCAAAAAAGGACAAATGACCTTTGATAAATTAATTAAATCACATAAAATCGTATCATCTTTTTAATGTAATCATTTGGAGTTCATTTTGATTATCATGCGTTATCTATGTTTGCTTTTACTAAATTTAATTTTATTTCAATCCATCGTTTTTGCGCAACCTACAGACTCAAAAGACCTTGATGTAACCAAAAATGAAAACTTTCAACACAATCTTTGGGATGATACCAAGGAAGCATTTGACTACATGGTAAGAGGTTCATATTTACAATTTAAAGAACCAAGTGCTCTTATCACTCTTGGGGTCGCCACAGCATTTTTAATTCCCTATTCCACCACTGACAAACATGATTCAAGAAATCTTTCCAGACAAAAAGATCACTCTTTTGAAGGATGGGCTTCAGATGCAGGATTATTGGTGAATGTACCAATTCTTCCTTTGGCAACCTACTACTTAGGTCGTTACAATCAAGACGAAAAAATGATTAAATTTTCTCAAGAAGTAACTGCGGCAACAACTTTGGCCTTGGCCGAAAGTATGTTTATCAGTCTGGTTCCTATTCATCCCCGACCAAGTCCGGATGATTTATCAGTCTGGGAAACTGCATTTCGATATGAATCTTCTTTTCCCTCTGGCCATACATTAGGGTGGAATGTATTAACGTTTAAAACGCTTCAATACTATGGCCCATGGCCAGCTCTTGTTCCCGCGGGTCTAGCTTATCTTTCTTCTGTTGAACGAGTTAAGACAGATAAACACTATCTATCTGATGTGATTGGGTCTACAGCCCTTGCACTTATGGCATCCGAAGGTGTGAGAGTCGCAGCTGACCATAAAAACAATCATCCGGTTTATAAATGGATTTTTGAACATGAATTCAAAGTCGGTTTTATGTATCTGGATCAGAAATCTGTCGGCACAATTTCCTGGAATTACTAAAGCAGTTCTTCTAAAAAGTAAGCTGCAAGTTCGTGACGACCGTGCAGCCCTGATTTACCATAAATATTAAGTGCCTGATTACGGATAGTTTTTTCACTAACATCTCTCAGGTCGGCGATTTCTTTAAAAGACAGTCCTTTTAATAGATAGATCCCAATATCTTTTTCCGTCTCAGTAAGATTCCATTTCAAAAAGTGAGATTCAATGTAGTTTTGAAACTCTTGATTAAACTTAGTACTTTTTTCCTTCCATAGGTCACGATCACTTTCCACCGCTTGGATTTTATCTTCATACATTTTATAATTTTTTGTCTCTCTGATTTTAGTCGTCCAAAGTAACCAGAAAGAAGTTGCTCCCAAAACAAAGATGCCTAGTTCGAGTAATTGTAGTTCGAAAATTTCGCTCAAAGTATTTAGACGGGAAATATTAATATAAAGATC
>JBEIOQ010000107.1:0-8495 GCA_040377495.1 Halobacteriovoraceae bacterium
ATCATAAGTACTCCTCGGCTTTTAGATCAGCTATAATTATTTTTTAGCTGTTAGGTCAACATTCAGTTCTACATCACCATGGATTAATTTATCTCCCAAATTTTGGAAAATTTTTCCTGACTTATATTCGATTTTCCATTTTGTACGATCAAAAACTAATTTTGCTTTTACATTAACGTCTTTAGCAGACTCTACGACATCAGCTTTGAAAGCCACTTCATTGGTAATACCTTTGATCGTAAGATCTCCGACAACATCATAAGTATTTCCCTTCGCTTTTTTTGCACTTTTAATTTTAAGCGTAGATGTTGGGTGTTTATCAGTAGAAAAAAAGTCATCACTCTTTAAGTGGCCGACCAGTTTTCCGTTGTATTCAGGATCAGTTAAATCCGTGCAAGTGATAGAAGTCATATCAATTTCCATGTCACCGCTGGAAAGTGCTTTTTTATCAAAAGTTAAGCTGCCAGATTTTACATTAACCTTACCTGTGTGCTCACCACCAACTTTTTTACCTAACCATACAACTTTTGATGATGAACCAACGTTATAAGATGTTGGGGCTGCGTGAACTGAAAAAGACGCGAATAATACTAGGGCGAATAACTGTTTCATAAAATAAATCCTCCATTTGGCTTGTAGTTAAAACATTGAACTCAGTATAGTAGACATGGGTATAAAAACAAACTATTATCTTTTTATCATAAGTATAGTTTTATTTTATATAGATGCGGGAATAAGGATGGCGCGCCATGACTATTGATCAACTAATTACCTTGGATATGATTGTAAAAACAGGCTCTTTCAAAGCAGCAGCGGAGGCCCTCAATAAAACCCAACCAAGTGTCAGTGTCTCAATCAAAAACCTTGAGTCTGAATATAGCATAAAAATTTTTTCACGAGATCAGTACCGTCCCACCTTAACTTTTGAAGGGAAACTGTTTCATGAAAAAAGTTTAAAGATTTTAGAAGAAGTTAGAAGATTAGATAATTTTGGACGTGAATTAGGACAAGGAAAAGAAGCGATAGTACGCATTGGTATCGATGCAATTAGTCCAGTTCCTTTAATCTTAAATATTTTAAAAAAATTTTTCAAAGATCACCCTGAAACGAGATTGGACCTAAGATTTGAAGTTCTAGGTGGTACAATGGAAAGATTAATTGATGGAGACGTCGATCTATGTCTCACCCACGTTCTCTCTCCATTATCTAACATTGAATCGATTCCCGTCACAAAAATAAAAATGATTCCAGTGATAAGTAGCGAACTTTTAAATAAGCAAAAAATCACCAAAGAACTTTTACAGAATTTCACACAAATTGTTGTGCGCGATACTTCAAAACATACTCCAACTATTTCATTAGGACTGTTAAGTGGGGCGAAACAACTAACTATTTCTGATGGTGGCCTCAAAAAACAACTAATCTTAGAAGGAATTGGTTGGGGAAGTCTGTCAGAAGAAACAATTGAACAAGAATTAAAGAGTAAAAAACTAATTCCGATTAATATTCCCGAAACAGGCCCCACGACTCTACACATCGCTCTTTTAAGAGACAAGTTACGTCCAAGAGGACCCGTCGCAAGTCTTCTCTGGACTCAGATTAAAGAGCTGGCGAAAGAATGCAAATAACTATTTGGTTGAAGTCGACGATTTTGGTGCAGGAGGTGGTTCCTTATGTAACTTCTTCTGGATTTTTCCTGCCGCCTTATTCAGTCCTTCTTTAACAAAAGTACCTGCTTTTTTCACTTCAGTAGTAGCTTCATTCACTACAGTATCAGCTCCTGTCGGAGTTGCTTCAACTTTAGGTGCAGTCGTATGATGATCTGCGCGAGTTTGAAACGCACAAAACACACTTATAAAAACCAACCATTTCATTTTTTACTCCTGATGAAAAAGTATCTTAGCGCAATTGTAGAAGAGTCTTGGAAACTTTTCAAGAGAAGAACTATAATAGAGAGGCGAAATTGTGATTAGCAAAGGAGTTCATCGTGCTTAAAGAATCCATCGCTCAAAGTGTTATTCAAAAAGGCTTCGAAAATGGAGCAGACTTCGTCGATATCTTTATCGAAAAAAATCAATCACTATCCTTGAGTTATAAGTCACAAAAAATTGATCAGATTTCTGATGGAATCGATTTTGGACTAGGCATTCGAGTAGTGTTTGGAGAAAAGGCCCTTTATGGCTACACAAATACGACTGAACTGGATGAACTTATCCGTATTACCAATTTTTTATGCGAACTAGACCGAAAAAATCCCAAAAACTTTAACCATAATTTTAACCTAATAAAAACACCACTGCATTCAAAAGTAACCAGAGGATTAGATCAGGCGATTAAACTGGAAGAGAAAATTCAATTCTTAAAAAATATTGATTTAAAATCTCGTGCTGTTTCGGACAAGATATCTCAAGTCATTGCCAATAGTTTAGAAAGAATGCAAACAGTAGAAATTTTCAATTCCGATGGACTACATGCTCAAGATGTTCGTTATTATACCCGTATTGCAACCAGTGCCATTGCTACCGATGGGAATAAACAATCATCCGCTTTTCATGGACCAGGTGGATTCGGTGGTTGGGAATTAACTAAAAATCTTTCTCCTGATTCTATCGCTGATATTGTCGCCAAAAGAGCGATCACGACCTTAAATGCAGACCCATGTCCTGCTGGTAAAATGCCCGTTATTATCGATAATGGTTTTGGCGGAGTGATTTTCCACGAAGCTTGTGGCCATTTATTGGAAACAACTTCTGTTGAGAAAAAAGCTTCAGTGTTCTGGGACAAAATGGGAGAAAAGATAGCTCACTCGGCGGTGAACGCTGTTGATGATGGAACCATTGCTAATGCTTGGGGCTCCATTAATATCGATGATGAAGGGATGCCCTCACAGCGAACCCAACTTATTAAAGATGGTATGCTCACCAGTTTCATGGTGGATCGTCTAGGAGAATTAAAAACGGGCTTTAAGCGTACCGGTTCAGGACGAAAACAAAGTTACAAATTTGCCCCTGCTTCTCGTATGCGAAATACTTTTATTGAACCGGGTAAACACAGCTTACAAGAACTGATTGCTTCCATTGATTATGGTATTTATGCCAAGTCTATGGGGGGTGGATCAGTGAAGCCAGGAACAGGGGAATTCAATTTCTCCGTAGAAGAAGGTTATATTATTAAAAATGGCAAGATCGATAAAGCAGTCAAAGGAGCAACTCTCATTGGGACTGGTCCTGATACATTGACAAAAATCTCCATGGTAGGAAATAATTTTGAAATTTCGGCTGGTATGTGCGGAAGTGTCAGTGGATCAATTCCGGCTTCGGTAGGACAAGCTGCTCTCAAAGTGGATGAAATTCTAGTGGGAGGTGCCGCGTGAAAGATGTTTTAGAAAAAGCGCTCAATATTTGTGATTCAAAATTCTTAGATGGCTTTGATGTCATTTTAGACACTGGAAAATCTCTTTCCATCTCTAGTCAGAAGGGAGCTATCGACAAGTACGTTGTTTCTAGCTCTCATGTCATGGGTGTTCGAATTATTAAAGATGATAAGATTGGAATTAGTTACTCCGAAGATCTTAGTGACGACTCTATTACCAAAATGATTGATAGTGCTATTACTACGTCAGAAAGCTCAGCCGCAGATCCTGATCAAACGATTATTGGTATCGTCAAAGATATTAATGACGATAACAAAAAAACGTATCAAGAGGATAACACAAGCATTCAGGAAAAAATTAAACTCGCCCTCTACCTGGAAGAAGGAATCCTTAAAGGTGATAAGCGTGCTCAAAGCACACCTTATAATGGTTTCAGTGAAGGTGAATCTCATCGTTACTATGGCAACAGCTCAGGATTAACCACTTATGAACGCTCCAAAACATTTGGCTGTTACACGTCTGCCCTTCTTGCGAATGACGGAAAACAAAGTATGTACTACGAAGGAGCCAGTGCCAGAGTTTTTAAAGAACTAAAAACTGAATGGGTGCTCAAACAATGTCTTAAAAAAGCTTCACTTCTGTTAGATGCCACTCCAGTGGCCACAGGGAAATATGATATCGTTTTTGATACCGATGTTTTGCAAAGTTTTCTGGGAGCTTTTTTAGGTGTTCTTTCCGGTAAAGCAGCTAAAGATGGTGTCAGCCGTTTTAAAGATATGGTAGGACAGTCTATAGCCCATCCCGAATTTACACTAACGGATTGTCCTCAATATGCAGATGGTTTTAATTATTCTCTCTTTGACAGCGAAGGACTAATCAAAAAAGACGTTACCCTGATTTATAACGGCGAATTAAAAACATTTTATCACAACACCGTCACCGCTAAACATTTTAAAACCACGACTACCGCTCACGCATCCCGTTCACCGCGAGGTCATTTAGGTGTTTCGCTGGAACAATTAGTAATTGGTACGGGCTCAACCAACGAATCTCAATTGCAGCAAGGAAAGTATTTAAAGATTTACGGTATTGAAGGAATTCATTCGGGAACAAACGCAATTTCAGGACAGTTTTCACTTGCTGCCTATGGTGCAGTTTTTGAAGACGGCAAAGAAAAAGAAGGCTTTAAAGGAATTACTATCTCCGGAAATTTCTTTGATCTGATTAAAAATATCAAAGGAATGGGGAATATTATTCATCCAAATAATGACCACACTTTCTTTTCACCACTCATAAGGTTTGAAAATATCAGCGTGGCGGGAGCCTAGTACTTGAGTGGAATGCTTTTTGTGGGGGCAAGATCAACCTTCTATTGATTATGCCCCGAAGCGGTGATATTCTACTCTGTACGAGGTGTTTTTCATGATGAAAAAAACTACAATTATTCTTCTTATCGCAGGCATCCTTTTCAACCTTACGCCCTTCATGACTGGAACAGACGCAGGACGCGATCCAGCTAGCGTAAAGGAAGAAAGTTCACTCCTTTGGGATTACGGTAATCCCGCGCTTATTTTGCACTAAACGCTTTTAAGTAGGCCTTGAGATTTTTCAATAAACCTATACGGCCAGTGCGTTCCAGTGGAGTGTTCTTAAAAAATTGTCTAAACTGATTGTTAGAGAGTTCTTCTAACGACGACAGAATTACGTCTGTAGGTCGTCCAAAAAATGTATGGATCTTTGAGTGCTCAATGGATCGATCGGCGACGCTCGTCTGCAAAATCTTCTTATTCCAAGGACAAACGTCCTGGCATAAGTCACAACCAAAAATTTCACCGGTTCCCTTTTCATAACCTAGTGGTGGTTCTGTTTCCTTAAATTGTTCAATAGTAAAAGTCGAAATACATTTATTGGCAATAATTGTTCTGTTCTCTTCATCGATAGCTTCGGTTGGACAAACTTCAATACAAGCACGGCAAGTCCCACAGTGATCTGTTTCTTGTATCTTCACCTGTAGCGGAAGTTTTTGCG
Organism: Halobacteriovoraceae bacterium; assembly: GCA_040377495.1. GTDB lineage: Bacteria > Bdellovibrionota > Bacteriovoracia > Bacteriovoracales > Bacteriovoracaceae > JBEIOQ01. The sequence goes on from JBEIOQ010000107.1 coordinate 5,402, forward strand.
AAAGGAGCAAACTTCCAAGAATAAAAAAACTACCTTGGGTTCTGGAAATAAGCATGGAGTTTTTTCCTACCCAACCTAACCCCACTCTAAAAGCCAGATCTCTCTCTAAAATAGGCTGAGTATCTAAGCTTAATTTGATTTCCATTTCCGGATAAGACTCACGAAGTTTTTTGGCTATTTCATTAAGATAGTCTCGCAAGACCAAATGGTAATCCAGCCCCTGAAAGCCATGAACATAGGCTGCAATTTTTAAATCTGGATTATTAACTTCAAGAAATTTTTTAGCCTCAATATAAGAAAAGCAAAAACTCAAAGCACTTTGGCAGGAGGGCCAATAGTTTTGTAAAGACTGTCTCTTCTCTGCTCTCTCACCAGTTAAGTAGTGAAGAATCCCTTCATCATGACGATTTAGCCATGCCTGAAACTGAGGAAAACTGGCAGCATTTAAATCTTCAGTATATCCCCAATCAATAATTTTTAATTTTTTTAAATATTCAGAATCATCAAGGAAAGACAGACTCATGACTAGAGCTTCGGTAGAATATCAATCGCCCCTGTTGGACAAACTTCCACACATTGCATATCAAAAGCACAACGTGAAGCCCGGGAAACATTGATACGTGTTTCGCGGGATTCATCTGGGGTCATTTCCCAAATGTCATGAGGACAAACTTCGATACATTTTTGGCAAGAAGCACAGAGAGCTGTATCGAGCAGAATTTTTCCTCTTTCAAATGTCGCTTCCTGAACCGAATCTTGGTCAGTATTAACATCTGTCACATTAGGAACATTTTTAATAATTTCGACACGAACAGTATGAGTCATTCCATGATGAAAATACTTTCCATCACCGCGAGTGATTACTATTTTATCGCCATTCACTAGTTTCTTATCATGTTTAAGATTATCGATTACTTTTTTCTCTAAAAGAGCAATATCTTCTCCGTGAACTGAATCAACATAATAAGGCGTGATTCCCCAATAAAGACAAAGCTTGCGGATCACGTCTAAGCTTGGACTTACTCCCAGCACCGGTGTTTTAGGACGAAATTTCGTCATACGAAGACAAGAGTCGCCTGTTTCCGTCACGGAGATAATCCAGCGGGCATTCGTTTTCTCTGCGATAAGAGAAGCTGCGACTTGTAAACTTGCAGTTAAACTAGTGAGATTCATATTACGTAGTAAGGCCCTTTCTCTTGGCGTTTTTTCTGCTTCTAGAATAATACTATTCATCATCTGAATCGATTCTAAAGGATATTTTCCAGACGCTGTTTCAGCTGAAAGCATAACCGCATCTGTTCCATCCCAAACAGCATTGGCCACATCACTGGCTTCCGCACGTGTAGGACGAGAATTTGTGATCATACTCTCTAACATCTGTGTCGCGGTAATCACCGGTGTCCCAGTCGCATTACAAACCGAAATAAGTTTCTTCTGTACTGCTGGTACTAAGTGGTTTCCTAATTCTACTCCCATGTCACCTCGGGCAATCATAATCGCATCCGCTACATGGACAATGGAAACCATATTAGTGATAGCTTCAGGTTTTTCTATCTTTGCAATAATTGGGACATTTTTTTTCAATTCATGCAGAAGATATTTCACTTCCAGAATATCTTCTTTTCTACGCACGAAACTTAGAGCAACAAAGTCAATCCCTTGCTGTAATCCAAACAGAAGGTCCTCTTTATCTTTGGTTGTAAAACTGGGAGCTGAAACATTAATATCGGGAAGGTTGATTCCTTTATTACTTTTTAACTCTCCACCTATAATTACTTTTATATTGATATAATGTTCGTGTTTTTCCGTCACAACAGCTTCTAAGAGACCATCATCAAAAAGAATTCTGGCACCAACTTTAGCGTCATCGACAAGCTTTTCATAAACAGTAGGAATATAGAGATCTTTAAAGGCTGGGTTCAAATCTTTGTGTTTCGTCGCACCTAAGGCCCAGATTTCATCCGCTTTTAAAATAAGATTTTGAGGTAATTTATCCACACGAATTTTAGGTCCCTGAAGATCAAGGAGAATTCCAACTTCAATGCCTACTTTTTTAGAAGCAGTGCGGACGTTTTGTATGACTTGCGCATGGCCTTCATAAGTACCATGGCTCATGTTTACACGAACAACGTTCATCCCCGCAGAAATCAATTCTGAAATTTTTTCGACCGTCTGGCTGGCTGGTCCCAATGTAGCAACGATTTTAACTTTTCTCATGGAACACTTTTAGAGCTATTAAGCTTTCATATTTTTAGTTTCAACTTGCTTCTTATACTGCTCTACCGCTTGGTTTTTTGCTTCTCCAGCTTCTTTTAACTTCGAAATAGCGTTTTCATACTGCTGAACAATTCGAGATTTCTCGGTATCATAAGCAATCTTATTGCGCTCAATTTCGCGTCCCATTTCATTGGTCATACGAGCTTTTTCTTTATCTTGATCCGTCATCAAACGGCCAATTTTATTCTCATAATCGCTCATTAAGCCTTTCATCTTTCTTTCATAATCAAAGCTAATAGTATTTAGGTCACGATTATAACGATTACGCCAGTCTTCAATCGTTTTGTTTAACTCATCTTCACGTACACCCATCTGATTTTTCATGTCTTCAGCATCTTGCTTACGTTGTTGGGTGTGGATATAAGACTGTTTATCCATTGAGTTGATTGCGTCCTGACGAACCTGCGCTATCTTATCTTCATAAAAACGCTGCATTTCGCTCATCTTCATTTGCGCTTCTTCTAAACGTCTTTCATAATCAGTGCTCGTTTTATTAATTTTATTCAAACTATCTTTGCGAATCTGACCTACCATCTCATTGGTTTGAACACGCGACTCTTGTAGTAATCTCGTTCTTTCCTGGCCTTCACGTGTTCGTATATCTTCTACTTCACGTTGGTTCTTATCTGAGAGGTTGGTCACTGTAGCTGTAAATGTATCTTTTAAGTTGTTATACTTCGACTGACTGGTAGTTTTCTCCGCCAACATATTGCGGTTAAAGTTATCCTGATTGATGACTTCACGTGAGTTAAAAGCATCAATTAAATCAGCTTTCTCTTTGTTTGAACGGCCTAAGTTTTGAGTATTTAAAATTGCA
>JBEIOQ010000121.1:0-5947 GCA_040377495.1 Halobacteriovoraceae bacterium
GGTGTATCGATAGCGGTGAGGAAACACCTGATCCCATTCCGAACTCAGAAGTTAAGCTCACTTGCGGCGATGGTAGTGCCAGGGCGACTTGGTGTCAGATTAGCAAGATGCACCCTTCATTTTTTAAAGAAAACCCACTCATTGAGTGGGTTTTTTATTTCTCCAAAACTTTACTACTAGATTTGATGTTGAATTTGTTTTTTGATGTCGTCATAAGCAATGGCGTGCATGATAAAATACATTGGAAACGAAACCAGAGCTCCAATTCCTAAAGCCAAAATCCCAGCCATCACTATGAGATAACTAAAAAGAGTAAAAAGAGTAAAAGCGACAAACATCTTCGTGATGATTTTTCTGCTGGCCTCCAGTGACTGCCAAGCTCCAACATGTTCATCCACAATCATCTGCACACTAAAAAGATACGCAAAATACAAATAAATCCCAGGAAGCACCAAAGCTAGACATCCTAGCGCCGTTAAAATCCCACCAATCAATCCACTAATCGTCAGTGGATACCACAATTCTAATGCCTTAAAAAAATCACTCATGACAACTTTCTCACCACGAATAATCTTCAATGACACCACAAAATAACCCGCCGCCATCAAAGGATAAATTGCCCCTACGAAAATTTGTCCAATCACAGGAATGAATGACAAACCCAAACAAATCACCCCAAACAGAATCGTAAACGGGATAAAAAGCCCGCTGTGCTCCCAAAAAAGCTTCCAAGCGAGGTTCAAATACATTGAACTTTTAATTTCCAGCTTAAGATCAGTCAGTTTATTCCCAAATAGGACCGATTCTTTCTCAAAAATCTTTGAACTCATCATATTTACACTCAAAACATTGTCACATCATACTTAAGTTCTTAAAATTTAATAAAAACTAACCACAGTGAGAGTTTATGGATTTACTATCAACTAGTATCGATAAAAACAGTGAGCTTTATCAAGCGAATTATTCTTATAACAAAGAACTCGCAACATCCCTTAAAAGCAAACTTGAAAAAGTAAAAATGGGTGGTGATGAATCTTCCGTTAAAAAACACAAAGCAAGAAACAAAATGCTAGCGCGTGAACGGATCGAAAAGATTCTTGATCCAGGTTCACCTTTTCTTGAATTAAGTCCTCTGGCTGCAGAAGCAGTTTATAAAGAAGAAGTTCCAGGAGCTGGAGTTGTTACCGGTATCGGCGTCGTTCACGGAGTTGAATGTATGTTCGTTGCCAACGATGCAACAGTGAAGGGTGGAACCTATTTCCCACTCACTGTAAAAAAACATTTAAGAGCGCAAGAAGTCGCATTGGAAAACCAATTACCTTGTATCTATATCGTTGACTCAGGTGGTGCTTTTCTACCTATGCAAGATGAAGTGTTCCCCGATAAAGAGCACTTCGGAAGAATATTTTATAATCAGGCCAACATGTCGGCAAAAGGTATTCCACAAATAGCAGTAGTCTGTGGATCATGTACTGCTGGTGGAGCTTACGTTCCTGCAATGTCTGATGAATCCATCATTGTAAAAGATAATGGAACTATTTTTCTTGGTGGACCTCCGCTAGTGAAAGCAGCTACTGGTGAAGAAGTTTCAGCAGAAGAACTTGGTGGAGCAAAAGTCCATACCAGTATCTCTGGTGTTTCGGATCACTTTGCTAATGATGAAGAAGAAGCTTTCAATATTGCTCGTAACATTGTTGAAAATTTAAAATTTCGTCCTAAAGGCGTAGTACTGGGACAGAAAAATATCACAACGAAAGTTGAAGCTCCCGCATATTCGATGGATGAAATCTACGGGATAGTTTCCAAAGACACACGCATTCCTTATGATGTTCGCGAAATCATCGCTCGTTTAGTGGACGGATCTCAATTTCAAGAGTTCAAAGCTAACTATGGAACAACTTTAGTTTGTGGCTTTGCTAACATTCACGGCATGAAAGTAGGAATTGTTGCTAACAACGGAATTCTTTTTTCTGAGTCCGCTCTTAAAGGGGCTCACTTCATTGAACTATGTGGCCAGAGAAAAATACCTTTGTTGTTCCTACAAAATATCACCGGTTTTATGGTGGGGAAAAAGTACGAGAACGAAGGAATCGCCAAAAATGGCGCGAAGATGGTGACGGCCGTTTCGACCGTTAAGGTTCCTAAGTTCACTGTCGTTATTGGTGGATCTTTCGGAGCCGGTAACTACGGTATGTGTGGACGTGCTTATTCTCCACGCTTCATGTGGATGTGGCCAAACTCAAAAATATCTGTGATGGGTGGTGAGCAAGCTGCCAATGTTCTTGCTACCGTAAAACAAGATGGATTAAAAGTTAGTGGTAAGCCATTGATGTCAGATAAAGAAGTCAAAGATTTCAAACAACCAATTCTGGATAAATATGAAACAGAGGGCTCATGCTACTATTCAACCGCAAGACTATGGGATGATGGTGTGATTGATCCAACTCAAACCAGAGATATTCTTGGTATGGCCTTGTCAGCAAGTTTGAATCCAGAAATCGAAGACACCAAGTTTGGTGTCTTTAGGATGTAATATGCTTAAACATCATGTTGATGAAAAAGGTGTCGCTTATCTAACTTTGGATCGTCCAGAGCTACATAATGCATTCAATGATGAGCTGATTGAAAAAATCACCACGACAGTAAAAGATCTGGATAAAAATGAAAAAGTTCGTCTCTTGGTTTTGACTGGTGAAGGACAATCTTTTTGTGCCGGCGCTGATCTGAACTGGATGAAGAAAATGAAAGATTATTCAGAGTCTGAAAATTATCAAGACTCGCTGAAACTTTCGAATATGTTTTGGACACTTAATAGTTTTAAGAAACCAGTGATTGCTAAACTTAACGGTTCTGCCCTTGGCGGTGGAGTTGGTTTAGTCAGTTGTTGTGATTATGTAATCGCTGCAGAAACAGCGATGCTGGGATTAACTGAAGTCCGTCTTGGTTTAGTTCCAGCGGTTATTTCACCATTTGTGCTCGCCAAGATGAGTGAAACTCATGCTCGTGCGTATTTTATGTCAGGGGAAAGATTTTCTGCATCAAAAGCGATGATGATGGGATTAGTTCACGAAGTGGTGAAAGCAGAAGAATTAAACGAAGCGACAGATAAAGTAATTAAAAGTTTTCTGATGGCAGGACCTCAAGCTGCCGTGGTTGCGAAAGATCTTGTTTTTAAAAATAAAGAAATGGGATTAAGCAAAGCCGTTCAAGAATACACATGTAAAACTATTGCAAAAATTAGAACAGGCAGCGAAGGGCAAGAGGGTATGACCTCTATGCTGGAAAAACGCAAAGCCAATTGGATGAAATAATGAAGATTACTAAAATCTTAATCGCCAATCGTGCGGAAATTGCTCTCAGAGTGATTTCGACCTGTAAAGAAATGGGAATTAAAACAGTTACTATTTTTTCCGAATCCGATAAGCATCTTCCCCATGCATACCTTTCGGATGAGTCTTACTCGTTAGGGGAAGGGACGATTACAGATACCTATTTAAATAAAGAAAAAATTCTTGAGATCGCAAAGAAGTCCGGGGCCAATGGAGTTCATCCTGGGTATGGATTTCTTTCTGAAAATACAACATTCTCTAAAATGGTCACTGAGGCAGGTATTGCCTTCATTGGGCCTAGACCAGACTCCATCGAAATGATGGGGGATAAAATTGGATCTAAAAAAGTCGTGGAAAAAATCGGTGTGCCGATGATTCCTGGATACCATGGGGATAATCAAGATGCTGCTTTCCTACAAAATGAAGCGAATAAGATTGGATATCCAGTCCTGATTAAAGCCTCTGCCGGTGGTGGTGGTAAAGGGATGAGAATTGTTGAAAAAGAATCAGAGTTTATTGAAAACTTAGACGCCGCAAAACGCGAAGGTCTTAAGTCTTTTGGTGATGATAAAGTACTTTTGGAAAAATATTTAACTGAACCACGCCACATTGAAGTGCAAATGATGAGCGATAACCATGGTAATCATCTCCATTTCTTTGAACGAGAATGCTCCATTCAGAGACGTTATCAAAAAGTGATTGAAGAAAGTCCTTCGATTGCTTTAGACGATAAAACTCGAAAAGAGATCTGTGAAGCAGCCGTGAAAATCACCAAGTTTATGAATTATTCTGGTGCTGGGACCATGGAATTCATTTTTGAGAAAGGAAAATTTTTCTTCTTAGAAATGAATACACGCTTGCAAGTTGAGCATCCTATTACTGAAATGGTGACAGGTTTTGATTTGGTGAAACTGCAAATTCTGGTGGCTTCGGGTGAAAAACTTAATATTAGACAAGAGGACATTAAACAGAAAGGGCATTCGATTGAAGTGCGTATCTATGCTGAAGATCCAGACCAAGGTTTTATGCCTACCATTGGGACGATTCAAGGAATAGGTAAAACATCCATGAAGAATGTTCGTTTGGATACTGGCTTTGCGCCTAATACTGAAGTGACAGTAAACTACGATCCCATGCTTGCGAAACTGATTGTTTGGTCTGAGACTCGTACTGAAGCAATTAGTAAAATGTTGAAAGCTTTGGATGAGATTACTTATAAAGGTTTAAAAACCAACCGTGATTACTTAAAACGCATTCTAGCGCATAAATCATTTCATGCGGGTGAGACCTATACTAGTTTTGTCAAAGTGCATGCCAAAGATTTGGAACCAAAAGTTTTAACCGTTGAAGATAAAGCTAAGCTTCTGGCAGTTTTTGTCGGACTAGAAAATAAAGTGTCTTCAGTTGGTTCAGGAAAAACTGAAAGTGCCAGCTATAATGTCTGGAACTCTATTAAAGAATTTAGGAACGTCTAATGAAAAGAAAAATTCTACTTAACGGATTGATGACTGAATTTGAAGCCAATCAAACACCGACGCATATTGAGATTATGTTAGAAGGACAGAAATTTCTTTTTGATAAAAAAGGAAATTTGGAAGATCAAATTATTTTAAGCTTGAACTCTGTTAACTTTAAGGGTGAAACGGCGAGTATGTACTCTCAAAGCCAAGTCTTCGCTGGAAATCTTGAAGCTGTTTTTGAAATCCCTAAAAATAAAGCTAAAGCTCTCGATCACAGTGCTGGCCCAGTTTCACCTATGCCTGGAAAGGTATTCAAAGTTATGGTGAAGAATGGGGATAAAGTGAAAAAGGGCGATGGGCTCATGATTCTTGAAGCCATGAAAATGGAACACACGATTAAGGCCAGCAGTGACGGAGTGGTAAAAAAAGTTCTCTTTAAAGAAGGGGACATGGTTTTAGGCGGTGTCACTTTAGTGGAAATCGGAAACTAATATGTTTGCAAAACTTGGAGCAGAAGTAAAAATCGTTGAAGTAGGACCTCGTGATGGTCTTCAAAATGAAAAGACTGCTCTTTCAACTGATGTTAAGCGTGAATTCATTAAGAAGCTTTACGAGGCAGGACTTCGTACTATCGAAGTGACAGGTTTTGTTCGTGCTGAAAAAATTCCTCAAATGCATGATGCTGTTACCTTGTTTCCTTTAGTAAAAGCTGATCTTCTTGGAAAAAATGTTGATCTGCCATGTTTGGTTCCTAATATGAAAGGATATGAGACAGCGAGAGATTTAGGAGTGGATTACATCGCTCTTTTTTCGGCGACTTCAAACACTTTCAATATGAAAAATATTAATGCGACAGTGGATGAATCTTTTGAAAAGATGGATCCCATCGCAAAGCTTGCTCGTTCTGAAGGGAAAAAAATTCGTGCTTACATTTCGATGGCCTTTGGTTGTCCCTATGAAGGTGAAATCAAACCCACTCAAACTCTAAAAGTCATTGAACGTTTTGAAAAAATGGGAGTAGACGAGATATCAATAGGTGACACGATTGGTGTTGCTAACCCTAAGGATGTTCAGGAATTAATTCAGGCCATGAAAGGAAACTTCAACCTAAAAAAAATGGCTATGCATTTTCATGATACCAGAGGAACGGCGCTTTCA
>JBEIOQ010000068.1:0-13165 GCA_040377495.1 Halobacteriovoraceae bacterium
GAGTATTGTTCTAGCAACTCCCAAAACATAAGTTGAGAATAGCCAAAGTAAATATCAAATTTTTTAACCACGGGAATTTTAAAACTTACTTGAACCTTAGTGTTTGGATCTCCTGAGATAAAATAGTTTTTTTTATGCCTCTCTAAGTTTAGGAAGGTGGGACTATTATCTTTCTTGTCTGCTCGATCGGTGTTGGACATGGCCCAAGGTGAGAGAAGAAGGAGGAGATAGGTGAACAATATCTGCATAAAGACCCCCTTTAGATTATTCTAACAGAATCTCTCTATTGATCGAATAAAGTTTCTTTTAAAATGAAAAATGAAAATGGTTTTCTATTATAATATGAGCTATTATACTGAAATGATTTATTTATTATGTCTCATCCTTTCATTGACAGCTTTCGCTACCGATAAAGTTACCCCCAAGCTTTTTCAAAAGCCTAATACCTCTCTTTCACAAAGTGCACTGAAGCTAGTGCAAATTATTTCCAAAGATAAGACCTATAAAAGCAAAGAGCATTTTGTGGTTTCCGGTTGTGATAAAACCAAGATGGACTGGGTGCAAATGGCGATCATGCAACAACCGAAAGTGTTTGATTATAAATTCAGTGAGAACTGCGATGTCGAGGGAACTTTTACCGCGAAGATGAACGAAGAGTTTCCAGTGAAGCTTAAAGTTCGTCATTTGAGTGATTATAAGGAAGTGGAAACCAAAGTCCTGATCACTCTAAATGGCACTACAGAGGGAATTTTAATTAAGTTTGTGGGTACAGATGGAGTTTTTTCTTCCGAAGAAGAAAAAGTTACTTTTAAATCCTGGTATACCATTGATGGAAATCCGATTCTAGGCAAAGAATTTAAGAAGAAAGGGGAAATCGAATTGATGGCACTCAATCTTCGTCCTATTAAACGTATAATTAAGCTGAAAGACTAGTTTTCTTAAAATAAAAATAACAAGGTAGTCCCGCTAGAATAATTCCTAACCCAATTAGTGATTCTTTTGGACTATTCACTAAAGTATTTATCAGTAAGAGTATCGAGACCAAAATAAACACGATAGGAAGTACAGGAAAAAGGGGAGCTTGATAAGTGCTCGTCTGTTTTTCTTTTCTTAGTTTAAACAAGAGCCCTGTCACTAGAGCATAAAAAATCCACGAGGCAAAAACGACATAATCTGTAAGTTGATCAAAGGTTCCTGAGAGAGCGAGCAAACTTGCGACTACCGCTTGTACTAAAATCGAAACTACAGGCACAGCCGTTTTTGCATGCAAGCGGGCAAGCGTAGAGAAGAACAGGCCATCTTTGGCCATGGCATAAGGAACACGAGCGCCAGTTAATATCGATCCATTCATGGCACCCAATGCAGATAAAATAAAACAGAAAGTCAGAATGATTAATCCATTGTTTCCCAGGAAAGTAAGGGCGGCTTTCGTTCCGACTGGAAGAGCATCAGGATAAAGTTTTGAATTCGAGTTTTGAATTTCGCTTAAAGGTAGAGCTTGAAAATAAGAAAAGTTCACCAAGAGATAAATCACGATGATGACAATCAATCCACCGATCAAACTGTAAGGGATATTTCTTTTCGGGTTTTCAATTTCACCTGCCACCATGGGAAGGTTGTTCCAACCATCATAGGCCCAAAGACTCGCAAGGAGGGCCATACCAAAAGCGCTGAAACCCACGGTGGTTGGTGCACTTGGTGCTTCCGTCATAACTGAAGGAGAGAGAAAAAAGACACCTGCACTTAAACCAATCAGCATTAGAAATTTCAAAAAAGTTAAGAAACTTTGCACTCGTCCTGAAATCGCAACGGAGAACGAATTAATGAGGGAAAAGAGAAGGATGAGAATGACGGCAGTTTTGTTTTTTCCACCTAAGAAACTTAAATCATAGCTGCTGCTTAAAAAGGTAGTGGCCCCTACTGCATAAGCGGCAATGGAACCAGGAGAGCCGATCCAAAATCTCATCCAGCCAAAAAGAAACGCAGGAAGATTGCCGTAGCCGTGTTTAAGATAAGCGTATTCACCACCAGCTTCTGGAAAAATGGAACCTAACTCAGCGTAGGCCAAGGCGCCTGTGAGAGATAGTAATCCACCTACAATCCAAGCAGTCATGACGAGACTTTGTGAGCCTAATAGTTGGGCCATGGTAGCCGTTTTTAAAAAGACACCGGTTCCAATAATAGTACCCACCACAATTGATATGGCGTGGTTCAGTTTAAGACCGCGATTTAAGTTAGTAGACATAGATCTATTATAGAGAACAGATGACTACTATGCAACGAAAGAGGTCTTGTTGATTGAACAATTTAAGCGCATATTTTTAGATAATTTTTTCTGCTACTGGAGACTCGTTGCGGTTAAATTTGTTTCAACAGCTAAATAGCTTTAAATTTAACAAAGGAGTTTCAAATGAAAAATGTAATGTATGCCTTAATGTTCGCGGTTATTTCTTCTGGACCAGTTTTGGCCCAAGAAATTCTGAAAGATGAGCAAGCTTTTAATCTTTTAGTAAAAGGTAATGACTGTGAAAGATCACTTGTTAGTGCGAGAACACCTCAAGCTTTAATTGCTATGGGATATAAGCTCATTGAGATTGAACGCAAAGAAACGGCAAGCGAAAGAGTTCAATTAGTAGCTAAATTTGAAAGTGAAACTAGTAATAAACCGGTTAGCTTCAAAGCCGTTTGTAAAAAAGAAAGATTTGTTACAGCGATATAAGTTAGCTCACTGTAATATTCCAGTGAGCTAACTTTCTGAAAACACATGGGGGGAGCCTGGTTTTCCCTAAGGATAAGAGAATTTTTCCCGCAAAACGCCTCTATTTTTCTTTATAATATGATCTACAAATTGCCATGATAGGAGCTTAAATGAAACCCATTTTTGTCTTTCTGCTATTATTTTCATCTCTTCTTTTTGCTGAAGAACAAGTTAACCTTATTCCTCATTCTGTTAATGCTCATTATGGCGAGCACGAACGTCAAATTTTTGATTTATGGTTGCCTAAGTCACGTAAACCAACACCACTAGTGATTTTTATTCACGGTGGTGGTTTTGTCATGGGATCAAAAGACGATATTAAAAATGATGAACGAATTATTAAAGCCTATTTAAAAATGGGTTATGCCTTTGCGGCCATTAACTACCGTTATTTAAAACACACCAGCCTACAAAATATCATGCGCGAAGATATGGCAGGCTTTGTTCAGTTTATGCGCTTTCATCATAAAGAATTCAATATCGATAAAAAGAAAATTATGTCCATGGGTTTTAGTGCTGGGGGATCGGCCAGTCTTTGGTTGGCAACTCACGATGATATCGCCGATAGTATGAACGAAAATCCCCTGAAGCGTGAATCCAGTCGTTTGTTAGCGGCGGCTCATTTGTCAGCTCAAGCTGGTTATGACTTTATTGACTGGTTTGACTATTTTGGTGAAGAACAAACGAGAAAGTTTTTAGGCAAACAAGTCTGGTCTCGTTACCATTTGGAAAATTTTGATGATTTATTAACTGATGACGGGAAAAAAATTCGAGATGATTTAGATTCTGTGAACAATATGAGCGCAGATGACGCTCCTCTTTTTATCTGGAATCGTCATCCAGATATCAAAGTCGAAGACATTCAGGATGGTGATCAATTCATGCATGGGCCTCATCACGCTAGAATTCTGGAAAAGAGGGCGACGGAAGTTAATTTGGAACACGAATTTCATTATACAAATGCGGATCCTACATTTGACGTGCAATTGGCAGTATTAAATTTTTTCAAAAAATATGTGAAACTATAATTCTTCGCCTACGACTTCGAAGAGTGGTGGGTGATCGCCCATGGCTTTGGCCTGTTTCATTAGGGCCTTGATGTCTTGATCAAAAATGGTGTAGAGATCCTCAAATTTTTCCAACACGAAATATTGTGGTTGCATGATATCGATGCGGTAAGGAGTGCGTAGACACTCAAGGGCATTAAAAGGAACGCGCTTCGGGATATTGGATTCCACAGAATAAACTGTTTCACTGACAGAGGACAGCATTCCCCCGCCGTAAGCGCGCACGCCTTTAGTGGTTTTGACTAAACCAAACTCGATGGTGAACCAGAACAAACGAAATAGTCTTCGTCGCCAGCCTGGATCAACGGTAAGGGCTAATTTTCCAAATTGCTCCATAAAATCAGCATAGTGTTTATTGGTGAGTAAAGGAACGTGACCGTAAAATTCATGGAAAATGTCCGGTTCTTGGATGTAGTCTAATTCTTCCGGAATACGAATGAAGCTGGCTGCAGGAAATTTTTTGTTAGCGAGTAATGTGAAAAACTCGTTCGCCGGAATGAGTGCGGCTACAGGTTCTACCGCCCATCCCGTTAAGTCACCCAATCTTTCATTTAAGATTTTATGTTGAGGAACTGAATTCATAGAAAAGTCGATCATATCAAGGCCAGTGATGAATTCATCACTGGCCCGATTTTTTACTATTTCATTTTGTCTGAGAATGAGTGTTTGCCAGGTATGATCCTCAGCGAGGGTCCATTCAATTTTTCCCTCGCTGTTAGGATATTTGGAAACATATTTGGTCTGTTTTTTTACTTCTGCCAATGGTCCTCTTAGTGGATGGCCTTGCTCGCCTCTAACACATCCGCGATAGACCCGTGGATGGATAAAGTTCCAAACTTCACGAGTTTTTCGTCACCCGGTAATTTTACCTCAAGATCTTTATGTTTACGAGAGGTCTCCACAATCAATTGCTTTAAGTCTTTCGCTTTCATTGTCGCATCTTGTGAAAGAAGGAGAGCCGCTACACCTGCTGCGGTCGGAGATGCCATCGAAGTTCCTGAATAAGTATCGTAAGTGTTGTCCGGAGTTGAAGAAAGGATGTCTACTCCTGGAGCAAATAAGTCAACTGATTTAGAACCATAGTTTGAGAACTCAGCTGGAAGATCTACGCCTTTTTTGAATGAACTTGCACCGATCTCTAACCAGTTGTTCGCTTCAATCGTTTTCCCTAGGATGTTTTTTCCAAGGCGGCGGTTAGGGAAGTTAGCTGCGGTATTGTTATCTTGGTTTGAGTTACCAGCTGCGTGAACTAGTAAAACACCTTTTTTCGCTGCATATTTAACTGCTTCATCCACTGCTGCTTTTTTGTAAGGAGAATAACTCTTACCAAAAGACATGTTGATGATTTTAGCGCCGTTATCTACGGCATAACGAATTGAGTTCGCTACGTCTTTATCGCGCTCATCACCGTTCGGAACACAACGAATCGCCATGATCTTAACGTTAGTCGCGACACCTTTAATACCAAGATTGTTGTTACGGTTAGCTGCGATAATTCCTGAAACGTGAGTTCCGTGGGAAGAATCAGGTCCGATAACGTTGTTGTTACCATAAGCTTTTTCCGTTACGTCAGCATAGTTATCTCCAACGATTAAACGCGGGTTGAAATCTTTATTGTAGTAGAACTTAATTTGGTCACCGTAGTAACCAAGAATCGCTTCTACGCGCTCAATAGATGCCACCGCTTTAAAGAAAGCGGTTAAAGCAGCTTTTGCTTTTTCTTCATCTTCATTTCCTGGAGTGAAGTTCGCCACAGCCACTGCTGTAATTGATTCAACTCCTGCTCCACGTAAGACTGGAGCTGACTCATTATACTGCTTTTTTAAGTCGCCATATTTTTTTACAACGAGTTTAGCTTGATTGTAAGCGCCTTCCACTTCTGCTTTTACTTGCGCTAGCAGTTTTTCTTCTGCTTTAGATAGTTTCACGCCTGATGCTTGGAGTTTTTCTAGACGTACTAATTCACGAGTTACTTCTAAAGTATCAGCATCAACTTGTTTTTCTGGGTGAAGTTGAATCAATCTCATACCGTTAGCATTGGTTGGATCGGCCACAATTTGTGCGTTACCATCTTTTGCTCCGAGAAAGCTCCAACCGAAAACGTCATCAATATAGCCGTTGCCATCATTATCGATACCATCGTTTGCAATTTCACCTTTATTTTTCCACATTTTTCCTTGCAGATCTTCGTGGTTAACATCTACGCCTGAGTCGATCACAGCTACGACAATTTCAGCGCCCTTATCACCAAATAATTCATAAGCCAGTTCTGTACCTACACCCTCAGCACCTTGAGCAGGAGCGAGATTAAACCAGTTGGCCGGTGTTGTTTCTGCCTCAGCGCCAGCGCCGATTAGAGTTCCTTTAGCATTTTTAAGCTTATGCGCTTTCGCTTCTTTTAAATACTGTTCCGCTTTAGGAATGACAGTTGGTTTTGCCATTGCATTAAAGCTTAGAGGCAAACTTAATACGAGTAGAGCTGAAAAAGATTTTTTCATTTAATTATCCTTTGAAAAGCGGTCCTGCTTGTTATGGGAATTGTTCGGCAGAGTAAAACGAGCGAGAAAAGTTTTCAAGTGCTGTAAGAAGAAATAAGCGAATGATGAAAATTTCACCCTATTTTAGGGCCAGCTTGGCACCGGCCACAATTCAAAATATGGTATTGATTCATCAAACGTGAAGCTAAGTCTCTGAAAATAAGTGGGACGGGACCCTGTTAAAAAAACAGGGATTCTTCCCTGTTCAAAGAGTTTTTGTTAATCTGCCTCTATGAAAAAATATATTTTATCCTCACTACTGTTACTCAGTGTTTCCTCTCATGCAAAGTTGTTGCACATCATTCATACCAATGACCTGCATTCCTACTTTGTTGGTTATCAAAATGGTAAAGGTGGATACGCCCGTCTTAAGGCCAAGCTGAATGAATTAAAAGCAGATGCTGATGCCAAAGGTGTTGAGACACTTATTGTGGATGGGGGAGATTTCGGAGAAGGAACGTCCTTCTTCATGTCGAATGAAGGCGCTGATTGTATTAAGGCGTTAGAGCATTTCGGAACAGAAGTTTCTGTCGTTGGAAACCACGATTATATGTTGGGTGGTAACGCTCTTTCCAAACAAATCAAAAAAGCCAATGTTCCGACCAAAATCATTTCCGCTAATATTGTGCAAACTCCTGATATGGAGCTAGGTGACCTGGTAAAACCATATGCTGATTTTGAAAAGAACGGAATAAAGATTCGTGTCATTGGTTTATCCACTTCGGAGCCTCATTTTCAATATGCCATCAGCCCAGGTTATATTAATGATCCCATCGCCGTGGGAAATATTGAAGCGGCCAAAGCGAAAACAGAAGGCAAAGACCTGATCATCGCTCTTACTCACATCGGAACGATGTATGATAAATTATTGGCCCAAAATTCAACCGACATTGATCTTATCGTGGGTGGACACGATCACAAACGCTTAGACCAAGCGATGATGATTAAAAATAAAAATAAAAAAGAAGTTCCTATCGTTCAGGCCGAATCTCACGGATTGGTGGTAGGAAGTCTCTGGATCGATGTTAAAGAAAATCATGAAATTGAAGTTGTCAGTTATAAACTGCACGATATCGCTGCTCCTATGCCAGAAGAACCAGCGATGGCAAACTTTGTTATGGAAGTGCAAGATCGCCGTAATGAAATGTTCGGCGGGCGTTTTGATGAGCCCATTGGTTTTTCTGAAATCAAACTGACTGGTTATGAAGATGGACACGCGGTTCTTCAGAAGTCTTGTTGGGGTGAGCATATGGCGAAAATGTCAGCCGATGCTGCTGGTGCGGATGTTGGACTTCATATGGCGTTCTTTGAAGGGATGATGATTCTTCCTGGTGTGATTAAGTTTGGTGATGTGGTGGATAATTTTCCTCATATTAGACAACTAGGTGACATGGGGTGGGAAATCGCCAGCTTTGAAACTGACGGAAAAACGTTGAAGCTGCTGTTAAGAGCAATCGCCGCAATGAAAAAACAAATGGGAATTAGTTTTTATGGATTAGATTATAACTTTGTTCGTATGCCAGACAATCTTCCAGGAGTTGGAGGAATGAGCTATGCCTGGAACTTGAAACTGCACGGTAAGAAGATTGTGAAAGATCAGAAATATAGAGTGGCGTTCCCAGCGGAGATGGCCCATGCAGTTAAGGTTAGTTTACCGAAAAAGGCCCAGGCAATTTTTCCTAACTTAAAGGCTTCTGGGAAATATTACTGGCCAGTAATGGAAGAGTATATTCGTAAGAATTCACCGATCAAGTGTTTAACTAAACAGTGGTAACAAATTTTTTTAATAAAATTGGCTTAGCGATCGTCGGATCGTTAGGCCAATAGTGCCTCGGATAATCTCGATTTAATTCCTTAAACATATCTTGATAAGCTCCTTGCCAAAAACTCATCAGATCCGTCGTCACTTGCAATGCTCGTTTGTGTGGACCGAGTAAATGCACTTTTAAATTCACTGCCCCTTTGGCAATACGGGGAGTTTCTTTCAGTCCATAGAAATCTTGAATATAAGATTCCACCCAAGGTGCCTGGTCCGTTTCATAATGAATAGGAACTTTGCGACGGTCGGTCAGTTCAATTGTAAGTGGAGCGTATTGATCCATGCCTGGATCGAGGGACTCTTTTAAATAAAGTTCAAGTTCAAAGATAAAATTCTTCTGGTCTTCTGTCGACCAACTCAAAAGTGCACGAGCTTGGTGCTCGAGAAAAGGATGAACATCACTCAATTTTTTTTGCATTTGTTTGGCGTAAAAAGAAAAACGCTTATATGAGTCGGTATGAGTCCATTCATCGTAAGCTTTCTGCAGCAACTTCAACATAATAAGGGCAGTGTCTTTATTAGGAGCTTGAACTAGAGCACGATTTTCATTCAGGATTAGACTGCCAAGTTTTTCTAAGCTTTTTACACTGAGTTTGTTGTTTTTAGGATCAAGATCATAAATACTTTCTTCGACGATAGGAAAAGGCTCTAGATCATAAAGCCAAGCTTCTTCAATGGGAACTAAACTCTCAATCTGTCCTTGATGATTGAGACTAGTCGCAATCCACAGTGAATGCTTGAAATCCACTTCTTTAATATAATGAGCGAGTTTCGCCATTTCACCAGTCATCATTTTGAAATCTTTTTGTGAGGTTCTCGCCATCATCACACGATCAAGATAAGCGGTGAGTATGACTTTTTCAAAGGTGAGGGATTTATTTTCTTTTACGGCCGTTTTATTTTTTAAACGCTGTTGTAATATTTTACGTTCATGAAAAATTGTTTGATTTAAAATAAATTGCATGACTTCGTTTTGCACAGTTTGAGATGAGGCTAAACTTTCAAGGTAGAGACGAGCGAGTCTTGGAGAGAGAGGATAGCTCAGCATCTCTTTTCCTACGGAACTTAATTGTTCGTTTGAGATCGCGCCTAAATTGGTGAGGAGTTTGAGCGCCTGATCTTTTAGTGTCTCAGGCGGGGTATCCAAAAATTGAATTCCACTAAGCTTAACTTCGGGAATACTGAGTAGATCGAGAAACACTTCTGATAAATCGCTGCGTAAAATTTCTGCTTTATGATTATAGGCCCTAGTATTAAAATCGTGTTCACTATAAAGACGATAAACAAAACCCGGACCTTCACGGTTAGAGCGTCCTGCTCTCTGAAGACTGGAAGCTTGAGAGGTTTTTTTTGTTTCCAAAAAACTCAAACCACTATTAGGATAAAACACCATCTCGCGCTGTTCACCACCATCAATGACCAGACGAACGCCCGGAATGGTGAGGGCGGACTCGGCAATATTAGTAGAGAGAATAATTTTTTTATCGACAGTAGGCTTCAACATCTTCTCTTGATCTGATTTTTCCATCTGGCCATGCAATTGAAACAGTTGATGTTTAACGGTGAGTTTATTTTTTAAATAATTAAAGACCGTTTCGATTTCTTTGATCCCAGTGAGGAAAACTAAAAAATCTCCCTCGTGACTCCATAGTGCTTGCAAGGCCTCCAGCACTTTAACTTCAATCGGACGATTTAAAACCGATGGACGGTTTTCTAAATAGTGAACAGTTTGTTCATAAGGAGGTAAGTGCACATCATAGGACTGGCTATTCTCCAGGTATTTTTCGATGTCTTTGGTTTCGATCGTCGCTGACATAATCAGAATTTTCAGATCAGGGCGCTTGGTCTGCTGTAAATATTTTAAGTAGGCCAGGGCGGTGTCGGTTTCTAAATGCCTTTCATGGAATTCGTCTAAGATAACCAGGCTTACTCCTTGTAAATGGGGATTGCCTTGTAAGGTTTTTAAAAAAGTTCCTTCCGTCAGAAAAACGAGAGGAGTAGAATCGGTCACTTCATTTTCAAACCTAAAACGATAACCCACCGTTTGTTTGATCGATTCGCCTAACTCTTCGGCTATTCTCAAGGCAGAAAGTTTGGCTGCAAGTCTGCGTGGTTCCAGCACTAAAATTTTTCCTGAAAATTTTGACTGCAAAAAAATCGGAACTCGAGTGGTTTTTCCTGAGCCAGGGGACGCTTTTAAAATGAAAGAGGAGGAATGATCAAGCAAACTGGCAATCTTCTCCAGATGCTCATCAATGGGCAGCTTTATCTTCATGGCCTAAATAACTGTAAATAAGGTTGGTCATCTCTTTGGCCATGTCAGTACGGGAAAATCCTTTCCCTGAAAACAGGTTACCAAAATGAACACCTTTTAAACTGTAGATAATAACAAAAATGGCTTTCTCTAAATTCTCCACTTTGATTTCGCTCTCAAATGATTTCATTTTTTCCAGTAAGGCCTTTGAAACGCGTTCGTCGTTTTGTAGAGTGAATTTCAAGCTTTCCAAAGAAACAAGGGAGAAAAGTAGTTCCTTATAAATTGGCCCTTTTACATCGTAGTGCTTAAATAGAGAGCCCAGTATTTCTTCAATCACTTGTTTCAGTGTTTTATTTTTGACATCAATTTGATCTAAATGTTTTAAAAATTCGTCAGTCGTCCGATTGAATTGTTTTTGCAAGAGAAAGGAGAGTACGGATTCTTTAGAAGGAAAGTATTGGTAAAGAGTGCCAATGCTGACACCTGCTTTCTCTACTATTTTATTAGTGGAAAGACTTTTAAATCCTTTTTCTTTTAATAGTTCTGAAGTTGCTTCGAGAATGACATCAATGGTTTCCTGGGCCCTAAACTGCTGGCCCAGTTTTCTTGGACTGAGCTTAGAGTTTTTCATGCCCCACAACACTTCTTGAATTTTTTGCCTGAGCCACAAGAACAAGGATCATTACGTCCCACTTTTTCTTCGGTACGACGAATGGGTTGCATGCCCACAATAGTGCCAGACTTGTATAACCACTTTCCATCCACTTTCACGAACTGACTAATCTCTTGGTGAGAAAGGACTTGCTCATTATTGGTGTGTTTATAACGAGCAACGAATTCGACTACGCCGGTTTGATCACTGGCTTGGCCAAGTTTTGTATTTTTAATTTCGAGACCTAGCCACTGAGAATGTTTGGACCATTCTAAAGCAGCGTCTTTATCAAATTCTTCGCCGGGAGTAGGAAGGTGAGTTTGATCAATGTAATCAATTTCACCAGCGACATAAGCAGAATAGCGAGAACGCATTAGAGCTTCTGCCGTGGGGGCCGGAGTTCCTTTAATATAGGGGGCACAGCACTGAGCGTACGATTTATTAGAGCCGCAAGGGCAAATTTCAATTTTCATTTAGGTATCTTACACGGCCTTTGCTTGATTTTCCAGACCTTCAAAATAAAGTTCCCAATGATCTGAGGTAATAGGATATGACACAACTTCACCATGTTCATTAATTCCAGTGAAGGTTTGAGTCTTTTCATCAAAACTTTGAATTTGAAAGAATTTGAGCTTGTAGCTCCAGTCCTTGTAGCGCACGCGTAGGTTCTTTGTGCTGCCTTCTTTTTTCCAAAGTGCTTCTAATTTCATTCTTCCTCCGTGGATAGTGGATTGATCACACTAAATAAATTGTACATTTATTTAGATAAATGGCTATCTTTTTAGATACTTAAGGGTTTCACTCAAGCTTTGCTTCGAAGTGACCGAAAAGTCCTCAATGAAGACCCCTTATTTCCTTCTTACACTATCCTTTTTTGCCCTCACATCTTGTGGCCCTCAAGGGCTCAAAATGGATTTTGGCAAACTCACCACCAAAGAATTAAAAGCACAAAAGGGTGAGCCAACTAAAATCGAAACAAGTCTAGTGAAAGAGAAGCAAGTCTATATTTATGATGACGATGAAAAATATCAAATCGAAGGTGAATTTGTAGAGGCCCGTTTTCGTCGCCCTACCAAAGAAGAAGAAAGTTTTCTGTATTGGAAACATAAATTCAAACGTAAGAAAACCACGCTTCGACGTTTGCCTCTACCAGAAGGATCTCATTTAGAACCGGAACAGGAATTAATATGTCTAAAATTAGGGATAAGTATAATTTATGACCCTAATATTGATAAAGTGGTCAGAATAATTGAATATGCAAAACAGAAATAAAATATTTATTATCATTTTCATGTTTATGCTTGGAGCTTGCTCTAAACATTCTTCTGTTTCTAAGCTTGCCATTGAACAATGGGAAGAAAAGTTTGAGTCTGTTGGTCGCTCTGTGGCCCAGGATGGATTGGATGAGTTAGATAATTCCCAAATCTGTCGTGCCGATTTTTATACCGTGAATGATCTTAAAAAAGAAATTTTAGAATTAGAAAAAAAACTGGAAGGAAAGAAAAAGCTTAAAGGAAAGTTTAAGCATCTCGACTTTGAGAAAATGCCGACAGCGCAAGCAGAGTTCCTTAAACGTTACGGCGATGAATTAGGGGACTATAACCGCTCTGATTATGATTTTAGCCAGTGTGCTGATGTACCTTGTTTGATCAACGTTGTTTATAACAAACCGCTTGGGATTGAAGGTTACACCATATATTATTGGTATCTTAAAATGGGGCATACTCTGGCAGTAGATAATAAAATATATTCCCAAAAATCGAATGTACCCGGTGAATATAGCGGAGCCGTTTATAAATTAGAAGATTATCTTTTTGATAGCAATGAATTATTTGGTTTCTGGCGAGCGGCTAATATGTTATCGACTCATTACCGAAATTTGACGGTAATGAAAAAGATTCAACGTATTCCTAAAAAAGCTGTGATTGAAGGTAAAGATGAGTGGACTTGTGGAAGAGCGTCGTCTATTGGTTATATTATTCTAAGTGATCGATGTTTGGAAATTGGAAAGACTAATGCAACAAGAGAAACGGGTAGTTTTTATTCATCTTTAATTCATGAAATGAGTCATGAAA
>JBEIOQ010000092.1:0-9865 GCA_040377495.1 Halobacteriovoraceae bacterium
TACTTTCTTAAATGAAATTACACACTGGTGGGATGGTTCTCAACTATATGCAAGTGATGTGGAAAGAGCAAAAAGCCTACGTACATTTAAAGATGGCCAATTACGCGTAAATGACAAAGGTCTTCTACCACAAAATATGTTTGGCATGGAAGAAACTGGCTTTAACCGTAACTGGTGGGTTGGTTTATCCACACTTCATACACTTTTTGTTAAAGAGCACAACGCTGTGGCTCTTCACCTAAAAAAAGCACATCCAGAAATGACGGATGAACAGCTTTATAACAAAGCTCGTTTGGTTGTGTCAGCTTTAATGGCGAAAATTCACTCTGTAGATTGGACCCCAGCAATTCTTCCTAACACGACACTTTATGCAGCCATGAATGCTAACTGGAAAGGTTTAATCAATGGAACCAATAAAGTTAAACCAGGCTTTGAAGTAATCGATAGTGAAGTCCTTTTTGGTCTAACTGGTGGTAAATTTGACAATGCAGGAGTTTCTTTTCACTTAACAGAAGAATTTACGAGTGTGTACCGTATGCACTCACTTCTTCCTGATGGCGTGGATATCCTAAACCATAAGAACAATAAAAAAGTAACAAGCTATGATCTAATGGCAACGAGAGAAGAGAAATCTGGAAAAATCATGAATGCTCATGATATTAACGATATCATGTATTCATTTGGTCGCCAGAATCCAGGAGCTTTAGTTCTTAACAACATTCCTAAAAGCATGACGAACGTTGAAGTTCCATTCTCTGGTATCACGAAGACAGGAATCATCGACATTGGTGCAATGGATGTATTCCGTGACCGAGAAAGAGGTGTGCCTCGTTACAACGAATTCCGTCGTCAAATTGGTCTTAAGTCTTTAACTAGTATTGATCAGATTACTCCTGATAAAGAAATGGTTCAAAAACTTAAATCTGTTTATAACAATGACATTGAATTAGTAGATGCAGTCGTAGGATGCTTAGCGGAAGGTCATAGACCAGTGAACTATGGTTTTGGTGAAACTGCTTTCCAAATCTTCGTGGCAATGGCCTCACGTCGTTTAATGGCAGATAAATTCTATACTGAAAACTACAATCCTAAGGTCTATACGAAAGAAGGAATTAAGTGGGTAGATGACAACAACTTTAAAACAGTTCTGTTGAGACATTATCCTCAATTAAAGCCTGCACTTTTCGGTCTTAAAAACGGGTTTAACCCTTGGAATGTCGCTCAAAAATAGTGCTTAAAATACCTATAAAGGGGAGCTTCGGCTCCCCTTTTTATTTGGTTAATTAATTATCTGAATTTTTGGCCCCCCTCCTGCACCTACATAATACAACGTTTGAGAATAGAGTTGGTTTTCGGAGGCTTAACTAAGCCTCTGCTGTCTATCATTTAGACAGATGTAGAGGAATCATGAAACAGATCATTTTTGTAGCTCTAATCCTATTGACTTCCAAGGCCTTCGGTTTCGGAGGCGAACTCCATATTAGACTGACAGAAGAAGCTCTTCTTCCCTATGGTTTTTCTCCCGCAGTGGCCAATCAGATTGGGATTGCCAACGATCATGTGGATAAAATGGAGCCTCTGAATAATCCAAGTCACGTAGACAGTGAAACATTTGAAGCTGCTTCAGCTCTAATGAGAAGCAGACTACAACAAGCGGCTGAGTTTTTATTATCAGGCGATTTAACCAAAGCACGAGATACGTTCGGTTATATTACTCATACAGTGCAAGACTTTTTCTCTCACTCAAACTATGTGGAAATCATGCCTGGGGAACCTATTGATTTGTTAAATCTTACCAATCCACTTCCAAGTGTTACTTGTTCTAAAAAAGATAGACGTAATGGACTCACTACGGGGTATTTTCCTGATGAAAACACACCTGCTGGAAAGTGTTCTCACCAAGATTTAAATAAAGATGGCGGGATGATCTACGTTCCTCATTATCAAGCTGCCCGGTATGCACGAAAAGAAACAGCCAGGATGTATGAGAAATTTGAAGCTCAAGTTCTACAGCTAACTGCTAATCCAGAAATAACGAAACATCTCCTGCATAAATTTAAAGATGGCGATAATGCTGCTAATGTTTACAACAGCGATAACGGAGAAACTGCGCGAGCGATGGTGAAAGTTTATCCTAACCCACAAAAAAAGGGTGAAGATGTTACCGTGGTTTTTAGTTCGGAACAATACTGTGAAGACTTTCAAGTTGACGTAATTGATTTGTTAGGGCGAATTGTCGGTCAAGGCAGTCCTTACCTTTATAAAGGACCGATGGATCGAAATGAATCCAGAACGATAACGCTGAATACATATCATCTGGCACCGGCGATGTATCTCCTCCGTGCTGAATTTCGTAAGTGTGAAAACAACGGGGAAGGAAATCAAGTTTTCAAATTTATAATCTTAGATTAGATAAATATCTTGTTACCATTTTTGAGGGATTCGAACGATATCATTAACAGGATAGCCTATTTTAGAAAGCTTCTCTAGCACCTGGTTTATTTCTTCATCAGTCCAATTCCATCGGTCCGACATAATCCACAAATACTTTCCGCTGGGAACACCGATTGCAGTCCAAGAATAATTTTCTTCTAAAGCAATGACTAGATAATCAAATTTTAAAGGCCAAAAGGGACTAACTGTCCAATAAGCATTAGTTTGAGTATTTTCAATCCACCCTTTTTGGGGAATATCTTTTAGAGGGCCTTCAAATCCATCTTTATTAAAAGAGAAACTTATGTCTATTCTTTTCTTTTGGGTATTATACTCATACTTCTCGATAGCATTGTGCGCACCTTTCTCTAAAAAAGTAAAACGTCCAGCAATAACATACCATTTTTTCATGAATCTGTTTAAATCAACATGCTCAACTGTTGCCTCATAAGAACTACTCGAACAACTTGATGAAAAAATAGTTAAAAGGATTATAATTAAAATTTTTATATTCATAAATTCTCTATAATTGTTTTCCTAAAAGTGAATCTTTTAGTTTAAGATCAACAGGAGCTTCCCCTAACCATGGCTCGAAGGCCAAGGCTAAGATTTTTTCATCTTTAGTTTTACCTTTAAGTTCATCATTTAGATAAATCTCTAAATTCCCCTCTCGTTTCACCAGAGTAAGTTGGTCCCCTTTCTTCAAATCATAACAATGATCAAAAAGCCATTGCGCCTTTTTTAAGTTTTCTTCTTCATTTATTTTATGCTTTAACCCTACTTTCCATCCTTCAATGGAATGTTCTTTTTTTACAGGATATTTATAGTCCAAGACGAGTTTTTCGGCATTACTAGATTTGAAATAGGAAATTTGATAAATATCAATTTTAAACATTGAATATTCTAATAGATGACTTCCCACCAAACGAAATTCAGAAGCGAAAGTACTTAGTGAAGACAAAGAGAGAATTAGCATGATGAATAAGTTTTTCATACAGCACCTCGTAATTAAGCTCGATGTAAGTACCACCATAAAATTGAATTTAATGGTTTCAAAATGCCTTTAAAATAATCCAAACGACCTTCTACCCAAGACAGTACCAGACATCCATCATCACTCGTGGCCTTAGGTGAATGGCTGTAGCCATGTTGAGAAATTGCGAAATCGCCTGTCGAAAAGGACGAAACACCATCATTAAATGCACCAGCAGCCACATAACTATATTCAGTACCAGAGTGATCATGATGGGGCACTGTTTCTCCGGGACCGATATAAATTAGATAAAAATTCCCTTTCGGCGTTTGCACAATAGGAGCAATGGCGTTCTTATGGCCAAACTCTTTCCAGTTAATATTTTGTCCCTTTAAAAAATTCATGGAACGAGGCAATTGAATCACCTGACCTGCGACATTTATAGAAAGAGGTTCCGCATTTCCTTCCCTATCCTCATTTTCTTCCTCGTTTGATATTTTTACCATAAGTTGATCAAAGGCCAGATCCATTTCACGACTAGACATCAAGCGATTATAATCTGCATTGGTGGCAGACTCAGACTGAATAATTTGATTATATTGTGAGCTACATTGAGGACAAATCTCAATATGAGCTGACAACATTGATGCTAGTTGAGAGGACAACTCACCTAAAGTAAATTTTTGCATCAATTGATATTCAGGGTGATGATTCATGATAAATTCCCTCCAATCAATTTCTTCAGTGTGGAAATAGCTAAACGAACTCGCGATTTAATAGTCCCTAATGGGATGTTTTCTGACTGCGCTATTTCTTCTTGGGTAAAACCTTCAAAATATATTTTTTGGATCACAAAACGTTGCTCAATGGGCAGTTTAGTTATATTTTCCGAAAGTAATTTTAAATCAAAAATACTTTCCATCGAATGTTCATTACTATTAGATAGATCAATATCAGAGTAGATATCTGCAGCACCAATTTTCAAAGGATCATTTCTTAGTTTTCTAAAATGATCGTATCTTAAGTTTCTCGCAATAATGTATATCCAAAGGCCAACCTCACCTTTTGACTGCTCGTAACTACTCGCTTGCTTCCAAACTTTCATCATCGTTTCTTGCGCCAGCTCTGTTGCCAGCTCTTTAGAAAGTCCTGATTTCATCCCTTGCCCAACCAATTGAGGAACGAAATGATCAAAAATTTTTCTAAAAGATTCACGACAGTGCTCTGAAGCGACTTTCATTAATAAAGTTTGCCAGTCTTGGTCTTTAGTCACATTTTTTCCTTCAAAGAAAACATTATTAAAACTATAAGTTCTAAAAACGTTTACCGGCATAATGTTGAGATCTAAATATTGACCATACATATACCTATATACGCATAAAAGGCTAATTTGGATCACTAGGGTCGATACATTATCCATCTTATTGATTTTAAAGGCAAATTACTTTCTTTCACTTCCAGTGATCTTTTTGCACGTTAACTCCGTATCCATGGTTATGAAACTACAAATAATATGGATCTTAGTCAGTTTAGGGGTGCTTTTCTTAGTCTTTGGATTAGGCTGGTATTTAAGCTTCCAAAAAAAGATTTTTGCCTGGATCGATTTTCTATGGAGTTCAAGCTTCATTATCGTTATCGCCATCTACCATTGGTTACAAATTACCTATGATCTGAATTTTACCTTACGCTTAATTGACTTGATGTTTATGGCGTGGTCACTAAGACTTAGTTTCCATCTTTATCAGCGCATTCAAAAGCATGGAGAAGATAAACGCTATGTTGAACTAAAAAAGAAATGGAAGGTCTGGTATGGACTTAAATTCTTTTTTTTATTTGAGGCTGAAGCTTTTCTCACTATCATCCTCTCTATTCCCCTTATTCTTACCTACAATAAAGAGACAAGTATTCTTCAATATTTTTCACTTATTCTGTTTATTGTCTCAATCTCAGGGGAAACGCTCGCTGACTATCAACTAAAACAGTTCATCCATAAAAATAAAGATAAAAGTAAAGTGTGCAATGTCGGCCTATGGAAGTTTTCACGCCATCCGAATTATTTCTTTGAATGGATGACTTGGGTTTCTTTTGCAGTTTATGCCTTTTCCTCTCACGAAAAATGGCCAGGACTCATTCCCATGACCATCATGTATCTGCTTTTAACGAAAGTAACGGGTATTCCCCCAGCAGAACAATCTTCTTTAAATTCGAAAAAGGAAAATTACATTCAATACCAAAAAACCACCAATGCCTTTTTCCCGTGGTTTCCTAAGATACTTATTTTATGCGCTCTCATGAGCACAATCTCATCACCCACTGTCCTAGCATCAGGAGTCCCTATGAATCAGCAGGAAAAAATTAAGTATGTCTTTGATAATCTCAGAGCAGACAATATGAAAATCTTAGACGACTTTTATGACAAAGAGACAACCTTTATTGATCCCCTAGGCGTTCATCGTGGGATTGGGTCCGTAAAAAAATATTATCAAAATCTCTATCAGAATGTGAAACAGATCCACTTTCAATATAAGGACCTTGTTACCAGTGGAAATACACACATTTTAATTTGGACGATGACTCTTAGTGCGGATGGATTGAACGGCGGAAAGCCGATCTCACTTGAGGGAAACTCTTACATTAAATTTAACGATGCCAATTTAGTAACTTATCATCGTGATTATTTTGATATGGGGGAATTCATCTACGAACATATTCCCGTTCTTGGTTGGACTATCAAAAAAGTCAAAAACAAGTTGAGAGGTGAATAATGAAAATCTTAATGACAGGGGCCACTGGACTTTTAGGCAAAGACATAGGAAAAAAATTAACAGAAAAGGGACATGGAATAACAGTACTAACCAGAGATCCCAAGGCAGCAAAATCTCAGTTGCCTTTTCCGGCCAGATTATATGCATGGAAAAACTATTCTGAGACAGTCCCATCATCTTATTTTGATGATATTGATGCCGTCATCCACTTAGCCGGTGAATCGATTGCTTCAGGACGCTGGACCAAAGCCAGAAAGAAACTCATTCTTGAATCGAGAACGATCGGAACCAAAAACATTGTTAAAGCCATCAAGGCCAGTAAGGGCCAAGTTAAACAATTTATTTCAGCCTCTGCCATTGGCTTTTATGGAGACAATCAAAATAGAGTGACAGAAGATTCGTCACCAGGAAAAGACTTTCTCGCCATGGTCTGTACCGAATGGGAAAAAGAAAGTTTAGAACTAGCACAAACAGGCGTGAAAGTGATCAATCCAAGGATTGGAATTGTTCTTTCGAGAAAAGGTGGGGCCATGGATAAAATGCTTCCCCTCTTTAGCCTTGGACTGGGTGGAGTTTTAGGAAATGGTAAACAATGGATGAGTTGGATCCATCAAGACGATTTAACCCAGATGTTTGTTCATTTCGTTAATCATCCAGAGCTGCATGGTGCCTTCAACGCAGTTGCACCTCATCCAGTGACCAATAAAGATTTTTCACGTTCACTGGCCCAGGCCTTGAACAGAAGCCTATTCTTTCCCGTACCTGACTTGGCCCTAAAAATAGGACTTGGTGAAATGTCGACCTTAGTTTTAAAAGGGCAAAATGTTTCTTCCCAGAAGATCAGTGACACTGGTTTTCAATTTAAGTATAGAAGTTTAACAGAAGCCTTAAATGAACTGTGTGCACCTTTACAATCTGGCCAAAAAGAAATCTTTACCGAGATATGGCTACCGAAGAAAATTAATGAAGTTTTTCCTTTCTTCAGTGATGAAAAAAACTTAGAAAAACTAACTCCTGAATATCTAAATTTTCATGTTTTAAGTAAGTCGACCGAGGTTATCCGTGAAGGAACGCTGATTGATTATAAACTGAGCCTCCATGGCATTCCACTTAAGTGGAGAACCTTGATTGAGAATTGGGAGCCAGGAAGAAAATTTGTCGACCGTCAAATTAAAGGCCCTTATAAACTTTGGCATCACACTCACGAATTTGAAGAAATGGCCGGAGGAACGCTAATCAGGGACCGAGTACTTTATCAACTTCCCCTCGGACGTTTAGGAGAACTTTTCTCTGGTCCATTTGTCAGATCAGATGTGGCAAAAATATTTAATTATCGTAAGAAAATCATTACTCATCTTTTCTATTAAGGAAACGCTATGAAAGTTGCTATTATTGGGTCAGGGATTTCAGGCATGGCCACCGCTTATTATCTGGCCAAAGAGCACGATGTCCATCTTTTTGAATCGACCAACCGTATAGGTGGCCATACCAATACGATCGATGTTTTTGTGAATAACAAAAATTATTCAGTCGATACTGGTTTCATTGTCTTTAATAATAAAAACTACCCTCTATTTTCTGCCCTAATGCAAGAACTAGGAGTTCCTTATCAAGATTCATTCATGAGTTTTAGTGTGAAGGCAGAAGAAACTGGACTTGAATATAATGGAACATCTATTAATTCTTTGTTCTGTCAGCGTAAAAACTTCTTCAATCCCAAATTCTATCGAATGATTTTGGAAATTATGAGTTTTAATAAAGAAGCTACTTCCTACTATCTTGAACATATGCATGAAAACAAACAAGATCTGATGACAATTGAAGACTTTGCTCATCTGAAAGGTTACGGCAAAGAATTTATAGAGCACTATCTTATTCCCATGGGTGCGGCTCTCTGGTCAGCATCCCGAGGAGAAATGAAAAAATTTCCACTAGATTTTTTCGTCCGTTTTTTTCATCATCACGGAATGCTCACAGTGGATGGAAGACCTCAATGGCATGTGATTAAAGGCGGGTCTAATTCCTATATCCCAAAACTTACCGCATCTTATGCCAATAAAATTCACCTGAACTCGAAAGTGGAAAAGGTCAAAAGGACCGAACAAGGTATTCACGTTATTGTTAATGGTGAAACCATTCAATTTGATCAAGTAGTTTTTGCTAGCCATGCAGATCAAACTCTTTCCATGCTAGATAATCCATCTCTCTTAGAAAAAGAAATCTTGGGTGCGTTCAGTTATAGACCCAATGATGTTCTCCTTCATACGGACACTTCTATCCTACCAAAATCAAAACTTGGCTGGGCGTGCTGGAACTACTATGTACCCAAGATTGAAAGAGAGCGTGTAGCGGTAACCTATAACATGAACATTCTACAAAATATTCAATCTTCTACGACTTTTTTAGTTTCACTTAATATGGATGATTTGATCGATGAAAAGAAAGTACTTAAAAAAATTCCATATTCACATCCTGTCTTTGATCTGAGTGCTTCAAATGCTCAAAAAAGATGGGGCGAAATAAGTGGCAAAGATCGTATTCATTTTGCAGGGGCCTACTGGGGTAATGGGTTTCATGAAGATGGCACGAGAAGTGCGCATCAAGTGGCCAAAACGTTTGGAGTAAAATGAAAAACACGATTTATCAAGGAATCGTCATTCATAATCGACTCACGCCTAGAAAACATCAGTTTCTCTATAAAGTCTGCTATTTCTTTTTTGACCTGGATCAACCGAAGATTTTACCAACGATCCCCCTATTATTAACCTTTAATCCTAGAAAATATCTAACTTCTAAGGAATTAAAACAAGCTGTTTCAAAAGAACTAGGTCCGGACGCCAGTGCCAAGATAAAATCGATTTACATCCTCACTCAACTTTCATATTTCGGCTTTTGTTTTAATCCCGTCAGTTTTTATTATTGTTATGATGACCAAGGACAACTGCAATATATTGTTTCTCTCATCACTAACACGCCATGGGGAGAAAAACATCTGGATTTCTTAGATTATCAAAAAAACAAAGGTGAATTTAAATTCTTAAAGAACTTTCACGTTTCTCCTTTTATGCCTATGGAAATCAGTTATCACTGGAAATTCAATGAGCCCAACGAAGATATAGATATTCTTATGAAGAATCGACACTTTGCTGAGAATGATTACTTTTTTTACGCTCAAATGAATTTAAAAGCGAAAGAAATGAATTACGGGAATGCCCTTCGAAGCCTAGTCGCTTTTCCTCTGATGAGCTTTAAAACCGTTGTGGGAATTTACTGGCAAGCAAGTTTACTTTATTTTAAAAAAATACCTTTTTATACGCATCCTAAAAAAAGAGAGGCCATATGAATACAAAAATTCTACCTAAATCTCACTCATTAAGTCGTTATGTTGCCAGCATACCGATGATTGATCAGGTGTCAAAGCATGCCCTATATTCCCAATTGAAGAAACTTCAGTATGGATCGCTTACGATCATTGATCAGGAGGAAGTTAAGACTTTTGGTCATGGGCAAGATATCCATGTAACCTTGACCATTAAAAACTCAAGTTTCTTCTCTCGTACTCTATTGGGAGGAAGCATTGGAAATGCGGAAAGTTATGTGGATCAAGACTGGGATAGCTCTAACCTCACCGACCTGGTCCGACTATTTGTCAAAAACAGAGAAGTGTTACAAGGAATTGATGGTAGCTTATCTA
>JBEIOQ010000152.1:0-1880 GCA_040377495.1 Halobacteriovoraceae bacterium
CGATAGCGGATCTTGGCCTTACAGTGAAAAGGTAACTGGCTTGGTCTTGCCCCAACCCAAGAAATTTCAGTGGCCGTTAACTCATCCGCAAACAGAGCAGGATGGTGTTCCCCTTGAACCACTGTAACGGTGTTCTCAGCAACATTCTTTCCTACCACAAACCATGATTCACCATTAGAGTCTTTCATTCCTCCGATGCCTAAACCTTTGCGTTGTCCGTGAGTATAGAAGACGACACCTTTATGCTCCCCTACAATTTTTCCTTCGGGTGTAAGAAATTTCCCAGGTTTTTCTTTTAAATACCCAGAGAGGAATTTTTGAAAATTTCTCTCCCCTATAAAACAAATGCCCGTGGAGTCTTTTTTCGTTGCTGTTACTAAATCATATTTGGCAGCAATTTT
Organism: Halobacteriovoraceae bacterium; assembly: GCA_040377495.1. Taxonomy (GTDB): domain Bacteria; phylum Bdellovibrionota; class Bacteriovoracia; order Bacteriovoracales; family Bacteriovoracaceae; genus JBEIOQ01. The sequence goes on from JBEIOQ010000152.1 coordinate 402, forward strand.
TCTCACTTCGCTTTTAGGTAGATTTCCAACAGGAAACATGACTTTTTTCAGAATGTCTTCTTTTAATGTATAGAGAAAATAAGTTTGATCTTTATTGTTATCCACGGCTTTGATGAGCTGACCATTCGCAGTCTGAGCATAGTGCCCAGTAGCGAGAGCATCGGCTCCTAACTTCATCGCCTTTTCAAAGAAGGCCTTAAATTTAATTTCACGATTACAAAGAATATCTGGATTAGGTGTGAAACCCATTTCATATTCTTTTAAAAAATGAACAAAAACATTGTCCCAATACTCTTTGACGAAATCGATGGAGTAATACTGAATGCCTAATTTGGTGGCGACTTTTTCCACGTCTTCATAGTCTTGGGCCGTGGTACAGACACCATTTTCATCCGTCTCCTCCCAATTCTTCATGAACATTCCAATCACGTTGTATCCCTGCTCTTTTAAAAGAGCAGCGGTCACGGAAGAATCGACTCCTCCTGAAAGACCCACAACAACTGTTGGTTTAGTAGACATTAAGACACCTTACTTCGTAATATTTAGTAAGAATCCTAATACACCAGCGTTGATATACAGTAAAGATTTGTGAAAAGTCTTCTGGTTCACCGTTTCGACGAAGTCGTCTTTGGTATGATAGCGCGTTTGATTAAAGTCTGTTTCCCAGTTTTGAGAATAAACTAAGCTCGGAATTCCAGCTTCTTGGAACATGATATTATCGGAATACTCAAAACCATTGCCCATAGGCTTGAAAGTGACCTCCGTCACCGACTTTTTACCTAGGTCTGTGAGGGTATTGGCCATGGCGTTCTCTACCTCATAAACTGGCTTTCCAGGAAGAGAATAATACAGACACATGTTCCCAAGTTTGGCTTCCTTATCGAAGACTTTAGAGTCGTTTCCGATCATTTCAACCCCTAAAAAAGCATCGATCTTTAGGTCTTTGTTTTTAATTTTTTCAGCAGATAGTCCATCCACAAAATGTTTGGCACCTAAGAAACCCAGACCTTGATAATCAAAGAAAACGACACGCACAGTACTTTTTAAATTCTGCTTCGCTAGCTCTCTAATTAAATAAAGTAAACTCACGACTCCAGAGCCATTTTTATCCGCACCGGGCATTTCTGTTTTTAGATCAACCGTATTATCTTTCGGATTGATATTCAGTGTATCGTAACTCGCCCCCACCACTAAAATACGATTGGGTTCAACTGTTCCCTTCTTTTCCCAAACAATATTTTTGCCTTGTATTTTTTTGAAGTCATTCAAAGTCTTCACCATACTATCAGTGAAGGCTTTCCAGTTTTTATACTCGAGAGAATTCTTAGGAAATTTATCTTCCACTTTAAGCTTAAAATCCATTTGATAAAACTTTTGAGCGAATTCAATTTCTGGAGAAAATTCCTGAATAGAAAGTGTCCCTGTTTTATTAGGGTCAGCACTCTGGATAAACTCTCCAATAAAGTTAACGGCGGCTTC
>JBEIOQ010000120.1:0-5976 GCA_040377495.1 Halobacteriovoraceae bacterium
CAAATTGCACTTTCTCTTTCTTTATCCAAAGAGGTCGCAAAACGTGGCATCACCATTAATAACGTTTTGCCCGGCTTTATTGAAACTGATTTACTTGCAGATCTTCCACCTGAGCAAAAGAAGGAATACACCTCTCAAGTTCCGATGAAACGTTTTGGGAAAGTAGAAGAAGTGGCCCACGCCGTACTATTTTTAGCTTCCAAAGAGGCATCTTATATTACTGGAGCAAGCTTAGAAATTTCTGGTGGACTATAATGGAAGACGTTTTAAAGTTAGTACCTCAACGCCCTCCATTTCTTTTTATAGATAAAATCATTTCTCATGAAGAAAAAAAAATTGTAACTGAAAAATACGTCACAGGCGAAGAAGATTTTTTTAAAGGTCATTTTCCAGGTAACCCTATCATGCCTGGAGTATTACTATCCGAAGCGACTTTTCAAAGTGCGGCGGCTTTATTGGCCAACCGTAATAAAGGTGATATGTCAGGAAAAGTTGCCGTAGTGACAAGAATCAATGGAACAAAGTTCAAAAATTTGGTTCGCCCTAAAGATACTTTAGTGATTGAAGTTGAACTAACCGATGAAATCGAAAACGCCTGCTTTCTTAAGGGCAATATAAAGGTGAATGGCAAAACAGTGATGAGTAATGAATTCGCTGTGGCCTTAGTGGACAATAAATGAGTTTTTTAAAACTAGAAAATAAAACCTTTCTAATTACCGGTGTAGCAAATAAAAAATCGGTCGCCTATTTTGTGGCAAAAACTTTATTAGAAGAAAAAGCTAACTGCGTCTTCTCGGTACAAACACCAACTCATGAAGAAGCAGTTCTCAAACTATTCCCCAATGCCAAAACTTATATCTGTAATGTCGAATCCGAAGATTCCGTTAAAGAACTTGGTCTTAGTCTTAATAAAGATAATGTAAAGTTAAATGGATTTTTACACTCAATTGCTTTTGCTAACTTTAGTGAAGGCCCAAAACCTTTCCATGAAACAAAACCACAAGATTTTTTGCAAGCAACGAATATCTCCTGTCTATCTCTTGCGACTATTTCTAACAGTATCAAAGACTGCCTAGAAAATAATGCGAGTGTAGTTACCGTTTCGATCTCAAGTACCAGAGCAACCTCTTACGGATATCTTGGACCTATTAAAGCGGCCCTCGATGCCACTGTTGCCTATTTAGCCAAATCATTTTCTGAATTCTCAAATGTGCGCTTCAATGCTGTTTGCGCTGGCCCACTTAAGACATCGGCCTCTTCAGGCATTCCGGACTATATTGAAAACTATCTCTACGCTGAACAACTCACCATGAGAAAACGTGCCCTGGAAACACAGGAAGTCGCAAACACCATCGTCTACCTTCTCTCTGAAGCTTCCTCAGGGATGAATGCAGGAAATTTTGTGGTGGATGCAGGAATGAATGCTAATTACTTCGACCAAAACATTGTAAAGTCTTTCGCCAAGAATCTTTAGTATTTCACAAAAGAAATAAACTCATTTCTGTTGCATATTTTGCGACATACTGTAGGCATTTGTCTTAAAAACACGTGCTTCCGTGACCACCCAATGAAGGGTGCCTTATGCAAAAGGATAAAATCATGGAAGACGTGTTAAGGGTGCTGACTCTTTTCATTCTCTTATTACAATTGATTGTAAAATTGAGAACGAATTAGATGAGGCTTTAGGAAGGGTGTATCAAGCACCCTTCCACCTCACCACGCATTTATTGTGGCCCTTTTCCCATCTAATCGCAAGCCCCCAAGATATCTTAACTAATTCTAAGTCATTAAAATATCGACATTACAGACAATATTCAAGGTGTAATTTTTTCAAACGCTCTGGAGACTTTTTAGAATTTATCTATAGTAAGCCCTGTGAAAACGACTAACCAAAAACTCTCTCTTTTACTCATTGATGACGACGAACTTTTTCGTCTAGGACTCTCAGTTTACCTGGAGAAATTTGGGTCAGTAAAAGTTGTCAGCACCTTAGAAGATGCTCAATCAGAATTACTAAATAATCCTTATGATATGGCCTTTATTGATCTTTGGATGCATGGAAAAATAACCGGTCATAAGATTGTAGAAATGGCGAAGGCAGCTAAGGTTTATCCTGTTATTTTAAGTAGCAGTGATGAAGAAGACAATATTCTAAAGGCGTACGAACTAGGATGCAAAGACTACCTGGTGAAAGCTCACTACCGTGACTCCATTGAAAAAGTAATTGAGAAATATTTTGCAGGAAAGAGTGAAAACCTAGTCTTCAAAAAATTATCAGAAGAGATTATCACAACTGATGAATCCTTAATAAAAAAAGTTGTCCAGGCCAAGACCATGCTTGCTCACCAGAAAAATGTTTATCTAGGCGGCGAAACCGGTGTTGGTAAAACCAAACTGGCCAAAGAAATTCATCATTTGACCGGGGTAAAAGCCGATCTTTTTATTCATTTAAATTGCGCTGAAATACCAGAAACCTTAGTTGAGTCGGAACTTTTTGGGCATGCTAAAGGAGCTTTTACCGGAGCACTAACGGCCAAAAAAGGGAAACTACAACTGGCCCACGAAGGTACCTTATTCTTGGATGAAATTGCGACACTTAGTTTGAGTACTCAAGCGAAGCTTCTTAAGGCCATCGAAGACAAAGAGTTCTATCCTGTGGGCAGTAACGATAAAGTTAAATCTGACTTTAAACTCATCTCTGCCACGTGTGAAAACTTGGAAAAGAAAGTCTTGGAAGGAAAATTTCGCCAAGATCTCTATTTTCGTTTAACGAACTATAAAATTGATATCAAGCCATTACGTGAACGTCCATTAGACATTATGTTACAGCTCAAAAGCTTTATCAAAAAATCTGGTCGCCAGATTGTTCTAACTAAAGACGCTCAAACAGCTCTTGAAGCTTATGGATGGCCAGGTAATACTCGCGAATTGATCTCAGTCGCTGACTTTCTAAAGCTAAACGACAAGGGCTTAATTGAAAAATCAGATCTTCCTTTAGAAGTCCTTCAACCTACTAAACGTTCAATGGAAGAAAACGATAACTTTCTTTCTGAAGCACAAACGACTTATATTCTCAAGAATGGACTCAATCTGTTTGTGAAAAAAGCAGAACAACAAATAGCGAAGCAAGTATTCTTGAAAAACCAACATAAAATTCGTCCCACACTCAAAGACCTAGGAATTTCATCGACGACTTTGTATCGAATATTAGAAGAAGCAGGAGTCAAGTACCAGGAGAAATCCCATGAGTAACGACAAACGCTTCCACGACTATCAAAGTGATCTGGCGGGCCTCAAAGAAGGGATGACTTTACTGGAACAAAACCTCGATCAAGAGACGAAAAATAAAATTGCCAAACTCATCATAGAAAAGTGCCAAAAGCTATCTTCTGGTTTTGAAACGCTCAAAGTTGAACTAGAGCAGAAGGTACACTTATGAGTTGTGTATTGTGTGACAAAACAGAATCGATTCAAAAGCTTGATTTCCCCTACTTCATTACAGAATTTAAACATAGCTATTGGATCTTAGGCGATCATCAGTTTTTTAAAGGTTATTCACAGATTATCTATAAAGAACATATCCGTGATATGCATGATCTTGACCTTAAAGTTCAGTCTGAGCTTTTCATGGAAGTCATGAAGGCCGATGAAATCACCAGAAAAGTTTTAAATCCCTGGAAAATGAATTTTGGAATGTACGGAAACGTGGTCCCTCATATTCACTGGCATCTATTTCCCCGCTATGAAACAGAAGTTGATAACAAAAAACCACCTATGGTCTATATGGATGAGTTCTCCAAACATCCTACCAGTAACACTGACTATAAAAAGCTGATTGCAGATTTCAGGATGCTGTTATGAAAAAAAGCACAGCCTTGCTTCTCTTAATTATTACCGTACTTTTTCTTAGTATGAAGAAAGAAGATCTCAGTCTTAAAGCTCCGAATGAAGGGGCTTTCCTTCGCGCTGGTTACGGTAAAATAGTTTAAAGTGTCTTCAACCCTTCTTCCACAGTTAATTGAACTTGATAACCAAAATCCTTTTTGGCCTTCTCTTGCGAGAAATAATGAGAATGTGCTAACTGCATGGCCACAAAACGGGTCATAAGTGGCTCTTTATGATAAAGACCAAACGTTTTATAAATCCCTTCCAGTATCGCCCCCATACCGTAGGCCACCTTGAAACTAACTCGACTTGAAATTTTTGGTGCTTTTTTTTGTTCTAAAATTTGATTAATAAAAGTCCATAGCTTCACCGGACGTTCTTGACCTATAAAATAAGCACTGCCTGCCACAGGACTTCCCACTTCTAAATTTTTGAAAGCGAGTACATGGGCATTGGCCGCGTTCACCACATGAATAACGTCCACTAGATTCTCACCATCTCCGACCATCTTCAATTTTTTGGCGTGAGCTCGTTCGACTAAGCGGGGAACAATGTGTGGATCTCCTGGCCCCCAAATTAAATGGGGTCTAAGAGCACAAGTTAAAAAACTTGAACTATTGGCTGCAAGAACATATTTTTCTGCTAGTGATTTTGATTCAGCATAAAAAGTATAAAAATGATCTGGATACTTAGTTTTTTCGTCCACGCCGATTAATGGTTCATGTCCGAATACCACACTAGGAGTGCTGGTATAAACAAACTTCTTAACACCTAATTTCGTGGCAGCATCGACGAGATTTTTTGTTCCATCATAATTAATGCCAAAGAAATCTTCTTTCTTCCCCCAAACTCCAGCCAGGGCGGCCACATGAAAAATAGCCTCAACACCTATCAAAGCTTTTTCAATGTTAGAGTATTTTCTCAAATCCCCTTGAACCGTTTTAATCTTGTATTGATCTAATTTGGTGTGATGACTGCGGGAGAAGTTGATAACCTCATGCCCTTCTTGGACTAATTTCTTAGCGATCTCAAAACCTAAAAATCCTCCAGCTCCGGTGACTAAGATTTTCATGCGTTTTGCTCCATCGCCCACTTCTTCAACTTCAATCGATCGATTTTGATATTATGACGAACATCCACAGGGAAGTGATCATAAAGAAAAAACGTCTTAATCGACTTAGTATGCTCGTATTTCTCTGCCAATTCTTTTAATTCTTTTTCAAACTGCTTTTGTCCTTCTTTGGTTAACGACATGAAGTGATCGATTCTTTCCACCACTATCGCAGGAACTTCTTTACCAGATTCGCCTAAACCAATCAGAGCACTTCTCTTAATCAATGGATGCTGATTAAAAATCGCCTCACAAGGAATAGGATACATGGCCCCTTGAGAGGTTTTTACTTGGTGAGTTTTACGACCGCAAAACCAAAGATTACCTTCTTCATCCAAATAACCAAGGTCCCCAATTCTATGCCAGAATTTCTCACCGTCATAAATCTTGTGCAGTTTCGTTTGCTCCGGCATTCGATAATATTCTCTCGTGACGATATCTCCCTGAACGAGAATTTCTCCGACCTGATTAGGAGCTTTGACTTTGCTCGAATTAAAATGCGGCTCAGGAATCTCGGAATCTTGATAGATAATTATAGTCGTTCCCTTGACTGGCTTACCAACACATGTTCCTTTCCCTTCCTTATTTTTTTGGGCCCTTTTCTCCAGCACTTCACTTCCTGAAATATTTGCCACAGGCAAACTCTCTGTCGCTCCGTAAGGAGTATAAGTTGTTCCATTCGTCAGAATCGGTTCAAACATCTCGTGCATCTTTACACTCACTGGTGCGCCAAACATCACAAGGTATTTAATACTCGGAAGAGTCAGTTTATGTTGAGTGCAATAGGCTCCCACTCTTTCCCAAAGGGCGGGGCTTCCCGCCACAAAGCTTGGTGAATTTTTTTGGATATTATCTACTAACTTTTTGGGATTACATTTGGCAGGCTTACTCGGATTCATCGTTGGGATACAAGAAGTCATACCCATTGCTAAGGTAAATAAAGTAAACAAAGGAAAACCAGGAAGATCTGTTTCTTTATC
>JBEIOQ010000149.1:0-2607 GCA_040377495.1 Halobacteriovoraceae bacterium
GGATCTGGTCCGATTATTTGTCAAAAACAGAGAAGTGTTACAAGGGATTGATGGAAGTTTGTCTAACCTTCTCTCTCCTTTGCAGAAATTATTTCATGGATTTCGCGAGAATACGCTGGAAGGTAGCCGTGAAAATATCCGTTCTCACTATGACATGGGTAATGATTTTTTTAAACTCTTCCTCGATTCAACCATGATGTATAGCTCGGGCATCTTTGCTGCTAAGACGTCTACTTTAGAAGAAGCCTCTATCTATAAGATTAAAACTATCTGTGAAAAATTAGACCTAAAACCAACTGATCATCTGGTTGAAATAGGAACAGGATGGGGTGCCGTCGCAATTTACGCCGCCGCCAATTATGGGTGCCAAGTAACAACCACCACTATTTCCCAAGAGCAATTTAACTTTGCGACAGAAAGAGTAAAGTCACAAGGGCTTGAAGATAAGATCACTGTTCTTTTTCAAGACTATCGCAAATTAGAAGGTCAGTTTGATAAACTAGTTTCGATTGAAATGATCGAAGCGGTTGGGTTGAATAATTTAGAAACTTATTTTGAAGTTTGTTCCCGTCTCTTAAAGCCTGATGGTCTAATGGTTCTCCAGTCTATTACTATTCGTGATCAATTTTATGAACAAGCCAAAAAATCCGTGGATTTTATTCAGCGGCATATTTTTCCAGGAAGTGGGATCCCTTCCGTTAATTCAATCATGCAAGCTGTGACGAAAAAGTCAGACATGGTCATGATCCACCAACAGGATTACGCCGAAGATTATGCCCAGACCCTATGGCATTGGAATCAACGCTTTAATCAAAATGTTCAAAAAATTCTAGATCTGGGTTATCCATCATTTCTCCCTAGATTATGGAGATACTACTTTGCTTATTGCGAGGGTGGATTCCGTGAAAGGGCCATTGGATTATCACAAATTGTTTTTACCAAACCAAATTATAAAACGAGGAGTTTATTATGATCGCTCAGTTAATTAAAGCTATGGAATCAGGTGTAGTGCCTGACACCGCTATTCGTTTTGGGATTAGACAGTTATGCAAAAAAAGACTGGAAGAAGTTAACAGTGGTTCAGTTTCAAAAGATGAAGAGAATCGACAAGCTTATATTGAAAATTTAAAACAACTTCCTCTGGCGGTACATACCAAAGATGCCAATGAACAACATTATGAACTTCCACCTGAATTTTTTACTTTTGCCTTAGGAAAGAATCGTAAATATAGTTCCTGTTTTTGGGAGGCGAATACACAAAATCTTGATCAAGCAGAGGACCTGGCCCTGAACGAAAGCATTAAGCGTGCTGAAATTAAAGATGGACATCGTATACTTGAACTAGGATGTGGATGGGGTTCACTCACTCTAGAAATGGCGAAACGTTTTCCGAACTCTAAAATTGTGGCCATTTCTAATTCTGCACCTCAAAAAGCTTACATTGATGGTGAAGCCAAAAAGCGTAATCTTTCAAATGTCTTGGTTTTAACTCGCGATATATCACAACTTGAAAGCTTGGCCTTAGAATTTCCTTCTTTTGACCGTGTGATGAGTATTGAAATGTTCGAGCACTTTAAAAACTATGAATTGCTTTTGTCTAAAATTTCCGACGTACTAGCTCCTGAAGGTAAACTGTTTGTGCATATTTTTACGCATAAAAAGTATGCCTACCCTTTCGAGACGGAGGGTGATGACAACTGGATGGGGAAATATTTTTTCACCGGTGGGCAAATGCCTTCCCATGATTTACTGATGTCGTTTCAAAAAGATCTGCATTTACAAAAATCCTGGATTTGGGATGGGACACATTATGAAAAAACATCCAATGCCTGGCTAGAGAATATGGACAAACATAAAGAAGCGATTATGCCCATTCTTAAACAAACATACGGTGACCAAGCGACAGTCTGGTTTCAACGCTGGAGGGTTTTCTTCATGGCCTGTGCTGAACTCTTTGGATACGACAAGGGACAGGAGTGGATTGTTTCCCATTACTTATTTAGTAAAAGATCTTAAGCATGCATGAAGTTTGTATCATTGGTGCGGGACTTTCGGGTGTTTTAATCGGACATAAGATTAAAGATCATATTATCCTAGAAAAGTCCCGCGGTGTGGGCGGTAGGCTGGCCTCACGCCGCTTTGGTACATCTTCAATTAATCACGGTGCTCTTCATCTGACGACGCCTGAAGGCCTAAAAGTTGATACCCCTCACCAGTGGATAAAAGAGTTGAGCGAAGGACTCAATATCCATAAATCAGTCGAAGTTTCTCATTTTGAAAAAAAAGAAAGTTTTTATCAAATATTATGTAAAGATGGACAGAGCTTTGAAGCCAAAAAAATCATTCTTACCGCCCCAGCTCCCCAGGCCTTGGGGATAATAGAACGGTCAAAACTCAAGGCCGATTTTTTAAAGACAGTTCAGTATAAGGCGGATATTCAATTCATCCTTCACCATAAATCAAAAATCGACACTCACAAGTTAGAAGAACTGTTTGAGTTAAAACACTGTATTCAAATAAACAATGAAGAGAGTTTAAAACTTTATCATTTAAAATCGACTTTCATTCCGGACTATCTGGAACGAGACAAAGAAGAAATTAAAATAA
>JBEIOQ010000044.1:0-16735 GCA_040377495.1 Halobacteriovoraceae bacterium
AGATGTGTTCTTTTATTTAGAAAAAGAGAATCGCCTCACTGAAGAATTGAAAACATCATTGTTAGAGAATATTAAGAAGTATCGTTTAGATAAGGAAATCTCCACTGGAAAAAATTCGAGCTTCCGCCGTTTTTATACTTGCCCTTTCTTCGTAGAGTCGGAACGGGGCTGTACTCTTTCTCGCACAGATAAGCCTTATGGTTGTCTTGCTTATAATGCGAAAGAGAAAAAAGCGAAGATCCAAAGTCAGTGTGGATCAGATTTGGAGTTATTACGCTTACAAGATGAATTGAACCAAGATGAAAAGCTAGCACTGGAACTTAAAGAGAAGCTCAGTCTTAGTTGGACTAAGATGCCACTCCCTGTCGCTTTATTAGAATTTATTTTATTAGAATCTGAAGTGAAACCACTTTAGAATTTTCATAACCATCCACGAGAAGCTCTACCCTAATCTTATCTTCTTTTCCAATATCTATATAATTTTCTCGAAATTTATCACAAATTTTGGGATCTGCTTTATAAACAATATTTCCCATTTCAATTTGAGCACCTTTTTTATTTCTATTACAAATGAGGGACATTGAGTGTCTTTTACTTTTAAGCTCATATAAATAAGTTGTGCCAAAATCATGCGGTCTCTTCGACTCAAGTGACATGGTATAAACTTCTGTTACTTCACCTGCAAACGCAGTGAAGGTATTTAGAGAAAGAATACTTACGATATAGAGAAAGATGACTTTTTTCATATTAACCTCAATTTGAGTGCAATTCTAACTCTCCATCCATTCTAATCAGAGATAATTATGTCACCACAAAAATAGGCTTAAGCGATTGAATTTAGAGGGGTTAAGCACAAGGTGCTTTATCGTCCGAGAGCTTTTTCACCGCATGAGGAAGAACACTTAAAATCACATCTAAGTTTTCTATCACTGCTTTGGGATTTCCTGGAAGAGAAAGAACGATTTTCTTTTTATAAATGCCACTCACTCCACGAGATAAAATACTTTGGGGAACTTTAGCAAAGTTCGCCATTCTCATCGCTTCATCAAAGCCCGGAAGTAAGCGTTCATACATCGGCGTCAGCGCTTCCGGAGTCACATCATCAGAGGTCAAACCAGTTCCACCAGCAAAGATAATCACTGGGGCAGTGAGCTCTGCTAATTTTTTAAGAGCACTTTGGATTTCATCTTGTTTGTCTTTCACGATTAGTGACGTTTCAAGTTTAGCCCCTTTCGTTTCTAAATAGGACGACACTTTTCCTGCCACTTCATCTGTCGCTGGAGTTCGAGAAGTAGATACTATCGCCAAAGAAAAAGTTAACATCTTTTAAAATCTCCAGACTTACCACCCGTCTTAGAAAGTAATTTAGTCTCACCTAAAATGATTCCTTTATTCTCACTCTTTAACATATCGTAACATGTGAGGGCCGCAATGTTCGCCGCCATCATCGCTTCCATTTCCACCCCCGTACTCCACTCTGTTTTCACTTCTGACTGGAAAATAATTCCCGTTTCAGTAAAAACATAAGTCACTTCCACTTTGGACAATGGCAGAGGATGACAAAGAGGAATCAAATCACTCGTCTTCTTCGCCGCCATAATTCCCGCAAGGGTACAAACATTAAAAAGATTGCCTTTCTTGGTTTCTGGATTCATTTGGATTTTTGACAGTAGTTCAGGCGATAACTGCACCGTGCTCGAGGCCATAGCGATTCTTGTCGTTAATTTCTTTTCTGAAATATCCACCATGGTGGGATTTCCTGCTTCATTCATATGAGTTGAGATCATTTAGCCTCCAATCGAATGCATAACGGTGTCTGCATTATAAATACGATGATAAGGTTTCATCAAAATTGCCGTTTCTACTTTATGTTTAAATTCCTCGTCAGAACAATTTTTAATCGAGATGCCTTCATCTTTCATCAAACAGCCATAAAGTTTTCCGTCAGCAGAAAGTCTCAAACGAGAACAGTTCTGACAGAAAGGTTCAGTTTCCGAAGCAATGATACCAAACTCCAGCCCAGTCTCAGCTTTAAGATTAACGGAAGTAGAATCCTTAGGAGAATGCTGTAATCTGGTTCGTCCATAGGCCTTATGAATCACCGTCAGCATTTCTTGCATGCTCATCAGATTCTCTTTGTACTCTCTCGCCTCACCCAAACTCATAAGCTCTAAAAACCGCGGATAAAAGTCTAAACGCTTAGATAATTCTAAAATTGGTATAATCTGGTCATCATTATACCCTTTCATGAGCACAGTATTGGTTTTCACTTGAAAGCCCAGCGTTTTCGCCATAATCAAACTATCAATCACTTTTTTATAAGCATTCGTCGTGGGTTTCACTCTGGCCAACTTGTAAAAAGACTCTTCATTCAAACTGTCGAGAGAAAGATTGATACTTTTAAGTCCTGCTTCTTTGAGTGAAAGCAAATTTTCTTTGAGATAAAAACCATTGGTAGTTAAACCAATATCTTCAAATCCCATCAGATGTAGTTCATGAATGAATCCGACAATGCGCGGTCTTAATAATGGCTCTCCACCCGTCAGACGAATCTGTTTTAAAGGGAGAATATTTTTCAGTCGTCTTACTGTTTGTAAAATTTCTTCAAAACTTAGATGATCCATTTTCGCTTGAAATTTTGGATTCAAAGGCATGCAGTAAGGGCAACGGAAGTTACAAGCATCGGTCAGGGATATGCGCAATTTCTGGATGGAGTTCATAGAAATAAAACCTCCACTGAACTTCCCTTGGCAAAAGTTTGAGCATTTCCAGGAAATGAAATGAGGGCCTCAGCTGATCCAAAATGAAAAAAATCTCCTGAACCAGTATGGATTAAAGGAGTAATAGTTGTTTTTCCATTTTCTGTTATGAGCTTGGCCATGGCCCATTCATGACGAGGATGATGCTTCGGAAAATCAGCGGCAAGCTCCATGGTGATTGTTTTTAAATTATAGTTTTGCATCCCAGACATTTTCTTTAGAGCACTTTCGACAAAAAGTTTGAAGCACACTTGTCCAGAAACTGGATTGCCCGGTAAACCAAAAACCAAAGTCTTACCACGCACACCAAACCATAAAGGGTGACCAGGTTTTAAATCAATTTTATGAAAAACTTTTTCTACTCCAAGCTTAAGTAGGACCTCTGGTACAAAATCATGATCACCTGCCGAGACACCAGCACTTATCATGACTACATCCGCTTTCATCGCCTCAACTAAAGCATCAGTCAATTTTTCTTTATTATCTGGAACTGGCCCGAAAGTCTGTATACTCTCCGCATACCCTTCACTCATGAGCTTAAGTGTGAAAAGATTGGCGTCTCTGACTTGCGCCCATTTCGGAGTTTGTTCAGGAAGAATCACTTCATCCCCAGTACTCACCACACTGATTTTTAGTCGCTTAAAAACGTCGACTTTCATTTGTCCTACACTAGTAAGTATAGGTAGATGTCTCGTCGTTAACTGAGTTCCAGTCGGGATCAGCACGTTTGAGATTTTTGCGTCACTGGCCTTCCAGTGAATATTAGCACCTTTTTTAACTGGTTTATTTTCTTTTAACTTGATGGTTAAACCTAAATCAAACCATTCATGTTGAATAATCGTATCCAGATTTTCTGGCATCGCAGCCCCAGTAAAAATCTTAATGCACTCATTTTTTTCCAGCTTAAACGTTTTTTCTTCTCCTGGGTAAACTTCACCTTTTACCGTAATACTTTTCGTCCAATCAATCTCTGAAAAATTGAAGGCAAAACCATCCATCATGGAACGATGGAAAGGAGGGAGATCCCGATCGGCGAGTATATCTTTGGCCAGTACCCTTCCCACACACATAGCGAATGGGAGTGATTCGATTGGACGATCAAATTCAATGCTACTAGAAATTTTTTGAATAGCTTCGTTAATGGTCAGCATGGTGGTGATGGTGTGAACACTGAACCCATGAAGGCAATTTTCCTAGATAGTGTTCTTTCTTCCAAACTGGTAAATCTTGTTTAATCGCTTCAATTAAAAAACGACTTGCTTTGTAAGCATCATCACGATGGTGAGTTGCCACGCTGATGAGCACTGAAATGTCACTTAACTGTAAATGTCCTAAGCGATGGGCAATATATATATGCTCGACTTTAAATTGTTCTTTTACTTTTTGTGCCATAGTTTTTAAAAGCTTTTCCGCCATGGCCTCGTAAGCTTTATATTCAAGTGACGTCACTGGCATTCCCAAATTATGATCACGAACCGTTCCTATAAAGTGCACCACGGCCCCACAATTTTTTGCCAAAACAAAATCATGGGCTGCTTGAATACTTAAATCGTCATGAGTAACTAAAGTTTGAATTGTCACTTAACCACCTGCCACAGGAGTAATCAAGGCAACTTCATCATTATGCTGAAGTTGATGATGATTTTGCACATAATCTAAATTCACGGCAAAACGTAAATAGCTTTCATGTTTTGCTAAAGAATATTTCTGATTAATTTGTTTCCACAAATCAACGGCGGTAAATTGTTCAGGAATCTCCCAATCTTCTTCTGCCTTACCGATGGTTTCCCGAATGATAGAAAAGTATTTTACATGAATTAACATTGCTAAATTATAGAGAACTCTCTACTCTAATGTCCATGTCTGTTTTCAAGAAAACATTCCCTCTCACCTTCACCGTTTTTATTAATAAATGCGGGACTATAGGGCTCAATCTCATCCCCATGCTGCTAGTAGAAAAGCACCTCAAGCCCAGTGAGGCGGGGTTGGTCATGACGATTATTAAAGTGACCTCTGTCGGTGGAACCTTTTTGGGAAGCTATCTGTGTGACGATCTGGGAATGAAATTCACCCTTCTTTTGTCTTTTTTACTGGCAGGAATAGGACTGGGCGGACTCCCTTTATTTGAAAGTCTTACTGCCCTCATTATCTTCGCTTGTATTGCCCAACTTGGTCATGCCATGTTTTCCGGTCCCATGCGGCTTTTAATTTCAGAAGTGGTTTCTCCTCATGAGCAACAAGAATCCTGGGGATGGTTTCGAACAGCCAACAATTTGGGTCAAATCATCAGCTATAGTATTGGCAGTCTTTTTTCAGTTTATGGGATTGCGATGCTGATGTTTTTTGATGCAGCCACTTCTCTCATCGCAACTGTGGTGGGAAGTAAGATCATTAAAAATAATCCACATCAAGATGAACTCCATGCAACGACTCATCCTCATTACTTAAGCCAAAACATGAAAACTTTTTTGGCCTTTGCTTTTGTCACCGGTGGATTCTCATGTATGTATGAACTCTTTATTGTCGCTGTCTCTGCCAATAGTAAAATTTACTTTGGTGAAATGGGAGTGAAAATTTTCTCACAAACCATGCTGATCAATACTGTCATTTGTGCCATTGTCGCCGTTCCTGCTTCAAAAACGATTAAAAATCCGCGCCTGGCCTTTCCTATCGGCGTAGTTTTTATGGGTATTGGTAGTGCCATTGCTTTCACCGCAAAAAGTAAGTTATGGATGCTATTCCTAGGGATGTTTTTGGTCAGTATTGGAGAAATTTTTTATACTGCCCTTTCCACCTATGTATTAATTCGCATTACACCTAAAGTGAAAAAGAAAGGAACCATTTTTGGTATTGGATTAATATTTCAGCCACTAGGGAGAATTATTGGAGCAGGACTGGCCTTTCCTTATATCGTCTACTCACCAAACGTCGTGGCCTTACCATTGATACTAGGTTTAATCGTTCTTTCTGTCGCCTTTTGGATTTTACCCGACATTATGCATATTCTTAAAATGGAAAAGCACTCTTTAGATTAAACATCTAAGAGTGCTTTTCAATATTTGAATGTAGGCGGTTTTAAGCAGCTTTCAAAGCGAAGAAATCTAGTTTTTTATAGAAATGAGGCAAACAGTGCTGAATAAGTTCAAAGAAAATTCTTTCTGGCAAACCATCCGTTAGAGCACTTCGATACACTTCTTTCATTTTTAAATTAAGCGCTTCAAAGTCCATTTCGGACTTATAGTGGTGCTCACATTCAAGAATGACCTCCTGAATTTCTTCTAAGTACTGGTGTGTGAGCATTTCAATCATACTGTCACTCGTGGTATCACTTCTCATAAAACGTCCATCCTTTCACAAAACTATCTAGTTTTTAGTAGTGATAAAGATTATCGGACGAAAAGGAAAAATACTTGAGTATTTTCATCGGGAGCAGTCTTATCAGTAACTTACAAGGTCCCTCAAGAAGTTTTATGGCGATAATTTCTGACAACTTCTATTATCATCGGCACCATTGAGATAATGATAATCCCGAAGATCACAATGTGGAAATTGCTCTTTACTTGCGGCAGATTTCCAAAATAATTACCTAGAAGTAAAAAGATCATCACCCAACTTACTGCCCCAATTACATTATAAGCAAAGAATTTAGAATATTTCATGGCACCAACCCCTGCAACAAAAGGAGCAAAAGTGCGAATGATAGGTAAATAGCGAGCAAGAATGATGGTTTTCCCACCGTGTTTCTCATAAAAATTTTGAGTTTTTTCTAAGTATTCAGCCTTAAAAATTTTAGAATTCATTTTAAAAACTTTGGGGCCAAAATAACGTCCTATAGAGTAATTCACGGCATCTCCAATAATCCCTGCACAGATCAGAACTACTGCCAAAATTTTTAAATCTAATACTGAATTTTCTGTTGCTGCTAACGCGCCAAGAGCAAATAGGAGAGAGTCACCAGGAAGAAAAGGCGTAATGATAAGGCCAGTTTCACAAAAAATAATGAGGAAAAGTATAGGGTAAAGCCATAAGCCAAAACTCGCAGCCCATGCATTCAAGTGTAAATCTAAATGCAAAATCACATCAAAAAATTGTATAATTAAATCCATAACTCTCTCTTTTTAATAAAGTCTAAGAATTTTGCGAGTAAGTGTCTATGAAAAACTTAAGTCGAATGGGTAACCCTATTTTAAGAAAAGTCGCTGAAATATTGCCTACGCATGAAATTCAGAATGAAGAAACACAAAACCTTATTGCCGATCTGATCGAAGCCATGCACCACTACGGCGGCGTAGGAATTGCAGCTCCACAAATTGGTGTTAGTAAAGCTGTGGCCATTTTGGAGATTGAAAATACCAACCCTCGCTATAAAATCACAAATAGCCAACCACTTACCATCGTAATTAATCCAAAGATCACAATACTCGACTCATCTACTCAGGGTTTTTGGGAAGGCTGTTTATCTGTGCCTGGACTCCGAGGTTATGTGGAAAGACCTAAGAAAATACAAGTAGATTTTTTTAATGAAAAAGCGGAACCTGTAAGTATTGTGGCAGAGGGTTTTTTGGCCACAGTCTTTCAACATGAGTTGGACCATCTCTTCGGTAAACTGTACATAGACCACATCAAGGATTCTAGACTACTCAGTTTTAACGAAGAATTTGAACAGTTTATTAAGCATGAGTTTGAAAAAACGTTAGAGGATTAACCATAGAGGGATTAAGAATGACAAATTTTGCACTTTCACTGATTGTGTTACTCACGTCAACTTTAACTTTTGGCCAGGCTATCATCGATCCTGCCACCAATAAGATTAAAGAAATTCCAGTGGGTAAGATTACTGCCCTACGTGGAGAAGCTTTTCGTCTTCCTTATTCCAATCGCCAGGAAAGTATACCTCTCAAAGTAGGTTCAGATCTTTTTACCGGCGACGATATTACGACAGAAGAAAGTTCACTGGTAAAAATACAAATGACTGATGACACTGCCATTACACTGGGACCTAAAACACAATTTGAAATTGTTCTTTATAATTTTGAAGCGAAAGATAAACGTAATGCGACTTTCGATTTAAAGGAAGGTCATCTTCGTTCCAAAATTGTGACTCCTGCTAAAAGTAATGAATTGACTTATAAAATGGGTAAAGTCGCCATGGGAATTCGCGGGACAGAAATCGTGGCAGAAATTCTCAAAAAATCAAAAGACGACGGTAAAGTTACCCGTGTGGCGATTATTGAAGGGAAAGCTTTTGTTGACTTTACAACTGTAGGGCACAAAACGCTGAAAAAAATTGGTTTAGATTTGGGGAAAATTCTTAACACCAAACTCATCACTCCTAATTCCAAAGAAGAAGATTTTTTAATTCCTTTGAGCAATGAAGAATTAAAGAGACTTTTAAGCCCTGACGAAAGCATGGGCGCAACTTTCCTCAAAGATCTGGATAAAAAACCGCTTAAAGATTCTGTCAATGCCGCCCTTGGTACCAAAGGTCCAGAGGCTGTCGCCCAGACTTCTGAAGATGATGTAACGCTGGAAAAGAAAAAGAAAAACTGGACGCAAATCTTAGAAGAAGATCAGAACATAAAGGATAATCCTTAAGCTATGAGTGATCTGGGCCAATACTTAGAATCCATTACCCAAAGTTACTATCAAGCACTAGGGCTTCCATTTCTTTCAAAGAAACCTTTGGTGGAGAAATCCACCAAAACGGTCATGATCGTTTCTCCCCATCCTGATGATGAATGTATCAATGGAGGCTTGGCCTTGCGCTTACAGCAAGAGTTAGGTTACCAAGTGATCAATGTGCCCTTTACCTTGGGATCGAAACAAGAAAGAAAGGCAAGCCGTCATGACGAATTAAAGCGCGCTTGTAAACTTTTAAATTTCACTCTCACCGAACCATTGTCCGAAGGCAGGGAAGAAAAAGATCTCATTAAACTATTGGACCATCACCGTCCGCAAGTCGTTATTACCAGCCATAACCAAGATCGTCATGCTACTCATATACGCTGCTCAGAAACAGTAATGAAGGCACTCCAACAAATTTCCTTGAATCCCTACCTCGCCTTTCATGAATTTTGGCAAGCGCAAACGGCTCCCAATTTATTAATTGAATTTGACTACACTGTGGTTAAAGAACTTATGTTGGCCTTAAGCGAACATCGCGGTGAAATCGAACGTAACCCTTATCATCTACGTTTACCTTTTTGGTTAGCAGATAACACGCGCCGAGGTTCTGAACTGGTAGGTGGCACAAGTTTAAGTTCAAGTCATATTTTGTATAGTGGAATTTATCGCGTAATGAAAATGGAAGGTAAAAAGTTTAAAGACCTACCTCATCAAATCCTCGCCCGCGAGCACAGTCTTAAAACTCTTTTCATCTAAAAGTTCTAAAGCATCTATATCGGCTAAAATGGTTGTGTCAGGATGTTTTAACAGAATCGAAGCAGGATATTTTTCAGAATAAACTTCCAACGAATTTTTTAATGCCTGTGCTTTTTCTTCACCGGTCACCAATAATAAAATTTTCTTCGCCTTAAAAATAGTTTTTAGCCCCATCGAAATGGCCTGAGTAGGAACTTTTCCATTTTCAAAAGCAAAAGTATTTTGTTTTCTGGTGGTATCGGCCAAAGTTACCAAACGGGTCAATGAATCAAAGGAAGAATTGGGCTCATTAAATCCAATATGCCCATTCACTCCTAAACCTAAAAGTTGCAAGTCGATGGGTCCAAAATTTTTAATTTCCCCCTCATAACGTGGTCCTTCCAAACTTAAATTCTGAGCCAACCCGTTCGGCAAATGGCAATTTTCCTGATTAAAATTCAGATGAGAAAATAAATGTTGCTGCATATAAGAATAATAAGAAGCAGCATCCAATTTTCCTAATCCCACATATTCATCTAAATTAAAGGTTATGACCTTGTTCCAGGAGATATTTTGGTCCAATGAATCACGAATAAGCTGCGAATAAAGGCTGACCATGGTCCTACCTGTTGCCAATCCCAAGACTAAATTGGGCTTAGCCATCACATTTTGAATAATTATTTGTGAAGCATAGCTATCTAAGAGTGATTTTGATTTAAAGTGGATTATTTTCATCTTTTACGCTTACTGTTTTACCTCAAGTATGTTCAAATGTTTAGATAAATTATGTCACAAACATCGGGCCATTCACTGATTAAAAACGAACGAGTTTTCATCTTCATTTTAACGATGATTCAGTTTTCGCATATTTTAGATTTTGTCATCATGATGCCACTTGGCCCTCAGCTCATGCGTATTTTTTCCATTACACCAGGACAATTTAGTTTCATGGTTTCGGCTTATACTTTAAGCGCCAGTCTTTCTGGTTTTTTTAGTGCTTTTTTTATTGATCGTTTTGACCGCAAGACATCTTTAAACCTCATCTACATTGGTTTTATTTTAGGAACACTGATCTGTGCGCTTGCTCCCAACTATTCAATTTTAATCCTAGGGCGAATCATTGCTGGTTCTTTTGGCGGAATTATTGGTGGACTCATTTTTTCCATTATAGGTGACACCATCCCCTTCTCGCGTCGGGGTACGGCCACAGGAAAAATCATGTCAGCCTTTTCCATTGCATCTGTTTTAGGAGTACCTATTGGATTACAGCTAGCCAATATGTTCTCTTGGCATGCTCCATTTTTATTTTTAGTGGGAATTGCATTAATCGTTTTGGCTTTAAGCTATATGTATATACCAACGCTCACTATGCACTTAGTGGACCAGAAGGTTGGCAGTGATCTGCAAGAAGTGATCAAAGTGTTTAAAGTGGAAAACCACCTTTGGGCTTTTTTACTCATTACGATTTTAATGTTTGGTAGTTTTTCTGTAATTCCATTTATTAGCCCTGTTATGGTTTACAACGCAGGCTTAGCAGAAAAAGACTTAACTTACATCTACCTCATAGGTGGCGCCTTTACTTTTTTCTCAGCTCGACTTGTAGGAAAACTTTCTGATCGTTACGGGAAACCTCGTATGTTTATGATCATGGCCATTTTATCTGCCATTCCTTTAGCCTTTCTTACTCATATCCCTAAAGTTAGTTTTGGTGTAGCCATTGCGACCACCACACTCTTTATGGTCTTAACTTCGGGAAGATTTATTCCGGCCATGGCCCTGATCACGGCGACTAGTAGTACGCAAATGCGTGGACGTTTTATGAGTATTAATTCCTGTATTCAACAGCTGGCTTCTGGAGTTGCCTCATTTTTTGCTGGGATGATTATTCAAAGTGGACCTAATAAAGAAATTCTTCATTACGATATTGTTGGTTATGTGGGTCTATTGGCCATTGTTTGCAGTTTATTCATTATCAAAAAAATTAAAGTTCACGAATCGAACTAGAGCATTTACCTTAAGGAACTACTATGAAATTGATGTTGAGTTTTTTCCTTCTTTTTATAACTCTTAACCATAATCCAAGCTATGCCCAAAATGCAGCTCCAGATGTGTCTGATGAAGCAACCTCCATAGAAAATGATAAACTTACCAACATCGACATCCTAAAAGAAAATCTTCTGACCATTGGCCAACAGCTTAAGCTAAAAAGAGAAGAATTAACTAAAGTGACAGATACTGATCAAAAAAATGTCTTTCAAGAAGAAATTGCCCGTTTAGAGGGACGCTTAAATAAAGCCAAAAATAATCTCATTGAGACCATCGCTGACTTCAAAATCGATGCGGCCAAAAGATCACCCCGAGAAATCAAAAAACGAACACTGCTAGAAGAAGTTGAAAATCTGATTAGCCCAACCTTACAGAGCATTCAGCGTATTAGTGCTAAACCTCGACGAATTGAAAGACTTAAAAATCGCATTTCGACTCACGAAGAACAAATCCGTGAATTAGATCAAGCGCTCAAGAACTTAGAACAGATTAATAGCTCACCAGATTTTAGTGAAATTGCCGCCCAAATGCACGGGGCACTGAATACTGCCAAAGATAACATTCTAGATCTTCGTCAAGAAAATCAAATAAAAATTAATAATATTAAAGAAAAGTTACATGAACTTACTAAGGACGATAAAAGTGTTTGGGATGTAACAACCAGAATGATCAAAGAATTCCTTACTACCAAAGGAAAAAATCTACTTATCTCTTTATGCATTTTTCTTTTTATTATTTGGTTCTCATTAAAGTTCAGAGAAAAAATTGTAGCCAAAGTGCTCGAGAAGAGGCCAGATGAATGGTATGTGAAACCAGTCAAAGCGTTTTATGGTTTCGCCTCCTTCATGTTTGCATTCAGCATGGCAATGTTTACGCTTTATTCTTTAGGTGACTGGGTTCTGGTCACTTTTATCTTTCTAGTTCTTGCCGCTATTCTTTGGAGTTCTAAGTCCTATATTCCCAAATACTTAACTGAGTTTAAACTCATCTTAAATTTTGGAACAATCAAGGAAGGAGAATTGGTGGTTTATCAGGGTCTTCCTTGGAAAGTGAAAAGTATTGGTTTTATGACCATTTTTGAAAATGATTTTTTAGATTCAAAGCAGATTCGTATTCAAATTACAGAAATCATGAAAATGCATTCTAGAAAAATTTTACCTAATGAACAATGGTTTCCATCTCGCACAGGAGACTGGATACTTTTAAATGATCAAACCTATGGAAAAGTAGTGAGCCAAACGCTTGAGCAAGTGGTAATGGAGTTAAGCAACTCACAACGTCGTTATATCCCCACGGATGACTACCTCCACTTTATGCCTATCAATATGAGCCACGGTTTTGTCTTGGATTTTACCTGGGCCTTCGATTATCAAGACCAAAAACATTTCTCTAACAACATCCTTCCAAAACTAGAAGATGACTTCAGAAAGCAAATGAAAAACTATGTCCACACAGCCAGTCAAATTGCAGTGGATTTTCATAGTGCTGGCAACAGTAGTATCAATGCCTATGTTATGGTCAAATTTGACGGCCCATTTGCCAGTTACCGTTTAAAAATTCATCGTGACCTTCAGCAAATGCTTTTCAATATTGCGACAGAAAACTCCTGGAATATTCCTTTTAATACGATTACTTTACACAAGACAAGCGCATGGCAAAACTAATTTTCTTTTTTACCGTTTTCTTTTCCTGGGCCATACAGGCTCAACTTTTAAACTTTAAGCTTCCACCTGTTCAAAACGCCCCCGGAGTGAAGTGGAAGAGTATACACACTAATAATTATGAAGTGGTCTTTGATGAAGAGCTGGTAGAAGACGCTAAACGTGTCGCCGATGTACTGGAAACAATCTATCCAGCGACTTCTGACAGCTTAAAAAAACAGCCAAGTAAAATTTCCATTATGCTCTTCAACCAATCTACCGTGAGTAACGGGATGGTGACTCTCGCCCCTAGAAGAAGTGAGTGGTATACCACCCCTCCTAGCTCAAATTTAAATTTTGGTAATGTAGGCTGGTTAGACCTATTAGCGGTCCATGAAATGCGCCATGTAGTTCAGTTTGATCAGGCCAAGCGTGGTTTTACCAAAATCATGTATGTCTTTTTAGGAGAATTTGGTTGGGCGCTTTTTTCTAATGTAGCGATTCCACTTTGGGTATGGGAAGGAGATGCCGTTGGAACTGAAACGGCCCTCACTCAAGGTGGGCGTGGACGGTTGCCAGTTTTTGATATGGGCATAAGAACCATACTACTGAATGATGTTTACTATAATTACGAAAAAGCTTATCTGGGTTCTTATAAAGATTATTATCCTAATCACTACCCTCTGGGTTATTTGCTTTCCACTTATGTAAAAACGAAATATGGGCTAGAAGCTTGGGAAAAAATTTTCCGTTACGCTGCCCGAAAATCCTATAACCCATTTGCCTTTGATAATGCTCTCTTAAAAGTCACTGGTCGTAGTTTGGATGAAATGTACCAGGACTGCATGCTGGATCTAAAGAGCAAATGGCAAGAACAACTCAAAAATATTCCGCTAACAACTGCCAGTCCTCTTGCTGTCCCAAAACGTAAGGCGTGGACCAATTATGAATTTCCGATGGTGGCGAATGATGGCGCGGTATATGCTCTCAAGTCAGGAATGGCAGACATTCCTAAGCTAGTTAAAATTCATAATGGGAAAGAAGAGGAACTAACGATTCCTGGTTTCCTTTACGACAACCCTTTTAATCTTTCAGCCACCAAAATTATCTGGAATGAAACACGCTTTGATCCTCGCTGGGGTCAAAGAGATTATTCCGTAATAAAAACATATGATCTGGAAACAAAAAAAGTAAAACAACTCACTAAAAAAACACGTTACTTTTCACCGGTTTACTCTCCAGACCAAGCAAAAATTGCGGTGCTGGAAAATAATCTAAAAACCAATCGTGCTCTGGTCATTTTGAATTCAGGAACGATGGCAGTGGAAAAACGTTTTCCCATGGATCATGAAACTTATTATTATACCCCACAGTTTTCTCCTGACGGACAAAACATAGTCGTCGTGAAACAAAATAAGTTAGGTCAACATCTAGTCAGTGTGAATGTAGAAACTGGAGTAGAGACTGTTCTCTATGGGCCAAGCGACTACACTCTTTCGCGTCCAGTATGGGAGAACGATTACCTTTACTTCAATTCCCATCAAAGTGGGTTAGATAATATTTGGGCGCTCAAACTTTCGACGAAAGAGGCTTTCCAAATTACTTCTCGTCCTTACGGTGCTTATAATGCCGCGGTAAAAAATGGACAACTTTATTTTAGTGATTACCAATTTCAGGGGATGGAAATCGCCCATATGCCGATCCAACCTGAAAGTTTTATTCCTGCAGCAAAAGTGGCCGATACCAATATTAAATTTTATGAGGGACTGAATCAGCTAGAACAGAAAGGAAATACCTTAGCTTCTGTTTCCACTAAGGACCATCAAGTCACCAATTACAATCATGTGAAAGATGCCTTCAATGCTCATAGTTGGGCGATTATCCCCAATCCTTTCTATAACACATATGACGTGGCCCTTTTTACCAACAATAAGCTCTCCACCTTTGGTACACGCTTAGGTTATCAATATAATGGAAATGAAGATACAAACTGGGGTTATGCTCAAGCAAGTTATGGTGGTCTTTATCCCATGTTTGACTTGACTGCAGCTTACGGTGGAAGAAGTTCCACTTACACTGCGACTGGTGGTTATGAGAAATCATTTGATTGGAAAGAAGAGAAAGCTAGTTTACAAATGCGACTACCCTTCAATTTCACTCAAGACGCTTACCTCCATACAATGGAACTTAGCGCAGGGCCAACCTTTACCAAGATTCATGATAAATCGGTTAAAGAACGTTTTGATCAAAATAATGGCACGCTCGCCTCTTTAGACACTCATCTTAAATATTCCCATACAAAAAGAATGAGCTTCCGTGATATCTATCCTGAATATGGTCAGGTTATTTTGGGAACATTTAAAAGTATGCCTTTTGGATCGAACTACAAAGGAAAACAAACAGGACTTAACACCTTCTGGTTCTTTCCTGGTTTTGGTGATCATCATAGTTTCTGGTTAAATCTTGCTTATGAAGAACAACGTCCGAACGACTATCGTTTCGTCAGTGAATTCATGCTCCCTCGTGGTTACGAATTCTACTTTAAAGAACGTTACACCAAATCTTCCTTTAACTATACTTACCCCGTGGCCTTGTTTGATAAGAACTTTGGCATGATGTTGAACCTTAAACGTTTAAAGCAAACAGTCTTCTATGATCATGGAGTAGGAAAAGGTGCCCATATGCTTTATTACAATTCAGTGGGAACTGACCTGGTCTTAGATACCAATCTTTTGACTTTAAAATTGCCTTTAGACATTGGGGCGCGAGTGACTTACATCTTAGAAACAGAAAAATGGGATGTAGTTCCTATTTTCTTTAGCGTGGCAGTACAGTTTTAGTGAAATTAAAGATTGAATATCTTTTCTTAATTATTTTTTTCATTCCTCTTGTTGTAGGAATCAAGGCCATTGATCTAGCCGATCATGAATTAGGATCATGGTTAAATGCCGGTAGTGTGCTTGATCTCTTTTCCTACTACAAGGCCAATGCCATCATTTTACTCGCAAGTTTTTGTGTCTTGCATACTATATTCAGTAGAGCACAAAGAGAACAGTTTACACTCTCCTTCCAACAATATAAAAAAATCTACCTGGCCACGTTCACGATTATCTTTTTGATATGTTGCTCCAGTATCCTTTCCCCATATTCACAAACAAGCTGGTTTGGAATTCCTGACCGTTGTGAAGGCGGATTGATTTGGATCTCTTATTTAGTTTTATTTTTATATGCTATTAGACATACCGCTTTAACTTTTACCAAATATGCCCAAACTTGTTTTCAAGCGCTTATTGCCTGCCAACTATGTATCGGTTTGTTTCAGTTTTTCAATTTGGATCCATGGAAAAACAAAAATATTTTATATCGGCTCTCCTTTGGCCAACCTTTTTCATCTATTACCAAATTAGAATTTATACCGACAGAATTCAAAATTTATGGTTCGTTATACCACTTTAATTATTTTGGCTCATTTTTAGCTCTGGCAGTACCTTTTCTTGGTGTCCTCTACTTTCGTCAACGTACTTTGAAAAATCTTTTCTTCTTTCTTATTGCTCTACTCACAACACTTCTCTGTGGCTCACGAAGTGGGCTTCTAAGTATTGTTTTAACTTTAATTGTTTTCATAATATCTCATTTTAAAACAAGCCAACTCAGCAAAAAAAACATTCTTAAATTTGCTCTACTCTGTTCGTGCCTTTTGATGATCAGTCTACTTCATTCAACGACGAGAAATAGGTTGCTCTCCTTCATTCATTGGCAAGAGCAGTTTCATGACAACACAAACTTTATCGCGAGATCCATTGAGTTGACTCACGATGAATTGCGCTTTGACTTTCAGAACCGAAAGTTCATAATCAAAAACAAGAATAATGATTTTGACTTCTATGATGGATCAAACCATCCAATTTCTCAGCGTTTCAATCAACTCAC
>JBEIOQ010000117.1:0-6847 GCA_040377495.1 Halobacteriovoraceae bacterium
ACCTGTGGTCTTCATATCTTCATCTTTAGTCAGAATGATACGAGCAGGACGTTTCAAATTATGAGCAACTAAAGCTGCCATGGTGGCAAAAGGAGCCGCTTGAGATTCTTTCCCACCAAATCCTCCCCCCATACGCTTAACGATCGACACTACTTGATGAAAAGGAATGCCGAGCACTTCAGCCGCTAAATGCTGAACTTCGGTAGGGTGTTGCGAAGAAGAATGAATTTCAACTTGGCCTTGCTCCAAGGGATAAGCAACAGCTGCCTGAGATTCGAGATAGAAGTGTTCTTGTCCTTCGTTTTCAAACACCCCTTTTATTTTATGAGGAGCTTTATTGAAAGCTTCGACAGCATTTCCACGAGAGATAGTGCGAGTGACTCCAATAAATGATTTTTTAGCAATAGCTTCATCTAAATCAAACAGAGGCGTTTCTGCTTGGATATCGAGTTTGATGGCCAGTTTTGCTAAACGAAGCGCTTCTTTGTTTTCACAGGCGATAACGGCCACAGGTTCATCAATGTGCCCGATATGATCTTCTACAAGGAAAGGTTGCTCTTTAAAAATCGTTCCCCAAAAATTGTGGTGAACATCTTTGTGAGTGTAAATTCCGAGCACTCCTGGAATGGTTAGGGCTTCACTTAGATCAATATTTTTTAAGCGACCTTTGGCGACAGGAGTTCCCAGATACCCGACCATGACTTCACCTTTTACCACTGGACGGTCATCAATAAAAATAGATTCTCCAGTGACATGCGTGATGCCTGAATCGTGGTGAGCGCCATGGCCTTTTAAAATATTTTTCATGCCTGAACTCCCAGATCATAATAAAATTTCTCAAGGAGATTTTTTGCCACAATCATACGGTAGTCTTTAGAAGAGCGAACGTCTGAGATCGGTTTGATTTCTCCTGATAAAACTTTTCCTGCATCTAAAAAAGTTTGATGGGCCATGGGTTTTCCAATTAAGAAGTTTTGTGTTTGATCCACCATTTGCACCACGGGACCAACGCCACCATAAACCAGGCTTAATTCTTGTATTTCTTTAGTCGCTTTTATTTTAGCGGCAAAAGTCACTGTAGAAATATCCATGTCTTTGCGGTTAGAAACTTTGTAGAGTTTAAGTTTTTCTTCTTTTTGGAGAAAAGGAATATAGATGCGAGCGATAATTTCATCTGGCGCAAGATCTAGTTTTTTATATCCTAGATAGAACTTTCTAATTGGGACGCGGCGTGAGCCTTTGGTTGACACTAGTTCTAGCTCTGCATTCATTGCCATCATGGCAGGGATGGTATCAGCGATAGGAGAGGCATTGGCAATATTACCCACCAATGTCGCCGTATTTTTAATTTGGGGAGAAGCAAAGATACGAATCATGCGGGCGATTTCCGCTAAACCACTTTGCGATTTCGTTTCTAAAAATTGTTCTAGCTGGGTGAGGTTCACTCGAGCGCCTACCACCACAAAATTTTTCTCGTCTTTGACTTCATGTAGTTCAGCGACATGATTAAGATTCAGTAAACTGGCGGGAAAGAATTTTTCTTTGTTAATGAGCACTCCCAGATCTGTCGCGGAAGAAATTAGGCGGATGTCTGGAGTTTGTTGTTTAATTTTTGCCGCAGTTTTCAAATCTGCCGGAGCAAAGAATGAGAGATTTTCATATTTCAATTCAATATCGATTTTTTGATGATCTTTAAGATCCTTTATCATCTCTGGACTATGATAACGATTTTCCAGTAACTCATAAGAATTAGAGTCGATGTTATTACAAGCTTCGATGATTGGTAGATAACCAGTACAACGGCACAGGTTACCACTCAGCCCATTGATCATTTTTTTTGTGTCTAAGGTTTTTTGGTCGCGCAAGCGAATTTCCGCCGTCGCCGCAAGAGAACAAATAAATCCAGGAGTACAAAAGCCGCACTGGGCCCCTTGCGAATCCACAAAGGCTTGCTGCACGGGATGCAGTTCTCCATCTTTTTTTAGGCCTTCCACACTCACCAGGTGTGAGCCATCTAAAAGATACATAAAAGCAATACAAGCATTGATATGTTTATATTTTAATTTACCTGATTTCTCTTCGTAGATAGAACCTTGTAGAACGGTACAGGCACCGCAATCGCCCTCGGAGCAGACTACCTTCGTTCCTACCAGTGCTTGATCGTAGCGAAGATAATCGGAGAGACTGAGGAAAGCCTGCTGCCCACGAATGGTATGGCGTTTTCCATTGATATAGACTAGAATATAATCACGCATTTTGACCTCTAAGATTGATAGTAAAATTATAACGACAATGACTCCAAAAATAAAATCCAAATTCTTTTTTATGACCTGTAATTTTGGCTCGGAAAAGGCACTTATTCATGAAGTGAGTAAACTGGATCCGTCCCTCAAGCTCGGATTCTCCAAAAAAGGCTTCGTCACTTTTAAGTCGGAGACAGATTTGGGAGTGAATTTCCGTCTAGAAAGTGTGTTTGCGCGAACGCAGGGGATCAGTCTAGAGCGTTTTAAGTTAGAAGAAGGGGATATTAGTCCTCTTTCTGACTATATTGCGGGTTTAGAGAAGAAATTCCCGACCAGTTTAGTGCATGTCTTTCCGAGATCGCGTAAAGCTAGCGAAGAAGAAGATGAATTGGTCAAGTTAACGCAGAAAGTTCAAGTTATTTACAATAAAGAAGTGAAACACCCGGAAGTTATTATTGATGCCGTTTTCGTGGAAGAAAATGAAGTTTGGGTGGGCATGCATAAAGTAGAAAAAGACGACTACATTCTCCCAGGAAACCGCCCTGAAATTAGTCTTCCCCCAGAAGCTCCTTCCCGTGCTTTCCTGAAAATTGCCGAAGCTTTTTGGCTCTCTAATCCTAAAATTAAAACGGGCGAAACCATCATGGAAATTGGTTCTGCTCCCGGTGGTGCTAGTTATTATCTCCTTACACAAGGTTTCAAAGTTATTGGGGTGGATTCGGCCATCATGGATGACATCGTTAAGAAGAATCCCCATTTTACTCACTTGAAAAAAACCGCCAGTAGTGTGACATCCAATGACCTCGAAGGAAAAAAAGTGACTTGGCTCGCAATGGACATCAACGTTAAACCTGATATTGCTTTTTTAGAATTAAAAAAACTTCTACCTTTATTGATACATTTAGAGGGAGCTTTATTTACCTTTAAGATTCCCAATCAGGATGGTTTTTTGAAAGTGAATGACTATATTAAGCGGGTAAAAAAACTCGGTTTTTCACAAATTAAAGCCAAACAACTTTATTATAACCGCCAAGAAATTTTTATTTTTGCGAAAAAATAATGAGCGAAATACAAGAAGCGATTAATTTAATTTTAAAAGGTGATGTGGTCGGAATGCCTACTGAGACCGTCTATGGCCTAGCAGGAAGCATTTACTCTGATTCTGCCATTCGCAAAATCTTTAGTTTAAAAGAACGTCCTTTTTTTGATCCTTTGATTGTTCATATTGCGAAAATCGAGGATGTACATTTAGTGGCAAGAGAATTTCCTGCTATTGCTCAATTTCTCGCCAAAGCTTTTTGGCCAGGTCCTTTAACTTTGATTCTTCCGAAGAAAGACGAATTGAATCCTTTGATTACCTCGGGACTGGACCAAGTGGGTGTACGAATGCCCAATCATCCGCTCGCCTTGGAATTAATTTCGAATACTGCTCCTCTAGCAGCACCCAGTGCAAATAAATTTAAAAAAACATCACCTTCAGAAGCAGAGCATGTTTTTTCTGAGTTTGGTGAAAATCTTTTTGTTTTGGACGGGGGACGATCTCTTGTCGGAATTGAATCCACCGTGATTGGTTTTAAAGACAAAAAAGTTTTAATTTATCGACCGGGAATGATTGATTTAGCGAAAATTGAATTGCTGGTTAAGTCTCATGGATACACAGTGGAATACGCGCAAAGTCCTGTGGCCCCAGGGCAGTTAGAGCATCACTATATGCCTAAAGTTCCTTTCTACATTTTAGGTGCAGGTGAGGAAGTGGATCCTGTTTATAAAAATCCGATGGAGATGAAATTAAGTTCAAAGCCCAATTTAGCCGCCCGTGAATTGTACGCTTTAATGAGAAGTTTGTGCGAGGAAGGAGCGGATGCTTTATATATTTATCGCACGCCTTTGCATGATGGACATGAATGGCGTGGAATCTGGGATCGCTTAACGAAAGCTTCTACTAGAAAGTAATACTTTGACTGGCCCCTCGTGGCGTTTTCGCCAAAATTTCTTCAAATAGTTTTCGATCTAAGTCGTCTTTACCATTTAAATAATTGACGACATCTCCTAAAGCATCATTACCCCAAAAAAGTTCCTCTTGATTCACCACCATACTGGGAACACCGAAGCCACCGGCGTCGATCAATCTTTGTGTATTCACCTTTACTGCATTCTTCACCGTTTTTTCGTAAGTTTTTTCCATCAGACTGGCCGCAGGTAATCCGGCCTTTTCTAAGGCTTGGGCGATTTCAGTCTCTGATCCAAGATCAATCCCTTCTTCCCAACCAGCTTTCCAGATCACATCGATGACTTGTTTTTGCCAATCACCAGAACATTCCTTAGTCGCGAGACGAAGAGCATAAAGGGGATTAAAAGGATGGGTTTTGGGACACAAAAAGGAAATATTATGGCGTTTAGCATAACGCAGACAGTTTTTATAAAGATACTGGCGCTTGGGTTCGATTTCCCCTGGGCCTTTGGAGCCATGATGGTTTAGAATAGTGCCTAAAATCACTGGATAATAATTGATTTCGACTGCTTCTAACTCCTTCATTTGCTCTAGGTTTTTCCAAGCAAAGAATGAGAAGGGCGAAAGGAAATCAAAATAAAAATCAATTTTTTTCATGGAAGTAGTGTAGGAAAAATAATGTTGGGTGGGAAGTGCAAAGTCTATAGTCTTTTATTCGGCATCCTGATTATCGCCAGTTGTCAGTCGCCCCAAAAACGGGAAGAAAAGAAAGCTCTCGAAAAAAGCTTTGTTGCGTACCAAAGTGATTGGAGCAGAAAGTCCGAAGAAATCTTAGTCAAAGATAATGCTTTTAAGAAAAATGATATTGGTTTTGTCCTCTATGATCCTGAAACCAAAAAAGTGCTAAAAAATCTCAATGGAGATGATCTTTTTACTCCGGCTTCGGTGATGAAAGTTTTAACCGGTTTTTATACGCTAAACCACTTTTCTCCTGATCATCATTTTATTACTTCCGTTAAAAAAATCGGAACCATTAAGGATAAGTTTCTGGATGGCGCGATTTTTCTAGTAGGGGGCGGAGATCCTCTATTATTTACCAACGAACTGATGCAAATGTGTGTGGACTTAAAAAAGCAGGTCAATGTCGTGAAAGGAAAATTCTTTTATGATGAAACTCTTTATCAGTCGCGCGTTGCCATAGAAGATACACAAAAAGATGAGGATTCCTATAATACAGCGCTTTCCAGTTTAAGCAGCGATTTCAATTTATTTGATTTTCATTATCGTTACGAAGAAAAAACAAATACACTAACTTACTTTTATTATCCTGATGTGGGGCAAACATTTCGTCCAGGAACTAACTTTGATGCTTATGATTTAGAGCATACTGATTGGGAAATTCCCCGTGATTTAAAAACTTCAGGAAAAGAACAGTTGCCTTTAAGAAATGCAGGGCTGGCAACTGCGAAAAAATTTCAAATGCTTTGTGGAAAGATTGGTTTAAAACTTCCAGACCCAGAGCCTAGAGCGACTCCAAGTTTTGCGCAGGAAATGGTATCGCATAAAAGTTTAAGTTTACGCGAAATTTTAAGTCTGGGTATGGAGTACAGTAATAATTTGGTGTTTGAATCTTTGCTCCTGAATTCAGCAAAGAAAAGTACACTGAAAGAAGCAGCAGAAAGTATGCAGATATTTTTTGCAGAAAAAATTAAAATCAAAGATAAAATTCAAATCAATAATGGCTCAGGGTTGGCCCATGATAATAAATTGAGTCCAAGGTTTCTTCTAGAGGTTTTCAAACTTTGGGGCGATGATCATATTGCTTACATGCCCATTTCAGGCGTGAAGGGCACACTCGCCAAACGAATGCTGGAGCCACCTATGCCCATCAATGTTTGGGCCAAGACTGGTACGATGGATTATGTTTCAAGTTTAGCAGGGACACTTTTTACTAAATCGGGAAAGAAACTAACTTTCGTGATTATGAGTAACAATAAATCAAACTATGTGGGCCCCAAAGAATGGTGGAATAATCGTGCGAGGACACTGCAAGATCAACTGTTAGAACTTTGGCATAATGATTATTGAGCGGTCGAACTAGTGAAGAGTTTGAATAGTGCAGGTAATAATTCAAACGCAATCAGAACAATAATGATAATTTCTGAGTATTGAGCTCGCCTAGCGTGGACTTCACCTTGAAGAAGTTTAGAAACTTCAGCCAGATTGGAAAGTTTAGAGTTAATGTTGTTGAGCCAATCCTTGAAGCGGAATCGAGTCGAAGCTGCACGGAAAATAGTCGCCAGATAAAAATCTCCCACGACTTTAAAAGAGTTTTCAATGGTCTCGATGATTTCGGACATCTCTAAATAGGTTTGGCCTGCTTCTTTTGCTAGTTCTGAGTACTGATCACTTAAGATGCTTGATTTTTTGTTTTCAATGGAATTATAGAGTTTCGCCAGCTTGCTATCTAATAAATCATCGTAGAAACGCATTTCTAATAACTGGTTGAGGGCAAACTCAATTACGTCCGGCACATCCATGGAGCCACTGGGTTCAATCACCAGTGCTGAGTTCCAGTCAATCACCGCCATATCTGAATTTGAATATTGATAAGACATTTCAAACACACTTTTTTTGATCGAGTCTGAAAGTG
>JBEIOQ010000155.1:0-1598 GCA_040377495.1 Halobacteriovoraceae bacterium
AAAAAAAGCCCCTCTTTCGAGGGGCTTTTTTTCTTATTTCTTATAATAACTATCTAAAATCTTCGTTAAGAGCGGCTTCCACTTGTTCCCTTCTTTATATCGTTTATAGAGTGGTGGGTTAATGTCAGCGGCAATATCTTTATAGTTCGACAGCTTTTCTTTGTAGTACTTTTCTTGCCAACCTTTTTCAATTCCAGTGATAAGAGCATCAGGGTGTTGGTCTTTAGAATCCCCTAACCACTCACCATCCGTCTCCAGACTTGCGAAATCACCTTCAAAGCTAGCTGGCACACTGATTTCAAAATTCAATGTGCGATCTAATAAATCTTTACGAGGGCTCGATGTAGAGAAAACATCATCGAGGTCAATTTCATCTGTCGGATAGAAAACTTTTAATGATCCCGAAATTTTTGTTTTCGACTTAAATTTCCACTTCAAATCATATTTATAGATGGGATGGTTCCAGGCGCCTTCTGTGGGATCCATATCCGCGACGATGGTCTTCCCTTGTTTCACTGTCTCTTGCAAAACACTAATTAATTGTTTTGGCGTTACATCAGCGCGAGCTTTTTTATATTCATCAGGCTTCATTGGGGGATAAAGCGTGATGGGAACACCAACAGCTAACTCATCATTCACGAAATACTTCGCCATATTATAGTAAGACGCTAAGAAACCTTTAATGTCAGCTGGCCTAAAATTAATTCCTTCAATCATCTTATCTTTGGTTGGTTCATCGAAATCAATGGTAGAGAGAGACCAGCCAATACATTTACCGGCGAATCCTCTTACTTCCCATAGAGGGTGAGCATCGTTATCGCCGATATAGGCGTTGTTTAATTCCCATAAAGCGGCGTGAGAATACTCCCCTTTTAGGCCGTTATTTTTTCCATAACGTTTTTCATTAAACATTCTGACGAAATAATCAAACTTCATCATTGGACTTAAATGTTTCCCACCCTCTTTTGTTATATTTTTAAATAAATCGACACAATCTTTAGAATAAGAATCTAAACATTTATCGAATTGTTTAATGTTTCCTGGCGTCCAGATTTTACGACCTTTTCCATCGTCCCAACCTGTAACCAATTCTCCGCGG
Source organism: Halobacteriovoraceae bacterium (assembly GCA_040377495.1). Lineage (GTDB taxonomy): Bacteria > Bdellovibrionota > Bacteriovoracia > Bacteriovoracales > Bacteriovoracaceae > JBEIOQ01. The sequence goes on from JBEIOQ010000155.1 coordinate 1,100, forward strand.
GCCATAGACCACCAATACCCACCCCATGGAGTGCGCTTGGATTCACCTGAATCTTTGAACATTTTATCGTCAACAACTAAGGCTTGAGCTTCGCGAGATGAATCGATCAGAGCTTGTGCTGGGTTACGTTGACCATCATTTTTTTTGACATTAGAGCAACCAACAAGAACAAGTGCCAAAGCAAGAGTCTTTTTCATAAGTACCCCCAAAGTCCTTCGACTAATAGTAAACTTTAAAAATATCGGCAACTTTCTTAATCTTATTATGATCCAAACTTAAAGCAAGGCGAACATGTTTGATCCCTTGAGATCCAAACACTGAGCCTGGGATCACCAGGACGTTGTATTTAGTTAAAAGATCCTCAGCAAAATCGTAATCTGTTTTAAATTTCTCAGGAATTCGAGGAAAAAGATAAAAACTTCCGCGAGGCTTTGGAATTTTTACTCCACTTCCAGTCAAGAACAGATTAAACGACTCACTATAATGATGTTTAAACATT
>JBEIOQ010000047.1:0-16505 GCA_040377495.1 Halobacteriovoraceae bacterium
CGCCGATAAGTTCTTAAGTTAAATTAAGGGGTTAGAGATGTTTTTCCTGCCGCACTCAAGACTTTTATCGTTGTTACTTTTTCTCATTTATTCTGCGTCTTCGTTCGCTACGTTATTTTATCCCGTCACTCTAGAAAAACAGATGGAAGAATCAGATGTAATTTTTCAGGGTGAATATGTTTCACAAACCTCAAAGAAAATCACAGGCGCTATCGTGACTGAGTTCACGTTTAAAGTCCAACGATGGGCTTCAAAGCAAGTGAGAGAAAAGAGTGAGACCATTACCTTCTATCAACCTGGTGGAGTGGTGGGGATGGAAGGAATGAGCGTGGAAGGTGTCGCAAATTTCAAACCTAATGAGTCTGTGCAGTTGATACTGAAAAAAGCTCCTAATGGCGATTTATGGCTCTCAGGACTGGCCTTAGGTAAATACAATCAAATTATTGAAAAAGAAAAAACCTATTGGAGTTCAAGCATATTTCCCATACATCCAGAGCTGGGAAAAATTTCCACTCATCGTTTTGATGAGGTAGTAACTAAACATTTTCCTAATGGTTGGCAGAATACATTTCCAGGCGTGAAAGTGAAGGCAATTGAAGGGGAAAAAATTGTTTATGAAACAAATAAAAAACCGCAACGTAAAATTGCTTCAGAGGCACCAAAGAAAACAATTCCTTTTACTTGGTTAATGGTAGGAATGGCCTTATGCTTTATTTTAGGAATGTGGTTGGCCAAACCAAATCACGAGAATGAATAAAAGATTGCTGTTGATCGTATTTACTTTTATCTTTCTCGCCTCACAAGGTCACGCGATTATCCAATCTAAAACTTCTTCTGGAGCGGATATCCATTGGTTTACGACCGCACCCAATATCACTTTGAGGTTGGATACTTCTAATAGTTTAGATTTAAACACAGCTCAAGTGCAGAGTGCTTTAGCTCAATCTATTTCACAATTTTCTTCTTCCACTGCAGTTCAATTTCAAACCAGCCTAGGTAGTGATGGAACAGGGGTGAGTAGTATTAGTTTTACCACGACTCCATATTTCTCTTCAGGAATCCTAGCTGTAACGAATGTTTCTTATAATGTGAGCAGTGGTGAAATTCGTGAAGCTGATATTTTAATTAATGAACAACATGCTTACTCCACTTCTCCACTGGCCACAGGTGGAATTTATTATTTGGGTGATGTCCTCACACATGAATTAGGTCACTTATTGGGACTGGCCCACAGTGAAGTTCAAGATTCCACCATGATTTATACTGCTTTTCGAGGACAATGGTCTTTATCACAAGAAGACATTAATGGTCTGAATGGTGTTTATGCTGTTTCTGGATTAGGAACTATTAGTGGAAAAATTGTTGGAGGAACTAATCTGGTCGGAGTGCTTGGTTCTAAAATCGAAGTTGTTTCTACTCGTTATGGAAAAGTTGTGGCAATGGGTATTTCAGATGCTGATGGAAGTTTTTCCATTAAAGGTTTACCTCTAGGAGACACCTATTATTTATATGTTTCTCCGCTTAAAGTTATTAGTAGCGTGCCCTCTTACTATGCTTCAGCTCTTCCTCAGGTCTGCTCTGGAGCCAATTACCGAGGAAGTTTTTTTAATCGTTGTGGGGATAGTGAAAAGGATCGTCCTCAAGCGATTCGTTTAACCAGCACACGTAGTTCAGTAAATGTAGGTAAGGTATCTATTCGCTGTAATTACGGTCTAGATGTGGATTATTTGGATGAAAAATCTGCTACCAGTCGTGATGAACGCCTTTTATTTGATTATAGCGTAGAAGCCGGAGGAGCACTTTCTGGTATTTTCTTCGATTATGAAAAATTAGGTCCTTTAGTGACAACTTATGGCGATGAATTTGAAATTGATTTAACTGCGGAAGCTTCGCCCACAGGTAAATATTTAGATCTCAAATTCATTTCTCAAAGCTTACAATCTCCACTAGGAGTTTCAGTTTATATCACCCGCGCTGAAGGAATTAATCCGGTACAATTTGATTATATTTATAATCCTTTAAGTCCAACTTATACGACTGATATGGTAGAAAATCTAAATCAAGCTTTGAGCATCCCATTGAGTAGTACTACGAATGAGAATATATTTAGTGTTCGTGTTGTTCCTGTAACTGCTTTTTCTTCCACTCAACTCGATAGTTTATTTGCGTCACCCACTAATTTCGTTGATCCTCTTTCAATTTACATGATGACGGCCAGTATCTCGCAAGCTGGTTCTATTATCTCAGCAGATGATGATTACCCTTATCAGGATAATACTCATTGTCCTGAGCGTACCACTTCGTCAGAAACAAAAGCCTTTACCACCAACCGAGATCAAGTTGAGACCTCTAAAAAGTCAGCTAGTCAAAATAATCAGGGTTTGGCCTGCGGGACTGTTGACATGAATGACTCAGATGGTCCACCTTCAGGACCCATGAACGTTGCAGTAGGTTTTTTCCTCATGCTTCTCCTCGTAAAATTCAAAAAAATTCTTGGTATGTTCTTGTAGAATAGTTCATAATTAACTCGAGAGGTTAATTATGATTAGATTTGTTCTTTATGCTTTGTGTCTTCTATCTATTTCTTTCTCTTCATTCGCTCAAGGTTTAACTAATGAGCGTATCTGGAAAATTGGAAACAGAAAAAAAGCTGTTTATCAAGAACGTGGCGTTTTCCATACAGGAGTTGAAGGAACACCTGGGACTTTAAATTCAGTTCGTCACTCAATGAACAAAGAAATTAAAGCAGAAAGAATTGTTTTGGATTTCGCTGGAGAAAAAGTTCCTCGCATTTATGGTCATATCTCTCCTACACAAGACAAAATTTATATCGATCTATTTAGTACCACAATGAATCAAGGTAGTACCTTTGATGGTAAAGGAGAGTATTTAAAGAGTGTGGAATTCTACCCTATCTCTAAAGATATTCTTTCTCTAGAACTAGGATTCAAAAGCAAAATTACCGCTGATATTTTCTTTTTGGAAAGCCCAGGAAGATTAGTCATCGACATCAAAAAATAAGGATTTTTTATGGCCGAAGCAAATGAAAAAAAGTCTGCTAAAAAGGCAGGCAATAAGGATATTGGGTCAGATACACCTGAAGTAGCAGTGGTGATCCCTATTTTAAATAGTCCTATTTTTCCAGGAATGATCGCTCCGATTATACTTTCGGAAGATAAATATACGCCGGAATTAGATACCTATTTAAGTAAAAGTTCGTTTATTAGTTTGAATCTTGTGAAGTTCAAAGAGTTCATGAAAGATGAGACTGCTGATGAAAAAGATGAAGGGGAAGAGGATGCCAGTGACGTGGTGGTGGAAATAGATGATGGAAATGCCCCTTCTGTTTACGATCACGATGATCAAACTGCCAAAGACGTTTCTGCTAAAGATATTTATAAAGTGGGTGTTCTTTGTAAGGTGATTAAAAAGATTAAATTACCAGACGGTTCAGTGAACTTATTAGTTCATGGAATGAAAAGATCACGTGTTTTAAAATTTGAGCAAGAAACGCCACTGATGGTGGTGAAGTTGGAATCATTCGACGATATTCATCAAGCAGATGAAGAGTTGGATGCTTATACCCGTTCAGTGATTAACCAGGTAAAAAAACTTTCTGAAATCAATCCATACTTCAATGAAGAAATGAAATTAGCGATGCTGAATTCACCATCGCCTGGATCCTTGGCGGATTTAGTTGCCTTTGCTTTAACCTTAGATGTTCCTGAAGCACAAGATTTTTTAGAAACACTAGTGGTGAAAAAACGTTTCGCTAAACTTTTAGTTTACTTGAAACGTGAAAAAGATGTAGCTGATATCCAGAAGAAAATTTCGGATGAAGTTAATGACAAAGTTAATAAATATCAACGAGAGTATTTTTTAAGAGAGCAATTAAAAGTGATCCGCCAAGAACTTGGTATGGAACACGATGATAAAGCTCGAGATGTAAAAAAACTCAAAGATGGTATCGATGCAGCCAATATGCCTGAAGATGCGAAAAAGGCTGCATTAGAAGAACTTGAGCGCCTAGAAAGTATTCAAGATTCTTCTCCTGAGTATAACGTAGCGAGAACTTATCTAACATGGATGATAGATTTACCTTGGTCAAAGCATACACAAGATGCTGTGGATATGAGTAAAGCAAAAAAATTATTAGAAAAAGATCATTATGGTTTAGAGAAAGCAAAACAACGAATTTTAGAATTCCTTGCGGTAAGAAAGCTAAAGCCACAATATGATGGAACAATTCTTTGTTTAGCAGGTCCTCCAGGAGTAGGGAAAACCTCTCTTGGGAATTCGATTGCGGAAGCCTTAGGACGTAAGTTTTATCGTTTTAGTCTTGGTGGTATGAGAGATGAAGCTGAAATTAAAGGGCACCGACGTACTTATGTTGGGGCCATGCCAGGAAAAATTATTCAAGCGTTAAAACGAGTTGAAGTAAATAATCCTGTTATTATGTTGGATGAGATTGATAAACTTGGAAAATCTTACCAAGGTGATCCTGGCTCTGCACTGCTTGAGGTTCTGGATCCAGAGCAAAATAAGACCTTCATTGATAACTATTTGGATGTACCCTTTGATTTATCCAAAGTTCTTTTCATCGCAACTGCTAACTACGTTGCCGAAATTCCAGAAGCTTTATTAGATCGTATGGAATTGATTGAGCTATCTGGTTATACCTTAGAAGAAAAAATTAATATTGCAGATAAGTGGGTTATCCCAAAACAATTAAAGAAACATGGTCTAGGAACGAAAGATTTTGATTTAGCGGTAACCACTTTAAGAAGACTTATCGCTGATTATGCTCGTGAACCTGGTGTGCGTGTAATGGAACAACATGTAGCTAAGCTTTGTCGTATTGCTGCTCTAGAAAAAGTAAGTGCAGCAAAGGGGCGAAGTAAGAAGTTTGCGCCTAAACCTGAAGATTTAGAAAAATTATTAGGACCTAAGCGCTTCCATTCTGATAAAGCTGAAAAAGATCTGGAGCCAGGAGTAGTCGTTGGTCTTGCGTGGACAGCTTTTGGGGGAGATATTCTTTTTATTGAATCTATCCCTCTTGAGGGAAAAGGGTTTAAGCTTACGGGACAACTTGGAAATGTCATGAATGAATCAGCAAATCTTGCTTACTCTTACGTGAAAAAACTTTTACAAGCTGAATTAAAATTAAGTCCGCCGAAGATGAAAAAGGTTGTTATACCTAAGTCAGGTGAAAAGCCTGCGGTGGTGGCTCCAGTAGAAGATTATTTAGCGAAACATGAAGTTCATTTACATTTACCTGCAGGTGCGACTCCAAAAGATGGACCATCAGCTGGTATTACTATGGCCTTGGCACTTTATAGTCTTGCTCATAATAAGAAAGTGAAAGCAGGATTAGCGATGACCGGAGAGTTGTCACTAACTGGAAAAGTTCTGCCTGTCGGAGGAATTAAAGAAAAAGTTCTGGCGGCTAAACGCGCAGGTATCACGGACATAATTCTTCCTTTTGAGAATGAAAAAGACTTAAGAGAAGTGCCTGAACGCCATCGTAAGGGATTAAAGTTTTATCCTGTGAAAAAGTTTGAAGAGGTTCTTAAGATTGCGCTTAAGTAAATCTAAGGCCGTAACAAATCAAGATAAAGTATTGATCAAATAAAAAAAGCCAGCTTGCGCTGGCTTTTTTTATTTCTATTGTAGTGGAAATTAAAATTCTTCTGAATCGTATTCGCTAATAAGTGAGTGCTTAACTTTACCTGCAGCGATTTCACGTAGCGCTGTAACGATTTCTTTATTCTTAGAACGAACTTGAGCATCGTCACCTTCACGTAATTGTTTCACTCTTTTAATTGTCAGGTGAACTAACTCGTAACGGTTCTCAACTTTCTCCAAACAATCTTCGATTGTGATTCTTGCCATGACAATTCTCCTATAAAGTGAACCTATTATTTAAGTCTAAAGACCTAAAATGTCAAAAAGTATCCCCTTTATACAGAGTGTTAATTATATCTTGATAGCGCTCTAGGAGAACTTTACGTCTAACTTTTAAGGATGGCGTCAAAAGACCGTTCTCCACGGTAAGTTCTTCAGGCAGGATAGCGATCTTCTTTACTGTTTCAAACTTGGCCAGTTCAAGATTGGCTTCTTCTACCTCTTTTTCAATGATTTCTTTTACTTTAGGGTGTTGAGAGAGGGTCACGAGGTCAACGTCACGAGAGAGTCCCCAAGCCTCTAGTTCGTTAATGAAACGTGCCTTCTCTATGCCGACCAGCCCAATAATATAGTTTCTTTTATCTCCTACGGGAGCAAATTGAACGATATGTTTTTTGGTCTTCATAAGATTTTCAATTTTCTGAGGGGCAACATTCTTTCCACCTGAAGTTACAATAATGTCCTTTTTGCGGTCAGTAATCATGAGAAAACCGAGATCATTAAAGTGGCCTATATCACCGGAATGAAACCAACCATTTTGAATGGCTTCAGCAGAAGCACTAGGATTTTTATAATATTCTTTAAATAAAGACCTTGTCTTAATCAAAATTTCTCCGTCATCTGCAAAGGCCAATTCTACGTCACCCATAGGTACGCCCACACTTCCCAGAATCTGACGATTAAGTTGATTAAGAGCTATTGGTGCCACTGTTTCTGTTAGCCCATAACCTTCCAAAATGGTGAGGTTGGAATAACGTAAAAAATCAGCAATTTTAGGGGAGAGAGGAGCACCGCCAGAAACAAAATAACGAATCTTTCCACCAAAGCGTAAATAAATTTTTTCAAACACTAATTTGTAGGCAAGTTTGTATTGAATGATTTCATTACTGGAAGGGGAAAGATCTTGATCAATTTTACTAAAATATTGAGCAGCGGCTTTCATTGCCCACTCAAAAGCTAGTTGTTGAACTTTGGATCCAGAATCAATTTGTTGTTTAATTTTTGAATAGATTTTTTCAAAAATTCTAGGTACAGCCAGCATCACTGTTGGTTTCACTAAATTAATATTATCCACAACTTTCTCAATCCCTTCAGCAAAAACCATTTGCCAGCCAAAGATCAAAATAAGCATAGAATCACACCGACCAAAAACATGAGAAAGTGGGAGAAAAGTCAGAGTACGATCTTCCTCGTTAAATCCACCTTGTACGTGCTTTTGCACATTAGAAAGCATAGTACAGAAAGATTCGTGGGTAAGTACAGCACCCTTCGGTTCACCTGTTGTACCTGAAGTATAAACGATTGAAGCGATATCTTCAGGGGAAGCTGCTTTTATTAATTGTTCGAACAAATCTGGATTTTGTTTTTTTTCTTCAATTCCTTCAGCATAGAGTTTGTCGTAAGAAATATAAGGAATATGGTTAAGAATTAATTTTTTGTATTCATCAGAAATATCATGAATGGCGACGATTAATTTCAAACGGTTTAAGCGAGCAATGATAGGAACAATCTTTTTAAATTGATCATCATTTTCAACAACCAGAACTGTGGCTTCACTATGTTCAAGGATATAATTTATTTCAGAAAGGCTGTAAGTGGGATAAATAGGAATAACAATTCCACGCACACAGAGACTTGCAAAATCCATGAAGTGCCATTCTTTACATGTATTAGCGAGGATGGCAATTTTTCCACCGGGTTCCACATCATATTTTTTTAACGCTAATGTGAGACATTCAATTTGGTGATGGTACTGATCAAAATTAAGAAATTGTAATCGATCATTTTCGATCCAACCAATTGCATCTTTGGTACGAGATTTTTTTATTCGATCTAAAAAAAGAGTGCCTATGGTCGCATGCTTCGTCATGATGATCTTATCCCAGCGAAAATCTTCAGAATTTCAATAATTTATCTCTCACTATTGTGCCTAATTTTTGCTCTACTTTCAAATACCTAGAGAAAGAGGAGTTTTTTGCATGGAAACAGTACTAGTTTGGGGAAGAATTAAAGAAGTAAATGAATCGGGAATTTTGCTACTTCAATTTAACGGGTTATATAAGGGATTCAGGCTAAAAAAAATCTTCGTGTATTCTGATGAAAAATCTGATTTTTGTCGCTATTCAGAATGTTTTTTTTGGCTAGAAATTTTGTCGTTAGAGAGGGATACTATGAGGGCAAGATTATTAAAAGATCTAACATTAAAGCTGTTTTGAAATAGGCCAAATTTTTTCAAGCAGATTACAAAAGGATTGTCGTATGTCTAAAGTAAATCGTCGTGGATTCCTCAAAGGCGCCCTCTTGGCCTTAGCTTCTCTCCCTGTTTTAGAATCACTACTCGGATCTAATGCTTCAGCAGCAGCAGCTCCAGAAGTTGATAAAACAAAAGGGATGGCAAAGTCTCTAGGTTACGTTTCTAATGCAGCCGTTGATTGTGCTGGTGGAAAGTGTGCTCCAAAATTTAAGGATGGTGCTAAATGTTCAACTTGTTCATTCTATAAAAAAGTGGATGATAAGTGGGGAACATGTACTCTGGTAAAACCAGGCTCAGTGGCAGCTGAGGGTTGGTGTAAGTCTTATATCAAAAAAGCTTAGGTATAAAATAAAAAGGCTCCTTACGGAGCCTTTTTTGTATCAACTTTGATCATTTTATTTAACGTGTACGGTAACCTGATCACCGATCATGAATTTTTCAAATTCAAAAATGGGAGCATCTTCACCTGATTCCATTTTTGCTACTCGTCCAATCGCAGCTTCTCCATCAGAGTGAATTACCTTTATCTCGCCAATTTTAATTTTATAAGTATATCGTTTATTAGATTCAAAAGGATTTTGTTCAGTCTGTATACGATAAACATCCAGTATTGTACCTTCTTGAACACCTTGAGCTTTACCTAAATTGACATACATGTCTTTAGTGCGTGACTCTTGTTTATTTGTCATTGGTAGTTGATGAGAGATTGCGTAGATAATGTAGTCTTTAGCATAAGCAGAGCTATACATCAGAACCAAACAGCACATGCTTATGGTTAGAAGACTCTTCTTTGAAAAAAGTAATCGCATCATAAAAAGTATCCTTGCAGGACTCATCGACCTTGATGAGTTTGCATACTTTTCGGAGCGAAAAGGGAAAACTTTACCGCTAGAAAAAAAAGGGGGATCAATTTGATCCCCCTTTTTTAGTCTTAATTATCTGAGACTTTTAAGTACTTATAATAATTGAAAATTATATCTGAATGGCGGAAGTTCTTAAGTCTTGAGTGGTAGAGCATATAGTTACGTGAGTAGTACTGCATTACCCAAGGAATGTCGTTGGTTACTATACGCTCAATTTCATCCATGATTTCAAACTTCAAAGCTCCATCGTTTAAGACTTTCATTTTCTCAAAAAGTTGGTCTACTTTGGGATTAGAGTAAAAAGTAGAGTTTGGGCCAGGTGAGTGATTTTTTGAAATCAAAAGTTGGATAATATTTTCAGCATCGGGATAATCAGTAATCCAGCCGCCTTGCCAGAATTGCAATTGCCCACCACGAGATTTTTGTAGGAAAGCCGGGAAAGTATTCACGATGATTTCCATTTTGATGCCAACGAGTTCAAGTTCTTTCTGAATAAATTCTGCTTGTTGACGAGCAACAGTTGAAGTTCCACGAATATCAAATTTGAAAACAGGTAAGCCTTTTCCATCTGGGAATCCAGCTTGTTTTAAAAATCCTTTAGCTTTTTCGATACTGTATTCGTAAGGAAGAATTTTTGAAGGATTATAACCAGGAATTCCTGGAGGATAAATGGAGTTAGATTTTTGTCCTACATTGTTGGTGAAAAGCTGGATGTATTTATCCCAGTTCACCCCGTGAGCGATGGCGGCACGAAGATTACGGTGTTTACCTAAATAACTGTCACGCATGTTAAACGCGAGCCACCAGTACGTAAGAGTAGGCACCACTTGGTACATAATTTTTTTACTTTTTAACTCTTCCGATAAGTCACCTTGTGGGGTAATCGCTGTAGAATAGTTGTCTTTTGGTAATTGAAGCCAATCGATTTTATTACTTAAAAAATTTAACCAGCGGGTTTGATCTTCTTTCATTACTGAATAATGAACTTCACTAAGGAAAGGAAGTTTTTTATTGGCATCACGAAGTAGGTCTAGATCATTCGCAACACGATCCCCTTTAGAAGGGTAGAAAACGGGATGGTAGTCAGCAAACTTCTTCAGAGTTGCTCCCTGATTCATATTTAAGTTGGTCATGTAAAAGGGGCCCGTGCCAGCGTCTACTTCTGCTAAAATATTTTTGTGAAATTTAATCACTTCCATTGGGATAGGGGTTGTGAATGCAAGTGCTAAACCATTTAGCATTTGAGGGTAAGGTTGAACTAGATCGATCACAAGAGTGTAATCGTCTACTGCTTTTAAACCTTCAACTTGAAGATTATAAAGTTTTTCGAGGTCACCGCCAGCAGCTTCACGAAATTTATTAATTCCTTTAATTTTTCCATCAAATAACCACCAACCTGTTGAGGCAGTGCTAATGAAGGCCAGACGTTTGAATTGATCAATAAAATCTTGAGCTTTTACAAAACGTTTTTTCCCGTTGAACGCTGGGTGTGAATGGTAAGCGATATTTTTCTTAATTTTAATGGTATATTTCGTGCCATTGTTTTCCATCAACGGCATATCTTCCGCTAGAAGTGGCTTTAAAGTGTATGGACGCTTTAGATAATCGTATTCATAAAGAGTTTCATAAAGCTGATATACAATCTCAGCCGAAACAGCATCATAGGAAAGTGCCGGATCGAGAGTCGAAATTTCTGAATTAAGGGCCACGCGAATACCATTAGCACCGTCATCTACTGCAGCTTTGCGGCAAGAGATAGAGAGAAGAAGTAGCAGGGACAGTAATAATTTTGTCATCATGATAATCTCGCTAAAATAAGTTCTTTAGTTTTAGTTTCAAAATTTTGTGTATTAATATTAGCTTCAGCAGATCCTTGGGCCATATCTGGCTTCCCCCCCCCTCGACCATTAATCAGTGGGAGTGTTTCTTTTAAAATTTGGTTACAATCAAGTTTCACATCCTTTCCAACACGAAGAAGAACATTGATCTTGTCTTGATTTTTCGTTTTTAGCAGAACAATTCCATTAGGGTACTTGGCGACAAAGGTATCAGACAGTTTTCTCAGATCTGCTCCTTCAGAGGCTTGTGCCATTTTGAAAGGAAGATTTTTAACCATTTCTGGTTGATCAAAGATAGCTTTATTTTCTAAGGTTTGAAGTTTTTCGGTTAAATCAGCTAGCTTTTTCGCTTTCTCTTTAATTTCGGCTTGAAGTGTTTCGATTTTTTCCACAGCATTTTCATCTTTACTTGAAAGCATTAACTCAATAGATGAGAAAAGTTGTGAGCGTTTTTCTAAGCGATTTAATGCTGTCACTGAAGTGGTCGCTTCAATACGACGAACTCCTGAAGAAAGAGCACTTTCACTTAAGATTGAGAAATAGGCAATATCTCGCGTATTATTTACGTGAGTCCCCCCGCAAAGTTCAGTGGAGAATGTCCCCATACTGATTACTCGAACTTCATCTCCATATTTTTCACCGAAAAGTGCCATAGCGCCTTTCTTCATCGCTGCATCTTTGCTCATGACTTCAGGACACACTTGGTTTCCTTGATTAATCGCTTCGTTAACCAATTTTTCGACTTGAGTGATTTGATCACGTGTAAGACCTTCTGGATTAGAAAAGTCAAAACGAAGTTTTTCTTCGGTGACTAAAGATCCAGCTTGTTTAATATGGTCGCCTACAACTTTAATTAAGGCTGCTTGCAGTAAATGAGTGGCGGAGTGATTTCTTTTAATCAGTTCTCTTCGTTCTGTATCAACATTGAGAGTGTATGTTTTACCGACTTCGAGTGCATCAGCATCTTTGGAGTAATGAACCCAAAGACCATCTACCGGTTTTTGGGTATCGCTGATATGGGCCAAAGTATTATTTCCTTCCATCACAGAACCAGTGTCACCGATTTGCCCTCCAGATTCACCATAGAAAGGAGTTTGATCAAAAACTAAAGCGGTAACTTCGTCTAGATTTTCTTTCGCGATAAGTTTAGCTTGGGTCTTCATTTCCGAGTAACCAGTAAATTTTGTTCCGCCATTCTTTTCTTTGATAGTATAAAATAATTTTTCAAAACCTTCTTTGGTTTGAAATTTACCTGTTTTCTTAGAAGCTTCTTTTTGCTTCTTCATAGCGTCGTCAAAACCTTTGGAGTCAAGACTCAGATTTTTCTCACGGAGAATCACTTCGGTTAAGTCCAGTGGGAACCCGTAAGTGTCATAAAGTTTGAAAGCAACATCACCTGCGAGTGTTTTGTTTGACAGTGAAGCAAGTGCTTCGTTTAAAAACTTCATCCCAGTATCGAGTGTTTCTAAGAATTTTCTTTCTTCAAGCTCTAGTAATTTTTGTGCTAATGCCGTATTGGCCATATTCTCTGGATATTCTTTTCCAAGCGACTCAAACACAGCTGGCACTAATTTATGAAAGCTAACTTCTTTGATACCAAGTTCACGTAGGTTTCTTATGGCCCGTCTAATAATACGGCGAAGAACATAACCACGACCTTCATTCGATGGAATCGCTCCATCCGTAATAAGCATTGTAGCAGAGCGGATATGATCTGCTACCACACGCATGGGTGATTGAGCTTTCGGATCTGAGTATTTCTGTCCTGATAGTTTTTCTAAATCACGAATGATTGGTGAGAAAATATCAGAATCATAATTCCAGTATTTTCCTTGAAGTGCGGCAGCGATACGCTCCAATCCAGCCCCAGTATCAACTGAAGGTTTAGGTAAACTCTTTCGTTTGATTTCATTGCCCTCATAATATTTTTCAAATTGCATGAAAACTAAGTTCCAGATTTCAATATAGCGTCCTTCATCATCGATTTCCTGACATCCAGCTGGAGTACCTGTTGAAAAACTTGGGCCATGGTCATAGAAAATTTCTGTACATGGGCCACAAGGTCCAACATCTCCCATTTCCCAAAAATTTGATTTATCGCCAAGTTTAAAAATCTTCTCTAAAGGTACCCCCATGTCTTTATGCCAAATATTGAGTGCCTCATCATCAGAGTCGTGAACCGTAACGAGCAGTTTTTCTTTTGGGATTTTGAGTTCTTCCGTTAAAAATTTCCAGGCAAAAGAGATCGCATCTTTTTTGAAATAATCACCAAAAGAGAAATTTCCCAACATTTCAAAAAAAGTATGGTGACGAGGTGTAAATCCTACGTTCTCTAGGTCATTATGTTTTCCACCTGCGCGCACGCATTTTTGAATAGTAACGGCACGACGATTTTTGGGATTCGCTTTGCCTGTAAAATAATCTTTGAATTGGTTCATTCCAGCATTGGCAAAAAGAATGGTGGGATCATTATGAGGAATTAGTGACGACGAAGTATGTTTATCGTGGCCATTTTTAATAAAAAAGTTAGCAAATTTTTCTCTAATTTCTTGCGCACGCATGGGGCTATTCCTTGGTCCTATGAGGGTAAAATGAGGAGTTTGTTAAAACCCTAAAATCGTACAAAATGTACGCCTTTTCTTCTACTCAAAATAAGTGTTTTCAGAGGGAAAAATCCTTACTTTTCAAAGTTTTAATATAAGACTAAAAAATAGCCTTAAGCGTTGCATAGAAAATGACGATAAGTGTTTAAAATTATGAAGATTATATTGCTTATCTTGATTTTTGTGTTGTCTCTATTGGTTGCGGCCCAGGAGCCGAAAAACGGCCTCCATGCTGGTAGTGAATCTTGGATAGTAGATGCTCATGAGCTTCTGGGTGAGGATATGCAAATAAAATTCAGGGCCAAGGATCGCTTAAAGGACATGGACTTTTTAGAGGATATGTTGATTAAAGAAATAAAAATCGGAAAACATAAAGAGCTGGCACTAAAAGTTATCCATGAACTCAAATTAGTTGGTGTCCTACCCGAATTACTAAATCTAACTCAAACGACGAAAGAAGCTGGTTTTCTTATCACAATGAATCATCTCTCACATAAAGAGGACATTAAAGCAATTCTTCCTCTTTATAAGAATTTAATCAAAAATCATTTAAATAGAGATGTAGGAGTCGCGTATTTAGTTTTTGCTGATTACTATAATTTGAAAATTTCTCTTTTAGATCTGGAAAAAATTTGGTCGTTACAAAATGAAGAAGTAAAAAAGAAATTAGCAGAGTATCTTCTCAATAAAAGGACATTTTATACCGCAGACGAATACTCGAATCTAATTAATCGTTCCTTGCAAGATAGATTTATTGATTTACGAGCGACGGTCTTAAATGGCATGCGTGGTTTACCTGATGCTGAAGCTCAAAAGTACTCGATTAATTATCACGTTTGTCGCCAAGAAAAAGATCCTAAAATGAATTTAAACTGCAAACTTATGCAGAAATTTAATGCTATTTCTGGAGTAAAACCTTAGAGAGAATATTTTTTAAGAATTTTTTGACACTGATCATAGCCATGTCCATTGCGAACAAGATAAGAAAGAATTTTATTTTTAAGTTTCATCTTCTCTTCAAAAGTTATTTCTTCCAAATTTACTCGGCGTAATTTCTTTTCTACCATAGACTCTAGAATTTCTTCTTGGTTAGTGCCAAGCTCGGTAAAAGCTTCTTGTAGCTGGTCTTCAGTGACCTGGATTTTTTCTTGGGCCAGTTCACCTTTGATTAATCTCTGACCTTTTCCTTGCTTGAGCCTGCTTTTAATTTTAATACGGGAATAATTTTCTTCGCTTAAAAATCCTTGACCCTTCAGTTTTTCAACAGTTTCATCCACGAATTTTCCATCTTCAACTCTAAGGTTAAGTTTTTGTCTAAGCTTATGTTCAGAATAGTCCTGACGGGCGAGAAGCCTGTAGGCGTAATTGAGGAGAAGTTTTGGATCATCGTAAGATATTTTTTTTCTTTCAAACATAAAAAAGAGGGGAGCTTTAAGCTCCCCTAAAGAATTATTGAATGTTTTTCTTAGCTTTTTTTGGCTTATCTTCTTCGATTTCACCTGTGTCTGCGTTAACGTTAGCAGGAATAGTTAGATCTGCCTTGGCCAGATCATGCTTCGCTAAAACTTTAGTACGAATTTCTTTCATCATTTCTGGATTTTCTTTCAAGAAAACTTTAGCTTGCTCACGACCTTGACCAATTTTGGTATTGTTATAAGCGTACCAGCTTCCAGATTTTTCAATGACACCTTCGGTTGTCGCTAAATCAAGCACGTCACCAGTTTGTGAAATACCTTCACCGTACATGATATCAAATTCAATTTCTTTGAACGGAGGAGCCACTTTATTCTTCACAATTTTTACTTTAGTGCGTGAACCAGTAACATTCTCACCATCTTTAATGGCGCCAATACGACGGATATCCATACGAACTGAAGCATAGAATTTAAGAGCGTTACCACCAGTTGTTGTTTCTGGGTTACCAAACATCACACCAATTTTCATACGAAGTTGGTTAATGAAGATAACAGTACAGTTAGAACGAGAGATTGATCCTGTAAGTTTTCTTAAAGCTTGTGACATAAGACGAGCTTGAAGGCCCATATGTGAATCACCCATGTCTCCTTCTAATTCTGCCTTCGGAGTTAGAGCGGCAACAGAGTCAACAATGAGAAGATTAACAGCTCCAGAACGCACAAGCATATCGGCGATTTCTAAAGCTTGTTCACCAGAGTCAGGTTGAGAGATAAGTGTATTAGGAACATCAACACCAAGTTTTTGTGCATAAGATGTATCTAATGCATGTTCAGCATCAACGAAGGCCACTGTTCCACCAGATTTTTGGCATTCAGCTGCAATATGAAGAGTAAGAGTTGTTTTACCAGACGATTCTGGCCCGTAAATCTCAATGATACGTCCTTGAGGAATACCACCAATCCCAAGGCCAAGATCTAAACTTAAACAACCAGTAGAGATGGCCGGAACTTTTTCTTTTGATTCCTCAGCACCAAGTTTCATGATGGCGCCTTTGCCGAATTGCTTTTCAATCGCCTGTAGAGCAAGATCGAGAGCTTTTTGTTTGTTCGCGTCAGTCGGTGTAGAAAAGTTACCAATTGCCATGGGAATCTCCTTAAATATTTTGACTTTAGAGCGGGTAGTTAAACCACCGTATCATTCATAAAGTCGGTTTTACAATAATTACTTCCTCTACAAGGTTACGGAAAGAGTACGTAAATGTAAATACTTATTTTTTTAAATAATTCCTGAGTGCTTTAGTCCAATTTGGATAAACAAAAAAGTCAAACCGGCGTAGATCGCGCTGATGATGTCATCCAAAATTGTTCCCGCACCATGATGCATCTTCTTATCAAAATAAGATGCTGGCCAAAATTTGATGATGTCGAAAAAGCGGAAGAGCGCAAAGATGATGGCAATGGAGATCCACCAAGAAAAATAGTGCAGAGTAAAAAGTGCTGTGACGAGCATACCTAAAACTTCGTCGATCACAATCCATTGTGGATCATGCAAATGATATTTTTTTTGGACAACTTCTGTTCTCCAGCAGGCAAGAGCAGTGAATAAAATAATGACTAAAATTTGTAGC
>JBEIOQ010000003.1:0-41693 GCA_040377495.1 Halobacteriovoraceae bacterium
CGAAAAGATCGGACTTGCTGGTCAGACAACGATGTTGAAGAAAGAAACACAGATCTTAAAGGATAAGATTAAGAGCATGGAATCAGTCATTGCTGAACAACGAAATTCTCCTTTAATGTCACCAAATGCAAAAAGTGAAGATATTGCTAAAATAAAACTTGATGCTCAACGCTTAGCAAATGAAAAAGCAAATCTGCAAGCAGTGACAGAAAAGTTAACGACCGAATTAGCGTCGCTTAAAGCAGAAAATGCTGATTTAAAGAAAAGAAATAGAGAATCAGATATTCGAAATGCTGTTCAACAGAATGTGACTGTTCAAAGCCCTACTCCCGGTGGAAGTGACAAAACAGCGGTGGAGGCAGAGCGTATAAATGCAGAATATAGCAAAATGATTAAAGAGCGTGATGCAAAGATTTCATACCAATTAGAAAAATTACAAGAACTCGAATCTCAAATTAAAGAGCTTAACAAAGATAATGAAAGTTTATCTAATCAAAGTGAACAAGCGACGAAAGGAAAAGTGGCACAATTAGAAATTGCCCAGAAAAAACTTACTACCGATTTGCAGAAAGCTCAAACCCTTGTGGCTGATTCGAAGAAGGAAATTACCAAGGTTAAGGCGGAAAATACTGGTTATAAAAATCAACTTGAAAAACTTAAGGCCGAATTGGAAAAAGCGACAAAAGGGAAGAAAGCAGCTTAAATTAATTCTACTTTCTTAAATCTACTATTTTTTTAAGTTTTCCGGTTCTTTTCACCCTTTTAAGTTCCCCAGTCTTGAGAAGTTCTACTTGAAGTACGTCTTTTAGATAGCTTTGTGGATGTGTCGATTTGAAATCTTTTAATGATAAGTAGATTTCTTGAATTAGTTTGTCTTTGTTAATGCTTGAATTTGTCTCAAGCTTTAAAGTTAGTAGCTCTTTTGATTTTTTTTCCTTCAATTCAATTTGATATTGCTTTACCGAAGGGAAAGAGGAAATGGCCATTTCAAATTCATCTAATTTTAAGCGAGATCCCCAAATATTGATTTGATCATCAGTTCTTCCAAGTAGGATAAATCTCGGATCTATGCTACCGCAAGGGCAGGGACTTTCTTCTAATGGTGAAATGGCGTCTCCTGTTTTAAGGCGAACAAGGGGCTGAACTAAACGGTATTTTGTGGTAATAACTGCTTCTCCCTTACAATTCTCTAGAAAAATATACTCCCCAAATACATGATGTTCGTTTGGACGAGAATGTGGACATTGATATCCAATGGGGCCTGCATCGACGGTGGCATAGCTAGCAGACATAATTTTTTTTGTCTGAAAAACTTGCATTACGTCATTTAGGGCAAAGTTTGGGAATTTTTCTCCTGCAAAAAAGATCCCTTTTAGTTTTAATTTAATTTTTCTTTTCTTCATCTCATCAGCGAGATCAATGATTAAAGTAGGTATGCCTAAAAGGTAGTCCGGCCTAAACTCGACTAAATATTGGATGATAAGATCTTTATCAGCAAGCCCTGAGATTGAAAGTTGTCTGGCACCACAAAACTCCATTGCCTTTTCGATTGCAAGAAATGAGGACCACAGATTGCCTGCGACAAAAAGATTGGCAATGGTATTTCCTCGCTCCAGACCATTTAAGCGAAAATTGTGCGCAAGCATTTTTGTGGCCAAGCGAAATTCTTCAGTTGAGTAGTAAGAATATTTTGCTTTTCCTGTTGTTCCACCTGAGGCAAAAACATGCCCTGAATAGTTACTTAAAGGTTTAAAATTAACTAATTCTTTGGAATCGAGTACAGGAATAAGATCAAAGTTTTTTGGCATTTTTTTGTATTTGTTTTTGTAAAATGGATGCTTGGTGTAGGCTTCGACGGCCAAATCAATTGGTTCATGGGTTCTTTCCCATGGTATAAAACGTAACAGTTCATTTAAGGCGAAACGATGATCATGGGGGGCACCATTAGTCCCGAACATAATTGTTCCTAAAGGCGCGATACGTTTGATCCCAATATTGGCGAGCAATATTTCTAACTTTTTTTCTTCTTTAGTATCATAGAGGATACTGGCAGATTGAAGATAATATTCATAGGGAATGAGCTGTTCACGAAGGTCGTTAAGATTTTTATATGTCTTAATTATGAGAGAGCGATGGAGAGGAGAGTTTCTTAGGCCTCTTTTGCTTTCATAATGGAGTAAATATTCTTTCCCAATAAGGATTTCACCTTGTTTCTTGGCAATATTCGTTTTACCGCGATGAATTTCTTTTAGGATTTCGACTTGTTCATCAGCATCGACATTTCCACGCTTGAATTTTGTTTTTTGTAATGCTCGAGCAGTAGCTTCCATGATTTTGTTAATTGGTAATCCAGCTTCTAAAAATAAATTTTGTGGCGAAGCGCAGGCAGACTGATCCCAAAGTATGATATCTTGAGCAATTTTCCTTCCGATGACATCAAGATTATAATGAGAAAATCCGGATTTTGTAATGATTTGTAATGAAACTTTTGGTCCATAATCGACGAGCTTAGTTGATTGCGGTAGCTCATTTTTATATGATTTAAGCATTTCATCTCCACCCCAGGCCATTATAAGGTGAGATTTTTCCTTGACGATATTTTCTATCTCCTTCGTTCCACCTTTCCAAGTTAGAAGACAAAAGTAAGGCGTAAGTATTTTTTTCTTATCAGTTTTGAGTAGGCTTTTCATGAAGAGTTCAGGAAAGATATGGTTTTGCCCACTCAGTTTAACCATGGAGATATTTTTGGTTATAATGGCCATGATTAATGAATCAAGAAAGCCTAAAAAGACATTTCCAGCTGTGATGTGACTTACAACGCCAACGGGATAGGTTTTAAGTTCACCTAGAAAACGCGATGAATTTTGTTTCGAGTCTAATAGCTGAGGTTGTAAAATCTCTGACTCAATACGAGCATACAATGTGTGTTTATTTAGAATTTTAGGTATGATATCAAGACTAATTTTAATCATTTCAGGGGAAAAGGAAATTTCTTGAGGAAGCTCTTTCATCGCTTGAAGATAAAATTCACCAGTAGGTTGCCATAATTTTCCCGTTCTATCCAGCACATCTAAGATATCTTCGATTGGGATTTCAGCAAACTGAGAAATTTTAGCTCGTGCTTGTATATAGAGCTCATAAGCTATTTTTTGGTCTAAGGTCTTATTTTCTTTTTTTCCCCAATAATACATTATTTTAGTAGCTCCAGTGATTTTAGGGCGCATCCCTTGTGTTTAGAAACTCCAGCACGACCTAAGAGTTCAAGCGTTTTTCCGCCAAGTTTGCAATTACAAGTTCCTACTCGGCCCCAATCTGTCGTCATTAAACTAATAGAAGGGTAACTTGAGTTATAAGAGCATAAAAAATGAATTAGTCCTTTCTCTCCATCTTTCATCAATTTTCCATTATGGGGATCACGAATAAAAACGCGGGAAAAATTTGGTATGTGTAGATTTCCTCTTTCACAATCGACATATGGTATCCCATGTTCCACCATACCAAACATATCTCGTATATTCTTTTGGGGGAGACCTAAAGATTTTTGAATAAAAAGTCTGAACTCATGTTTTTTTATTTCTTTATCTTGATGACCTTTCCATCCTCCACCTGTTTGTACCCAAGCATCTTCACCTAGATTGAGCTTTATTTTATGTTCAGATAAAATCTTATATAAAAAAGCTGGAAAACCTAAGATTCGTGTGGAAACACTGTCTTTGGCAAAAGCTTTTAGGGTTTCCACAACACCTTCTTCGTTAAGAACAAAATCATTTTTTTGTTTGTCCCACTGGATGGCGTAATAGACTTTATTTTTTTTGGTAAAATTTGTGAGCAATTCATCTGTGAAGGCGGTACCGAGATCGTTGGCGACGCGAGGGTCATAAGTAAAACAAAGATAATTATATTTTTTGTTTGAAGTCATACCGAGATCTTGGTGAATTTTATGTGCAGAAGCTTTAACGCGATTGAGTGAGTCTAAGTCGAGTAGCATTTGACTTTTTTGTCCGCTGGTTCCTGAACTAGTAAGACGTAATACGATTTTGTTACTAGGAACTGAACTTAGTTCATTTTCTTTGAAGATATTCACGAGTAATGGAGGGACGTGGAGTAAATCAGCTTCTGTTTTAATGTTTTTTGGATGAAGTTTTACTTGATCGAAATAAGAACGAAAAATAAGGTTGTTTTCATAATGATGGATGGCCATTTCTCGAAAACTTTCTCTAAAGAGATTTAAGTCTTTAGCATGATGAGAGAAGGCAAAAGTTGTAAAAAGTTTGTCCGTTGCTTTCATTTATCTTCTTTAATGAGTTTGGGGTTTAGTGAACTTTCTTTCCACATCTCGAAATAAAGTTGTAAGTACTCACGATAAATTCCTTCTAGTTGAATATTGGTGAAATCAAAAATTTCAAATGAACGGCTAAAGACTACAAAGTCGTGGCGTTGATCGCCAGACGGAGAGTGTGTCAGCTGGAAAGCGGGGAAATAGGCGCAAGGAATAAATTTAGCTTTTAGTACGTTGTCAATTTGTTGGGTTTTATCTGCGCGAATTATTGTTTCAATATATCTAACGTTCATCGACCGTAGTAAATCAACGACTTGTTTTAGTAGACTATAATAGGTATGTAGGAAGGTTTGTTCTGAGTTAATCCCGATAATCACACAGTGCTGATCCACATTGTTGATGTAGAGGAAGGCTTCCGTTTTTTGGTCTGGTGAAGTAATTAGAACATTCGGTTTGTGAAATGGGAAAAAAGAGTTATCTAGTTTTCCTTCTTGTTTTACTCTCGAAAATCTTTCTAATACAAATTGAGGTGCATTAATTACTTCAAGTTGGTGATTGTGAACAATGTCGAAGGCGAGGCTTTCTTTTAGTTTATCAATTTCAATGTCAGGTAGGTCTAGCTCTTTCTGTGCTAATTGATAAAGTGGAATGATTTTTGGATGCAGTTTAAAATTACGGACTCTTTTATTCAAGGCTTCAGAAGAAAAATGAGATGCGAGACAATGTGTTTCATAGTCAGTTGTTCTGTGTACATTAGGAAAAATTCCTAATTGTTTGAAATTCAATTTGTGTGTTAGCATTTGAGCTACAGCGTGGACCGTTCTGGTTGTGGCGTAAACTAATTCTAAACCATTGTTCGTATCTTGTTTAATCAGCTCTTGAGCAAAACGCATAAGAGCTTCAGCGATTCCTGTATTTCTGGCCTTATTAGAGACAACTGCACCAAATGCTTTCGCAATTTTATGATTAGGATCGTATTCGTAAATTAACGAAGCGACGATCTTGCCATCTTTTTCACCGACCATCCAATAATTGAAAGGATCACTAATAAAGCTTTTGAGCAAATTTAATTGGGAAACAATGGGGTCGGGGTAGGTCCCGTTATAAACTTCAAAATAGAGCTCCGAAATCTTAAAGATATCGTCTTCCGTCGCCCGTCTTAGGAGAACGTCGTTTTTTCGCTTAGATGGAGAGCTCATATAGGTACTTTTCGGGAAAAAAGGCCCAAAATTTGAGGGTTTTTAGCAACTTTTTCTTGCCTTAGAGCTGCTTTGGGTTTAAAAATACTACCCTATCCATCTGTTATCACGGTTTTGCCCAATTGGTGGAATTGGCAGACACGCTAGACTTAGGATCTAGTGAGCAATCGTGGGGGTTCAAGTCCCTCATTGGGCACCATAAGATTAAGCCTCTCTCGGTAGTAATACTTAGAGAGGCTTTTTTATTTCAAGAATTTGGCTCCTTTTAGACTGTATCCAGCTTCTACACTGCTGTAGGAATTACTCACTTGATTCCTCATTATATCAATAAATTAGCCTTAAATGATACGCTGCTTCCATCAGACATTAATACGTATTAAAGTAAGCCGTGACTTAAGATGTTGGGTCGAGTTTGAGGAAAAGATGGTTTATCTACTCTGTATTTTAGTGCCGATCATGAGTTTAGTTTCGCTATACTCTGATAATATTTGGGTGGTTTGTTCTCCTGCGGTATGTGCTTTTATTATTGTCCCCATACTAGATTTTATTCCTTTTAAATTTCATTTAGCTAAGGGATCACAAAAAACATTTAATAACGTTCTTTATGCTGTTTGCTTTTTTTATCTATTCGCCATTGTTTTATTTCTCAATAAATTACCAGAACTCAATGGAACAATGTTGGTATTAAAAAGTTTTATGATGGCATTGAGTGGAGTTGTGGTTGGGATTAACTGTGCCCATGAACTAGGTCATAGAAACTCGAGAGGCGAAATCCTCCTCGCAAAAACCTTACTTTTCACTGTTAGTTACATGCAATTTTTCATTGAGCATAATCGTGGTCATCATAAAAATGTTTCGACTTTAGAAGATCCTGCGACGTCACGTTATAATGAAACGCTCTATTCATTTTGGATTCGATCAATGTTCATGGGTTGGATTTCAGCTTTTAAAATTGAAAAGAAAAGTAATGGTTTATTGAAGAACAGGATGATTCATTATTCGCTTTATAGTCTCTCGTTTTTGATGGCATTAGGTCTAACGAATACTAATATGATGCTTGGATTCGCCATTCATTCTTTTGTTTCGGTCATTCTTCTTGAAACGGTAAATTATATTGAGCACTACGGATTATTAAGAAAGAAAGTGAATGGACGTTATGAAAAAGTGGCCCCTATCCATTCATGGAATTCAGACTGTTTCTTTAGTCGAGTTTTCCTCTTTGAATTACCTCGTCATAGTGAGCACCATGCAATTGCTTATAAGCCTTATTTTGAATTAGAGTCTGTGGAAACTGCTCCACAAATGCCAACTGGTTACGCTGGAATGATTGTTTTGGCAGCTTTTTCTCCTGCGTGGTTTCGTCTTATGAATCCTAGAGTAAATCAGTACTATTCTCATATCAATAATACTCAGAAAATGGTGCCTTTTACCATGGCAAAAAGTACTTATAGTGACCTTGAAGTTGTCGCTTAAAAAGACCAAGTTTTCATTGTTTATTCTTCCCGCTCCCTTTAAAATTTTAGTACCTAAAATCATTTGAGGACAGAAGGATCTGGCGACAATGGAAGTGAATACTATTTCAACGATTCTTGAGCTGATTCACGACTTCGTAAAAAAAAATCCTCACCATATTGCTCTTGAATTTGAAAATGAAATATTAACTTATGAGGAAGTTAATCGTTCATCTAATCAATTGGCTCACTATTTATTAAAATCGGGCCTTACATCAGAAATGCCGATTGGACTTTATGTAAAACGATCAGCAGATTTAGTTATAGGAATGTTAGGTATTTTTAAAGCTGGTGGTACCTATATCCCTCTAGATCCTGAACATCCACCTCAAAGAATTCTCTCCTTGATAAAAGACACTAAAATTAAAATTGTTCTTACTCACGAATCTTTGAGTGCCCCATTGTCGGGCTTAGACTCAAAGCTGATTGCCCTTGATACTTTACAGGAAGAGATCAAAAAATGCCATGATATAAATCCTCCATTGCCTATGCCTCAGAATGTTTCTTACGTCATGTTTACTTCGGGAACTACTGGAAAACCCAAAGGCGTAGAGTTGGAGCATAAGACCTTTGCTATTCGCTATGGCTTCTCACCTTACTATCATTTGATGAATGAGAGTGACCGTCTTGCTGCAATCACTGCGGTTTCTTGGAACCCTTCAGTGTACGAAATTTTTTATACGCTTGCTCGTGGAGCAAGAATTGTTCTTTGTTCCACTGAAACCATGAAAGACCCATCTCTTTTACAAAAGTTTATCGCGAATAAGAAAATCACTTTTATGCGAGCCGTACCCTCTTTGTGGCAAGCTTTAATCGATGCTGGATGGCAGGGAAAATCAGACTTAACCATTGTTAGTCACGGAGAAAAACTCGACACCAAGCTGGGTGAGAAACTCCAGCCTCGAGGCAAGGCTATTTATAACACTTACGGCTCTACCGAGGCGACAGTTTTTAGTTTAGTGCAAGTTTCTAGCGATCATAAAAGAGTTATTCCCTTAGTGGCTTCTCAGGAAAGGGGAGAATTAATGGTACTGGATGAAAATTTAAATCCAGTCGCTTCAGGTGAATCAGGAGAGCTTTATGTTCGAGGCCCGGTTATTGCTCGCGGTTATTTTGACGACAAAAAATTAACCGATGAAAAATTTATTTGGAATCAAGATAAAACAGATCGTCTTTATAAGACAGGAGATCTAGCAAAAAAGTTAGACGATGGAAATTTAGAATTTTTAGGACGTGCTGATAATCAAGTTAAGATTCGTGGCCAGAGGATTGAGTTAGGTGAAATTGAAGCTGCCATTGCCAAATACCCTAAAGTGAAAGAAGTGGTGGTGCATACCGCAGATGATGGATTAGGTGGATTAAAACTCATTGCTTACGTTATTCCTGAAGAAGTTTTGAGTACAGCCGCTTTACGCCAGTACTTAAATGAAATTCTTCCCAGCGCTATGGTGCCAAGCCATTATGTCAGTCTAGAAAAATTTCCTTTGAATGAGAATGGTAAAGTTAATCGCAAGGCTTTACCATTACCAGAAGTATCAAATGGAGAAAAGCGTTCTTTTGTTCCTTGTGAAAATAAAACACAAGAGTCTGTTGCTAAAATATTTTCTGATATTTTAAAAGTAGAACATCTGAACCTAGATGATCAATTCTTTGAACTTGGTGGCCATTCACTTTCGGCTGCTTTAGTTTGTTCACGTATCAGAGAACTCTTCTCCGTCAACATTTCCTTAGCCTATTTTTTTCAACATCCAACGGTCAAAGCTTTGGCCATAGAAATTGAGAGATTGCAGAGTGAAGGTATTACCACCGGTAACAATGATATAAAAATTGTTCAGAATAGAAAACAAGCAGTCCTTTCTTTTGCTCAAGAGCGCTTGTGGTTCATAAATAAACTCGCAGGAAAAGATGCTGGGTATAATCTCCCAAACGCAATCCGTTTGAAAGGAAAACTAAATACTAAGGCACTTCAAGAGAGTTTGAATCTTATTCTCAAACGCCATGAGGCTCTACGCACGAGTTTTCATTTGGATAAAGATGGAAAACCTTTTCAAACGGTACAAGAAGAAAATCTTTTTCCCTTAAAGCTTATTCCTGAGAAGAATGAAGACGTTATCAGAGAAGATATTGCCAGTGATTCGAAGCTTGATTTTGATCTGTCTCAAGCTCCACTGATTCGAGGCCAACTTTATCAATTATCAGAGACTGAACATATTCTTTATATTAATATGCACCATATCGTCAGTGATGGTTGGTCCAGAGCTGTTTTCACACAAGAGTTGGTGGAAAGTTATAATGCTCTTGATGAAGGCAAATTATTGTCTTTGAAACAATTGCCAGTTCAGTATGTGGACTTTGCTCATTGGCATCGTACTTTTTTATCCCAAGAAGAACTGAAAAGACAGAAGCAGTACTGGGTTCAAGAATTAAGAGGATTAGAGCCACTGAATATGCCCACTGATCGTCCTAGGCCACGTATTCTTTCTCAACGAGGTGATCAGGAAGTACTTATTATTCCTCCAAAGATTTTACAGCGTTTACGTGATCTTGCACTTAAGCATAACTCCAGTTTGTACATGGTTCTTCTTTCTGCTTACCAGCTTTTGCTATATCGCTACTGCGGACAAGTGGATATCGCGGTTGGTTCTCCTATTGCAGGAAGAGTTAAACCTGAAATTGAAGGGCTGATCGGTTTTTTTGTAAATACCTTAGTGCTACGAACTAAAATGCTGCCGACTCAAAGTTTTTTAATGCTATTAAAACAAGTAAAAGAGAAAGCGCTCAATGCTTACGCGAATCAAGATTTGCCTTTTGAGCAGCTAGTGAGTGAATTGAATCCAGAAAGAGATTTATCGCGTTATCCCTTAACTCAAACAGTTTTTGCTTTCCAGAATACACCTTATGACGAAGCGGTATGGAATAAATTGATGGCAGAGACTTTTTCGTTTAGAAATCAGACAACACGTTTTGATATGGAACTTCACTCATGGGAAAGAGAAGAAGGGTTACGTTGTCATCTCATTTATAATACTGATTTGTTTGATGCTTGGAGAATGAAGCAATTTCTTCAGCATTTTCATATGATCTTAGAACAAATTGTTCTTAATCCTGAGGAAATGATCAAAGAAATACCAATTTTAACTACAGCAGAAAGAAAAATCATTTTAGAAGATTGGAATCAAACAACCGTAACTTTTCCCACGCGTCCTTGTTTGCATCATTTGTTTGAAGAAAAAGCTCGAGAGTACCCAGATCGTGTGGCGTTGTCCTTTGAAGGAGAAGAGCTTACTTATAAAGAGTATAATCAAAGATCCAATCAATTGGCCCATTACTTACTGGCTAACGGAATTAAGCCTAATCAAAGAGTGGCAATTTGTTTATCGCGCAGTATTGATTTATTAGTGGCGCAAATGGCGATTCTGAAAGTTGGTGGAACTTATGTACCTTTGGATCCAGATTATCCTCTAGAACGTCTTCAGTTTATGCTATCTGATAGTCGATCTGTGATGATGTTAACTTATGAAGATCTGAGTAGCTTTGCTCAGGAAAATTCTCTGACTAAGGTCTTTTTAGACAAACAAAATTTTTTAAACGAGAGCAAAGAGAATTTAGATTTAGATCTAAGCCCTGATCTTTTGGCCTATGTTATTTATACATCGGGGTCGACAGGACGCCCTAACGGCGTCATGGTTCCTCAACGTGGTTTAGTGAATTTAATTTTCGATTATCATCAAACTTTTCAAGTCACAGAGAACGATCGTTTTAATTATGTATCTAGTCCATCCTTTGATGCCAGTGTCGTTGAAACATGGGTTCCCCTTAGTGCTGGAGCCAGTGTTTTTATCCCTAATCAAGAAACAAAAATGATCCTTCCTAAATTTCTTGATTGGGCCAATAAGCATCAGATTAGCATATGTTTTTTATCGCCCTCATTCCTAGAGCAAGTTTTTGAGATGGAAGTTCCAGTTAGTGTTCGTCTTTTTAGTTGTGGAGGGGATCGTTTACGTATACGTCCGCCGAAGTCTTTTCCTAAAGTAGTCAATTTTTATGGACCAACTGAAAATTCATGTGTCTCAACTTATCATGTGGTTGAACCAAAAGATGCTCACAATCATCTAATTCTCCCAGCGATTGGCAAACCAGTTCGCAATCAACAAGCTTATATTTTAGACCAAGACCTAAAGCCTGTGCCAATAGGGGTTAACGGAGAGTTAGTGATGGGAGGAATTGGTGTTGCTTTAGGCTACATTGACCGACCAGATCTAACAGACAAGAAATTTATTAAGAATCTCTTTGGTGAAGGAAAATTATATCGTACAGGGGATGTTGCCCGCTTTCTACCTAACGGGACGATTGAGTTCTTAGGACGAGTTGATCATCAAGTTAAAATCCGCGGTTATCGGATTGAGCCCGGAGAAATTACCAACTCTATTCTTGAATTCGAGGGTATTAAAGATGCTTATACTATTGTCCGTGAAGATATTCCAGGGGATAAACGTTTAGTGAGTTATGTCATTCTCGGTGAGCAAAATGAAGAGAGCGAGTTGGCTGAAAGATATGTCGATCAATGGCAACAGCTCTATGAACGTGAATATGATCACAATGAAGTGGAAGAAATTGATTTTAATATTAAGGGCTGGAATAGTAGTTTTACAGGTGAAGCCTATACACCTGAAGCCATGAGAGAGTGGGTGGATTGCACCATATCTCAAGTGAGAGATTTTGCACCTGAAAAAATTTTAGAGATTGGTTGTGGAACAGGACTCTTACTTTTTCCCTTATCCCAGAATATAAAAAAATATAGTGCGATTGATATTTCTTCTAATACGATTACGAGTTTAAGAAAAACGATCTCTCAAATGGATCATTTAAAAGAAGTCGTGGATGTTCATGTTAGTCCGGCACATGATTTTTCTTGGCTAGAATCAAATAAGACTTTTCATACAGCGATTACAAATTCTGTGGTTCAGTATTTCCCCAGTGCTCAATACTTAAAAGATGTTATCAAAAATATGGTGTCTAAAGTTGAAGATGGAGGAGAAGTTTTTGTTGGTGATGTAAAAAATTTGGATCTACTTCAAGCTTTTCATTTAACCATTGAGTTAACTCGCTCATCAGATGATGAGGTGACGGCTCACTTAGAGCAGAAGTTAGAAGCTCGTATGCAATTAGATAAAGAACTGCTTCTTTCACCACTTTATTTCCATCAATTGGGCAAGGAAATACCTCGTGTGACGGCGGTCGAAGTTCGTCCTAAAAGAGGTATTCATTCCACTGAAATGAATATGTATCGTTATGACGTTGTTATTCATGTGGGAAAAAAATGGAAGAAGATTAATCCAAAGGTTTATGACTTTGATACAGAGATAAAAAGTTTTCATCAACTATCTCAGATTCTCAAACAGGCCCTTCCACCTATTCTCGTTAAAAATATCACAGATAAAAGAATTGGAAATATTCTGCTCGCTTTGCAAGCTTTAAAAGATCTCAATCACCATGAGAAAATAAGCAGTTTTCGTTCACGCTTCGAAGAGAAAGTGGGGGTTGAGATTGAAGATCTTTACGCTTTAGCTAAAGAGCTGGGACTAGAAATTGAAACTCGCTTTGCTGGTCGATCGGATGTCTTTGATGCGCTTTTTACGATAGTAAGTCAAGAAAAGACGATTAACATCTGGGAAGATCTTAATTCAAGCGATAACAAACCTCTATTTAATGATCCACTTCAACATAACAAAACAACTTTAGTGCGTCCTAAGCTTAGGGAACATTTATTAAAGAAACTTCCTGATTATATGGTTCCTTCAACATTTGTTTTTCTTGATACTCTTCCCTTAACGACCAATGGAAAAATAGACCTAAGGGCCTTACCAGCGCCATTAAGTGAAAGACCCGAACTAAATGCCAGTTATGTGGCTCCTCAAACTGAGACAGAAGTTGCCTTGGCTGATATTTTTTCTTCTCTTTTGGGAATTGATGTTATTGGAACCAAAGATAATTTCTTTGAGCTAGGTGGCCACTCTCTACTTGCAGTTCAGTTGTTGGCGCAGATTGAAGAGCGTCTGCAAACTGAAATATCCATGACTAGTTTTTTTGAAGGACCGAGTATTGCTGAATTAGCTTTACATGTGAATAAAAAAAGAAGCCTTGGCGCTGACTTGCAAACAGAAAATATTTCAGTGACGAAGTTACCCCTAACTCCTATGGATGCTAGTTTTTATTACCTACGACTTTTTCTTAAACGCAAAGAGCAGACGTGGTACCAAGTTATGGAATTAGAAACTTCTCCTTTAGAAAAAGATCGCTTGGAAGCAGCGATTACTTACGCCATCAATAAACATCCTATTGCTCGTGGAAGACTAAGTACTTTAACGGGTTTAGGTTCTAAAGTCTATTGGGATGTTTCTTTTCATCATGATCATCTGCCTTTAGAGCACTACAAAACAAGTTCAGAGTTAGAACTTAAAAATCTTATTGAAAAAATTGTTACAACTCCTTTTGAGCTTAATCAGGCTCCCTCCTGTCGTTTTGTCTGGATACAGCATAAAGAAACGGATCGTTTATTACTTCGTTATCACCACGGGGCACTAGATGCTTCAGGTTTACAATGTTTATTGAATTCGTTGATGTCTCATTATCTGGGGCGACCAGATCCTGTGAAGAAAATTCTACCGATGAGCGTGGACGAACTGCTTAAATATTATGGTCAGGAATCAGTCCCTTTTATTCATGGAAATGAATTGGCCCACGTAAAAGGTCTCCTGCCATCATGGTTATTTTCTAATAAGTATGCACCAGTACTAAAAACCAGTTTGTTTCGGCCTAGTGAGATTTTTCCTGCGCAACTTTGTGCGGTTGGGGGAGAAGCAACTGATCGTCGCTGCAGCTCGATTGAGCTGTATTTTACCTTGGAAGAAACAAAGGAATTATCAACTTTAGCTAAAAATTTAAAATCTACTTTGGATCGCTTATTTATTGTTGGAATGTTAAAGGCAGGAAAGACATGGAATTCAAAATATTCCAAGCGTTGTGGCAGGATAGAAGCTTATTGGGCCGTGAATCTTCGTCCACCTAAATTATTTGACAGCATTGTCGCCAATCAATTTGGTTGGTCTCGCATTAGAATTCCGGATGAATCTGGAGAAAAAACATGGATTAAAGAGGTGCTTAATCCTAGTTCTAGCTTCTTAATACGTGGGGCCCTTGATTGGATGCAATCAGTAAATCGCTTTCATCAAATGAGAGTGCCAGCTTTCATCAGGAAATGGTTAATGTCTCTCGCTGGAATCGGTTCTCCTGCGATGTATATCAGTAATACTTTAACTGTATCTGTGAGTGAAGTAGAAAAGAGCGCGTTGTCTGAAGAGATTGGATTATCTAGGATGTATAATCATTCAAAATTTGGAGCTTCTAATCGTCCTGTCATAGTCATTGGGCGAGTTAACGAATGTTTTCGTTTGAGAATGGTTTATCCATGTAGTCTCTTTAGTGCTGAAGCAGCCTTATCTTTTTTAGAAATATGTAAGAAATCCACATTGGGAATAAGTAATGAAGAAAAGGTGGATTTATGAGTCTAAATCTATTTTCGCACTATCACCAAATTTCAATTTCAATTGTTCCCATAGTGTCACTAGAGAGTATCATTGATTTAGACTTGATTTATGTTAACGAGCTAAGGAATGCAAATAAGAAAAGAAAAAATGAATTTCTACAAGGAAGATTCGCCGCTCATCAGGCTTTGAGTAAAATTACTTCAGATAACCATAAGTTTAAGATAGTTAAAAGTGAAAAAGGACCCCCCTTATTTCCCCCAAGTTTTCTAGGAACAATTGCTCATTCGGAAATCTTTGCCTGTGCCGCCGTTGCTAAAGATTCTCAAATTGAAGGTCTGGGAATTGATGTTGAAACGATCTTAAGGCATAGTGTTTATGAACAAATAAAGAGAATCATTTTTACAGAGGAAGAACAAGCACTTATTCAAAACTCGAATGATTTCCTACTTTGGGCGACCCTTATTTTTTCAGCCAAAGAAAGTCTTTATAAATGCATTGGTCAAAAGTATGAACGTATAATTGATTTTTTAGAAGTTGAAATAAAAGTGGTTGATTTCGAAAATATGTTAATGCTTTGCTATTTTGACAATACGACTTTCTCGATCGATTTTGCGGTGGCTGAACAATCAGTATTTACTCTTATAGTATCGACTAAGAAATGATTTCATGTCTTGCCTCAATAAATTTGATCGCCATGTTTTTTACAGCTTCTGCATTTCCACTTTCAATCCGTTCCAGAATGTCAGTAAGATAATGAGCAGAAACAATTCTAGGGATATAAACATAGTCGGCTCCCATCTTGTAAAACTCACGGGCCTGATCGATGGTTTCAGCTGTAACAATTATTTTTGCGTGAGGGGCCACTTCTTTCATTCCAAGTAAAAGTTTATGATTACTCGTCCCCCTTAGAAAACTATCTGGGATGGTAGAAATAATAATTTGGGCGTGATTAAAGTTTAAATGATGAAGTGTATCACTATGACCGATATCACCGTAATGGACTTGGATATTTTTCTTTTTTAATTTATTAATCGTCTCAGGATTAAAGTCTACAACCATGATTTCTTCCAAGGCTTTTGGAGAATGACGTGTTTCTAGCTCAGCTAGAAGCGAACTTGCTTCACGATAAAAACCTAAAAAAATGATTTTTGCGTTTTTGTGGGTTGGATCTTCGTCAGCAGCCTCTGTATCGAGTTGATCGATTTTATCTTTTAAGCCTATCGCTTCTAGCCAGGGATTGAGTAAACGATAAAGATTATGCGTATGAGGGATAATAAGTGATGATAAAAGAGCAGAACACACCAGTGCAATAATAAACGAAGAAAGAATATTTTGTGGAATATGTCCGTAACCAACGCCTAAAGATAGAATGACAAGTGAAAATTCTGATACTTGGCTTAAATTAAAACCAGGAACAAGACTTCCTCTGTTACCGTATTTCATGGAAAAAAGTACAGGAAAGATTGTAATGACACGGCTAAGAGAAGTAAAAATAAGAATTCCTAGAGTGAGAGTAAGAATTTGTGCGTTCGGAACTGGAATTTGTAAACCCAAGGCGACAAAAAAGAGTGTGACGAAAAAGTCTCTTAGGCTGGAAATTTTAACAGCAATCTGAACGTGGTAAGGAAATGAGGCAATTGAAACACCAGCAACCAGTGCCCCCATCTCTAAAGAAAGTCCAAGGAAGTTTGCAATGCCTGCGATGGTAAAGCACCATCCCATGGCCACAACTAGAGTTAACTCTACCTGTTTTGCAATTTTAGCAAAGACCCAAGGGAGTAAATATTTTGCCATCAAGGCTGCTACTAAAATGAGCACACCAGCTTTAGCTAAAGAAAAAAGTAAGATTGTGATTTGAAAATTGTTTAGATTTGGTTGAGCTGCTAAAAAAACGATGGCCCAAATATCCTGAAGAACTAAAATCCCAAGAGTAATCCTTGAAGTCAACGTATCGAGTTCCATCCGATCCGACAGGAGCTTAACTACAATCAAAGTAGATGAAAGAGAAGCAGCCACTGCAATGTAGAGAAGATAAAAATTTGATTGATTAAAATTGTAGCCGAATAATTGGAAGAAGAGACAGGCTAAACCAACACAGCCAATAAATTGCGTAACTCCATTAACAAAAACGGCCTTACCCGCTTTTAATAACTTTTTGAGATCAATTTCCATTCCCAAAATATACATTAAAAGGATTAAACCAATTTCAGAAAGTGTTGAGATCGTTTCGGAACTTGTAATTACTCCAAAACCTAAGTGAGGACCAAGCATGATACCTGCAGCGAGATATCCTAAGAGCAAAGGTAAGCGTAATTTATAAACGGAGAAGCCAAGTGCTCCTGCGCTTACAATCGATATACCTACATCTCTTAGAAATCCATGGGCCATAAGCTATTGTGCGAGAATTGTGAATAAAAACAAGACTTTCTAAACTATGACCATTTTTTCACTATCCATACTGGACAGTAATGCTCAACTTCAATACTCTCAGCTCCACTATACTCTCGTCCGAAAAGATTTCGATGAGAACGATGCTACTTTTATTCACACTACTCTTTAATGTCCATGCAATGGCTCAAGAAGCTGTTATGGACATTGTTTTTGATTTGGATTGGACTTTACTTTATCCTTTAAAAGACAAACCAAATAGCAAGTTTTCTCGAGTTATAGAAGCCAGTGACGAACTATACCGTATAGCTGATGGCACTGAGGACATTTTACTTCGTCTCCATGAAATGCCCAATGTTCGCATATCTTTTTATAGTGGAGGTAATACGCCCCGTAACATTGAAGCACTTAAAAAAATTCAACTCGCTAATGGTCAGAACGCATTTGATATCGCTTATAAAATTTTAAATGTCAGTGATTTAGCGCCCATTAGCAATGATGAAAGTTTGCCATTTACTCAGAGATTTAAAAAGGATTTAACTCGAATTAATTCTGATATAAGCCGCGTGATTCTGGTCGATGATTCAAAAAATTTTGTATTACCGGAACAGTATCGCCATCAACTCTGGTTAGGAAAAACTTATAATTATTATGAAAGCTTTAATGAAGTTCCAGGAATAAAAGACAACTATGATCCACCTAATCTGAAAGAGTGGATGAGAGAACGTAATAAGCTCTACTCCGTTTATGAAGCTATCTTAGAAGTCTATGTAAAGAAAGAGTTACCAAATGCAATCGAGTACTTACCCAAAGAACTTCCTTTCTCTGGTCCTTGTAATCTTCATTTTCACTGACAAGTAGATGGAGTCAAAGGGCCAATTTGCGAGACGAGGGTTTGCGGAAGTTCCCACATAACTTTACTCAGATATTCTACCGTTGTGTTTCCTTGCTTAACTTGAATACGGTCTGTGGCATTAGTAAAAGTAATGGTTAGTATTTGCGTTCCAACCGGATCGCAATGCTCTTGACTGTAAGTGATGTTGTATTGATCTGATACCTTTACAAAGCTACCAGTTTTTTCGTTGATTTGACCTTGATCGTAAGCAGCGCCAGGAAAAATGACATCTTTGAAATTATAAGTTCCGTTTTGCCCAAAAGTCATTTCCTGATAAATAACATCACTACCTAGATAATAAGCTCGATAATAAGACCCTTCCAAAACATTCGGGTCACCCGCAGTACTTCCAGTGGGAGAGGTCTGAACAGCAAAATAATTATCCAAGGTAGATTGTAGGGCCTTCTCTGCTCCACAGTTCGTGTAGGTGAATAGGATCGTCGTTAATAGAAGCGCAGTGATAATTGTGTAAAAATGTCGAGTCATTAATCCAACTTACATAATCCTGGCGGATCGTAAATTTCGCGGGCTTCGCGATCTTTCTTCGCAATAACTCCGAGGTTTTTAAGGATACTAGCAATAGTTCTTCTATCACCTGTAATTTTCTTTTTATTCTCTAACAAGAACTTCAAAAATTTACCAAGACTTTTCGCGTTTTTAGGATCTGGAGTTGTTTCATATTTAACCAGGAATAAGAAAATTTCTTTCGAAAGTTTTTTCAGCATTCCTGTATTATCCATTTTAGCAATGAGGGTCTCAATGGATCCTTTATAAACTTGAAATGCATCCATTAATTCTTCATAATCAAGAATGTTGTCCTGGTTATGGTCGAAACGAATTAAAGTTGATTCAACATTAAGCAGCCCCCCAAGAACTGCGACCATATCATTGTCTGAGAATGTAGGGTTGTCTGGACAAACGCGTGCGAAACGAGCTGTTGTTTCGATTAGCGCATTAACCGCAGTTGAGTTATCTGAGTTTTCATCCACAAATTGGAAAAGTTTTGGGAATGAATTTCCGTATTTCCCTCTAAGGACCTGGAAAAAGTATCTTTGAAAACATTCAATCTCAATACGATTATTTTGACCATTTTTACAGTAGAGCTTTAGCTCTGCCTTTATATAATCACCGATTCCGATACCTGAGAATAAAGTATAAGCAAATTCAGTCGCCTCAGGTAGATCAAGAGTCGAGTTACCATTGGATTGATATTGAAAGAGATTAGAAAGTAGAAGAGCATTTTCCGAACTCGCAACTTCTCGTCCAGGGATGATAATTTCTTTGTCGAGAAGAAGATCGCGAAAACGTTTAATGACATCGAGCAATTGGTTTACCGTAAGAGAGTATGCACCATTTGTTTCAGCCCCGTGAAATTTCATTAAAAGTTTAAGCACATACTCAAGCATTGCCACTTCATTAATCCCTTTTGGGTTTCGATAAAAATGGTTTGCATAGTAAGGTGCTTCAAATGATCCTTTATAGAAGCGGTAGTTTTGGGCCACCTGCCGATAGTGATCCAGGTATTGTTTTTCCAGTTCGCTATTGACCGGGTAATCATCCATGGGATGAGTAATTTTTACGGGTAAATAGATGAGATCTTCGTAGTAGTCAGAAAACTTAGCAAAATAGATACCTTCGTCTAAAACTTTTAAAGCATGGTTGAAAATGGTGGTTAAGTTGGCTGCTGTAATATGTTTGTCATAGATATTGGCAGCATTAGGAGTATCGACAAGAAGTTTTTTGACTTCAAGGAGCGTGTTGGGATATTTCGTTAAATCGATAAACGTTTCAGCAAAAGGTTTACTTGCTTTAGCTAATTCATCTAACGTAAAAAGAATTTCATTTGAATTAGGAGCATAGAACATAAGTTTTTGAATATCTTTTACATTTTTATCTAAGAATTCATAAGAACCATTAGGATCATAGAAGTTTACATTGGCAACCTGTAGCAGGTCGTAGATTATTCCTGTGATGGTCGGAAGGTTATCAATCACTTTTTTGATATCAGTATTGGTGATCATGTACTTATTACCACCAAAGAAAATTTTCTTCGCGAACAGGAGTCCTTTAATTTTATCTAATGTTACATCATCGCTAATAAAATTCCTTAACACGGACATTAGTTCTAAACTGGCAGGAGTATCACCACGTTCACGAATAATTTGTTGTACCACCAGTGTAAAATCTTGCATGACTGTTTCGATTTCATATCGGTGCATGGCCTGCAGTGAATCACTACGTTCAGTTTTATCTTCATAGTATTTGTAAACTTTGACAATTGCGCGGTTGAAGGTCACTAGGAGGCGAACAAGATTGTTTAATTGTCTTTGAGAAATATAATTTTCTTCCTGACCAACTAATAAATAATTAATTTGAAAAAGAGATTCAATTCCCTTTTTTAAATTTTCAGCATCACCTTGAAAATATCTTTCAATAAATTTTTTCAGGTCCTGCTTGTATAGATAACCTCGTCGATCTGACTCAACAGAGTTAATGAATTGATTAAAATTGTCGCCTAAACAGTTTAGATCAGGACTGATGTCGTAATTAGTAATATTTTTGATAGAATCAGGATCAATTTTGCAAAGTTGAGGAAGAGTATCTCCTCTCATAACATCTGAACTCGGAGCTTCGTCCGAGACCATATTACATCCACATACACTGATAAGTATAAAGGAGGCGAGGATAGATTTTAGTAGTAATACTAAATTCAAAAGAGAAATCCATTTCACGCAAACGGCCTTCATGGCCGTTGGACAAAAATCTTGTCTCTTTATTTTACATTAGTTTTGAAAATAGATAGGGAGGAAAACTTTTTTTCCTCAGAAGTAGGTTAATTTTATATGGCTTAACCGGTGGAAATGACGAAAACTAACCAAGCGTTTTCATTGGTCTTCGAGTTTGGTGAGCTTGAGCCGCC
This sequence comes from Halobacteriovoraceae bacterium, assembly GCA_040377495.1. Lineage (GTDB taxonomy): Bacteria > Bdellovibrionota > Bacteriovoracia > Bacteriovoracales > Bacteriovoracaceae > JBEIOQ01. The sequence goes on from JBEIOQ010000003.1 coordinate 20,740, forward strand.
CTGTGCTATCAGAGAAGATCTGGAAACCCAGGGGTTCAATTTTACGGCGTAAATTATAGAGGTGAACATCAAGAGTTTTTGGATGAACTGCAATACTACTCCAAACTCTTTCAATAATCTCTTTTCTGGCTACGTAGTTGTTCATTTCTTTCATTAGTGAATCTAGAATCTTTGCTTCTTTAAAAGTAAGTTTAGTGTTTATGAATGTTTCACTCAGTGGATTATTCTTTTTTGCAATTTTTTCTTCATTCATACTGAAGAAGCGTTCTATTTTCACTTGAAGCTCATTAACTTGAAATGGCTTGGTTAAATAGTCCACTGCTCCCTCGGAGAAACAGTAGCGAAGGGCATCTGCATCGATGACTGCAGAGACTACAAGATAGGGAATATTTTTAATTGATTGACCTGAGTCTTTTAAAAATTTTAAAAAGTTACCATCAGGCAAACGAATATCAGAGATGATTAAATCAGGAGCAGGAGTAGATTTTAGAGCGTCTACGAAATGATTAATCGTCGAAAATGTCTTTAATTTGTAACGAGAGCTAAGCACATCCTTATAGATGGAATTTATCTCAGCTTCATCTTCAATTACCCAAATATTTTTCACAACAACCTGCCTTTGCAGCTGTAACTCTATAAAATTTATCGTTTGAACAATTGCTTATTCTATGAAGTTAAGAGGGTAATAAAAACCTAAATTTTCTTAAACTACCTCTTAGATTTCTAGTATTTAGCACTACTGTTTGCCTCCCATTTCATCAAATTATTCCTAAAATAATGAAATGATAATTCATTCATTATGGGGCATGTCACCTGAACACCCTAAAAACGATACAACCATTTGATTTCCCTATGCTTTTATTAGGTTAATTCGCTAACAAAAATTGGCATCCGGGACGTGTTTGTGCTAAGTTTGAGAGCAATTTTAGTAAGTTATTCCAGCTACATAAAGAGGGTTTATGGGAAAAGCACCTGGCCACTATTCAATTGATAAGACAGACAAAAAGACGCTTGAGCGTTGGTATAGACTTTTGAGCCTAGGGAGAATGGTGGATGACCGTGCTCCAAATTACCTCAAGCAAGCTCTAGGTTGGTCATACCATGCTCCTTATGCTGGTCATGATGGAATTCAATTAGCTATCGGCCAGGTTTTCGATAAAAAAGTTGATCATCTTTTTCCCTATTATCGAGATATGCTTACGACACTTTCTGCTGGTTTAACAGCAGAAGAACTAATTCTGAATGGCCTATCTAAAGCAACTGACCTTGCTAGTGGTGGACGACATATGAGTAACCACTTTGCAAAACCAGAGTGGAATATTCACAACGTTTCATCTTGTACAGGAAACCACACGCTTCACGCAGTTGGCGTGGGACGTGCGATGAAGACGTACAAAAGTAAAGGTGTTGCGATTTCTTCGCAAGGAGAGTCTTCAGTTTCGGAAGGTTATTGTTACGAAGCTATCAATGGGGCTTCAAAAGAAAAACTTCCTGTTATTTTTGTATTTCAAGATAACGGGTATGGTATTTCTGTGCCCAAAGAAGATCAAACAGCCAATGAACGCGTTGCTGATAACTTCATCGGTTTTAAAAATTTAAGAATTATTCACTGTGATGGCAAAGATATTTTTGATTCGATGAATGCGATGACGGAAGCCCGCTTACATGCTATCGAAAAAGCTGAACCTGTGATCGTTCACGCCATGTGTGTTCGTATAGGTTCACACTCAAATTCTGATAAGCACGAATTATATCGTGATGAAAAGGAACTCGCTGAAGCGAAAGCCCAAGATCCTTTGCCGAAATTTAAAAACCTTCTTCTTTCAAAGAAAATATTCTCAGAAAAAGAATTATTAAAGATGGAAGAGGAATGCAAAGAAGAATTACTCGCAGCTCATACCAGAGCAGTCAAAGCTCCAAATCCAGATCCAAAATCTATTTTTGATTTTGTCGTTCCTACTCCCTATGCTGGTGAAAAGTACGGTGATGGGGTTAGTGAAGGTAAAGGAGAAGAAAAATCCTTTATTACGGCCATCAATGAAACATTGAAAGCAGAGTTTCGTCATAACCCTGATACTTATATCTGGGGACAAGATGTTGCCCATAAAGAAAAGGGCGGAATTTTTAATGTTACAAAGGGAATGCAACAGGAGTTTGGAAAGACTCGTGTTTTTAACGGGCCAATTGCAGAAGATTTTATTCTTGGAACTGCGAATGGTTTTTCACGTTTTAATAAAAAAATCCGCGTGGTAGTAGAAGGAGCTGAGTTTGCAGATTACTTCTGGCCAGCAATGGAACAGATGGTAGAAACATCTCATGATTATTGGCGTTCAAATGGCGCTTTTAGTCCGAACGTAACGGTTCGTATCGCTTCTGGTGGTTATATTGGTGGTGGTTTGTACCATTCACAAAATATTGAAGGTACATTAACTACACTTCCTGGAATTAGAGTTGTCGTTCCTGCGTTTGCTGACGATGCAGCTGGTCTCTTACGAACGGCAATGAGAAGTGAAGGTTGCACAGTCTATTTAGAGCCAAAATCTCTATATAATTCCAAAGCAGCGATTACAAACGTGCCAGATGATTTCGAAGTCCCTTTTGGAAAAGCAAGAATTAGAAGAGAGGGAAAAGACTTATCCATGATTACTTATGGAAATACAGTTCATTTCTGTCTTGAAGCCGCCCAAAAATTGGCAGCAGATGGACATGATGTTGAAGTCCTTGATCTACGTTCACTCAATCCATTGGATGAAGAGGCCATCATTAAAACAATTAAAAAAACTGGTCGTGCACTAATTGTTCATGAAGATAAGGTTTTTGGTGGATTTGGTGGGGAGCTCGTAGGACTAATTAACGAAAAAGCTTTTGAATTTTTGGATGCCCCAGTAAAAAGAGTAGGGTCCCCATTTATTCCAGTGGGTTTTAACCGCATTTTAGAAAAAGCGACTTTACCTAATACTGATCTCATTTTAAAAGCAGCGAAAGATTTATTAGCTTACTAGAGTAAGACCATATTTTTTCAGCTCTTGGGCAATGTCCTCAAGAGCTGAAGTCTTCACTTCAGCTTTTTTCAATTGATACACTAATACATTCTTCTGTTTATCTGACACGGGCTTGAGTGCCTCAATTGATTTGTGTAAAAGTCTCTTTAAGTCACCAATTCCTTTATCTTGAACAAAGAGAAGGAAAACGTGTTGGTTGAATTGACGGGTAAAGAAGACATCCTGGTGAGCAACCGTTTGATCTCTTTGCGAAAGCAGTCCATCTAAAAGGTAGTTTAATTGAAAATAATCTAATGATTGTTTTTCCAGTGCATTATGCCCAATCACAATGAGTCCTAAACTCTCTTGATCAAATTGAGGACAAATTTCAGCATCGAAATTATTCATGATTTAGATTTTTAGCAACACTATCAAGAATCCCATTAATAAAGTTCTTTGAATCTTGCGCGCCATATTTTTTCGCGATTTCTAAAGATTCATTAATAACAACTTTCGCTGGCGTTTCTTTAATATAGGTTAGTTCATAGATCGCCTGTAAAAGGATCGTATGATCAACTTTGGAAATACGATGTAGCTGCCAATGCTCTGAGAATTTCGAAATTGTTTTCTCTAGTTCATCGTAATACTTAATCGTGCCTTTGATCAGATTATGGGAATAATGAAATGTTCCTGTATCCAGTTTGTATTCGATCGTTTCTTCAAAGTTTTTCAGCAAATCATTAAGAATTGTTTCTGCTCTTGGACCTGCTAAATCAGATTTTTGATCTTCAAAGCCATTGAGTTGAAGGTGATATAAAAATTGGAAGCTATATTCTCTCGCTTCATGGCGCCCTGACTTAATGTTCATCCGTCATTCCTGCATCGTCATAAGATTGTTTGAATTTTTTTGAACTAAAGACCGTTGAGTTTTCAAGCGTAATATCCCGAAAGAACTCTTCCACATCTTTAAAGTTGCAGTATACGGAAGCAAAACGAATATAGGCAACAGGGTCTAGCTGTCTTAAAAAGCTCATCACCACTTTACCAATTTCTTTCGTAGTTACTTCTTTTTCCGATATCTCGAAAATATTTTTTTCAATGCTGTTAATGGTGTGTTCAACTTGGGCTGTCGAAATTGGAAGTTTTTGGCAAGCTTTCTTAATTCCACTTTCTATTTTTAAGCGATTAAAATTTTCACGACGTCCATCGTTCTTCACCACCATTGGCATTGTGATTTCGATTGATTCATAAGTTGTAAAACGACGGCTACACGCCTCACATTTACGACGACGACGAATCGATAGACCTTCTTCTAAAGATCTCGAATCTAAAACTTTGGTATCTTGAGCGGAACAGAAGGGGCACTTCATGAAAGTCTCCTTGCAGCTTTTTATCGTAAAATCTTACCTAAGTCATCAAAATTAATAGATTGCATCTTTTTATTCGATGCGTTAAGGTTCTGAAATTTATGGATAAAAAGAAGGCCCCCGAAGAGGCCTTTTTTTAATAGGAAGTTATATTTGCCGACGGGTCCAGGATGGACTAGAGTCGGCGCTATTTATAAACAGGATAATTTTGGCAGAGTTCAAAAACTTGCTTTTTAATCTTGGTATGAAGGGTCGTGTCCGTTGGATTTTTGAGTGTTTGAGCAATCCAAAGTGATAGCTCCTTAAGGTGATTTTCCGTTAATCCTCTGGTGGTAATAGCAGGAGTTCCAAGTCGGATACCTGAAGTGACAAAAGGTGAACGTGTATCTTGAGGAACCATGTTTTTGTTACATGTTATTCCCACAGTGCCTAAAAGATTTTCTGCATCTTTCCCTGACATGTTCACTGAATCAGTTTTAACCAGAACCAGATGGTTATCAGTCCCACCCGAAACGAGAGCAATACCTTCATTCATCAGAGTCGTTGCCATCATCTTAGCATTTTTAATCACTTGCTCTTGGTAAGTTTTGAAACTTGGATCAAGGGCTTCTTTGAAGGCCACTGCTTTTGCCGCAATCACATGTTCCAGTGGTCCACCTTGAATGCCTGGGAAAATATTTGAATTAATTTTTTTAGCCAGATCTTCTTTATTGGTAAGAATAATTCCTCCGCGTGGGCCACGAAGAGTTTTGTGTGTTGTTGACGTAACAATATCTGCAATTCCGACTGGTGTTGGATGTAAGCCTGTCGCAACTAAACCTGCAATATGTGCCATATCCACGAGAAAAATTGCTCCGATTGAGTCAGCGATTTCTTTCATTATTTTGAAATCAATAATACGTGAATATGCAGAAGCTCCACCAATAATCATTTTTGGTTTTTCTTTTTTCGCTGTCTCTGCCAATTTATTGTAGTCAATGGTTTCTGATTTTAGATCAAGACCATAAGAAATAACCTTAAACAGTTTTCCAGAGAAGTTCACTGGTGATCCATGGGTGAGGTGCCCACCTTGCGATAGATCCATTCCCATGACGGTATCACCAGTACTTAATACTGAAAGATATGAAGCCATGTTCGCCCCTGAACCAGAGTGCGGTTGCACGTTGGCGAAGTCAGAACCGAAAAGTTTTTTCACGCGATCGATAGCGATTTGTTCAGATTGGTCTACCATTTCACAACCACCGTAGTAGCGTTTTCCTGGATAACCTTCAGCATATTTGTTGGTCAGTACAGAGCCTTGAGCTTGCATGACTGCCATGGATGTATAATTTTCAGAAGCGATTAGTTCTAATCCTTCTTCTTGACGATGACGTTCTTTTTTTATGATAGAAAAAATATCAGCATCCATTGCTTCTAGTGAATGAGCATTCTTATGAAACATAAAAATTCCTTTTGTATGTAATTAAACTTTTTTCAGTATAACAGAGGAGTTAGTCCCACCAAAACCAAAAGAATTGTTCAAAGCATATTCAATATTGGCTTTTACCGGTTTATTTGGAGCGTAATTAAGATCACATTCAGGATCTTGTTTTTCCAAATTAATAGTTGGAGGAATAGTTTGATTTTTAAGGGCCAGGACACAGAAAATTGTCTCGATACCACCTGCGGCACCAAGTAAATGTCCGGTCATTGATTTAGTCGAGCTGACGACTAGGTTTTTCGCATGATCACCAAAAGTTCTTTTCACTGCTTTTGTTTCAGCGATGTCACCAAGGGGAGTAGAAGTCCCGTGAGCATTCACGTAGCCAACTTGTTCTTTCTTAATCCCAGCAAACTCTAAAGCTTGAGTCATACAAGCGAAAGCGCCATCACCTTCAGGGTGTGGAGCTGTAATGTGGTTGGCATCAGAGCTAGCTCCGTGACCAACAACCTCAGCTAAAATCTTAGCTCCGCGAGCAACAGCTTTATCGTAATCTTCGAGCACTAAAATTCCTGCACCTTCACCCATCACAAAACCATCACGATCAATATCAAAAGGCCGTGAAGCACGAGTAGGTTCTTCATTTCTTTTAGACAGGGCCTTCATGTTATTGAAGCCGTTCACGGTTAAGTTTGTAATGACTGATTCGGCTCCGCCTGAAATCACCATATCTTGACGACCAAACATAATTTCATAAGCAGCAGCTGAAATAGCGTGAGAAGAAGAAGCACAAGCAGAAGCAATCGTGTAGTTAAGTCCCATTAGATTCCAACGAATACTCACTAGACCACTGGCCATATTAGGAATCACTGAAGGAATAAAGAAAGGAGAAACTCGGCGAGCTCCCTTTTCTAAAAAGTCTTTGTGAGTCGATTCAATAAGTGGGAAGCCACCCATACCAACACCCAAAATACAGCCCTGTTTAAAAGGAGAGTAGTAATTGTCGGGGATATTAGCTTGAGCTAAGGCTTCTTTCGCAGCATGAAGAGTGAAATGAATGAACTTATCGTAGCGAGGAGCTTCTTTAGGTTCTAAGAGATCTGAGCTGATAGTAAAATTCTTTACCTCACCAGCGAATTTAACAGCGAGTTCCTCTACGGGAATAGATTGAATGGTAGAAACTCCAGATTTTCCCTCTAGAGCATTTCGCCAAGTTTCTTCAACATTATGACCTAAACCACTAATCATCCCGATTCCGGTTACGGCCACTCTTTTTAATGTATTTCCCATAGAGAGCTCTCTATCAATTAACCTTGCTTAGATTTTAAATAAGAAACAACATCTTTAATTGTCTTAAGTTTTTCAGTGTCGTCTTCTGGAATTTCAATTCCGAATTCGTCTTCCATTTTCATCATAAGTTCAACCATATCTAGAGAATCTAGATTTAGATCATCAACAAAGCTTGTATCAGCAGTAATGTTTGATGTTTCAACTTTCGTCGCTTCACTTACGAGTTTAATTACTTTGTCTTGTAGTTCCATTTTATCCTCCGGGAAAAAATCGTTATTTAAATGTATAATCCGCCATCAATTTTAATTGTTTCGCCTGTAATATAACCCGAAGCTTGGCTTAGTAAAAAGCTTACTAGGTTGGCAATATCAGTCGTCGCCCCCATTTTTCCAAGTGGGATCGATTTCAAGTATTCTTCTTTCGCTTTATCAGCTAATGCATCAGTCATTTCAGTGGTGATGAAACCTGGGCAAATTGCATTACAGCGAACATTTCTACTCGCTAATTCCTTCGCTACAGATTTTGTGAAACCAATCAAACCAGCTTTAGAGGCAGCGTAAACGGCTTGGGATGGATTTCCCATCAAACCAACAATAGAGCTCATATTCACAATAGAAACATTTTCTGCTTTAAGGAAACCACGAGATAGGGCCTGAGTTACCATCATGGCACCTTTGAGATTGGTATTTAAAATTTGATCAATATCTGATTCTTTTAAACGTAGGAGTAAGGTGTCTTTGGAAATTCCAGCGTTGTTCACTAGTCCCGAGATTGCTCCCACATTCGTCGTAAAATCACTAATGGCCTTCGTCATTGCTGCAGAATCAGTAACATCAAAAGCTAAAGCAGTGGCTTTACCACCAGCTTTTTCTAATTCTTCTTTTAATGTCATCGCTTTTGCTTCGTCACCGCGATAATTGAAAACCACGTGGGCTCCTTGGGCTGCCAAGTTAAGGGCAATGGCTTTACCAATACCGCGAGAAGCGCCTGTGACAAGAACGATTTTATTTTTTAAATCAGGATAAACAATTAACATTCAATTTTCCTTTATAGTGCCTGAACTTCATCAAAGCCAGTTTCACTATCCAGACTAATCACTTTGATTTCTGGATTAATCTTTTTAATCAGTCCTGCTAAAACTTTGCCTGGACCAACTTCAATAATCACTGTTTCTTTAGCCAGTTTTGCAATACTTTGTGACCACAAAACACTACCGCAAACTTGCTCTAAAAGATTACTGCGGATCTTATCTTCATTCGTGCCTGAAGCATACTCAAATGCATCCACGTTGGCCACATATGGAATGCTAAGAGCTTGAAATTTTATGTTTTCTAAGATGTTTTTTAGCTTAATTTCTGCTGGTTTCATGAGTGGGCAATGAAATGGTGCAGAAACTTGGAGTTCGATTGCCTTTACTCGGCCCCCTGTTTTCTCTTCCATAATCTTAATCGCACGGTCACAGGCTGGCTTATCTCCAGAAATGACAGTTTGATTTGGTTCATTAAAATTCGCAGGACTTACTTTTTCTGTTTCAGTGGAAGCAAGTTTGCAAGCTTCGCGAATAATTTCTTCACTCTGTTTTAATATCGCCCACATAGTGCCTTTGCCTACAGGAGTTGCTTCCTGCATATATTTGCCACGATAGTGAACTGCCTTCACAGCATCTTTAAAATCTATAGCACCAGCTGCCACAAGTGCAGCATATTCGCCGACAGAGTGACCAAGCACTCTCTCAATATGAATATTTTTTTGTATTAGGATTGGTTTTAATTTTTCAAGTAACAATATAGAGTGAGTGACGATGGCCGGCTGAGTATTTTCGGTTAATTTCAAATCACTCTCTGGACCTTCCAGCATCATATTTTTAATACTGTATCCAAGAGAAGTGTTGGCGGTTTCGAAAACCACTTCCTGATTGGTGCCCAAAAAGTTTTTTCCCATGCCAACATATTGTGATCCCTGACCAGGGAAAACTAAAGTAACTTTCATAAAATCTCCTTAGTAACGAATGACTGTTGCTCCAGCGGTTAAGCCAGCTCCAAAAGCATCAAAAAGAACATAATCACCACGCTTAACTCTGCCATCACGAACTGCTTCATCAAAAGCAATTGGAACCGTAGCGGCAGAAGTATTTCCATATTTATCAATATTGATAATAAATTTTTCCATCGGCATATCTAGGCGTTTTTGAGTTGCTTCAAGAATACGAATATTGGCTTGGTGAGGAACCACCCAATTCACTTGTTCTTTTGTAATTCCCGCTTCTTCAATTGCGCGCATACCATTATCAGCTAATGTACGAACAGCGACTTTAAACATTTCTTGACCCTGCATCTGCATAAAGTAATCACCTGATTCAAGAATTTCTTTGGTCAAAGGTTTTACTGAACCACCTGGAATTTGTTTGAAGAAATCTTGTCCTGTGCCGTCAGCAGAAAGGACAGAGGATAGAACATCAGAATCGCCACCTTCGGTACGGCCAAGTATAGCAACACCACATCCATCTCCGAAAAGAATACAAGTTTTACGATCCGTCCAGTCCACTCGGCGAGAAAGCATTTCAGAGCCGATGACTAAAACATTTTTAAAAAGACCTGTTTTAATAAAAGAGTTTGCCATATTGAATCCGTAAACGAATCCAGAACATGCTGCTGCAATATCTAAAGCGGCACAGTTATTCGTGATGCCAAGTTTTACTTGTAGTAAACAAGCTGAGTTCGGTAGCAACATATCAGGAGTAACGGATCCAAATAAAATACAGTCAATATCATTTGGTTGTAGATTGGCTGACTTCAATGCTTCTTGGGTTGCATGGTAGGCCATATCAGTCGGGAACTCACCACCTTCTGTAGTGCAAATTCTTCTTTCTGAAATTCCTGTTCTTTCCATGATCCATTCATGATTCGTTTCTACCATTTTGGAGAGATCATGATTAGTCATGATTCTTTTTGGTAGATAGCGACCAGTACCCAGAACCTTGGCTTTATAAGTTTTCATAAGAAACCTTTTGTTTGATTGAATGGGACGCAAGTATATCTCCCTCGATGTAATCGAGGGAGACAGGTATGTAAATTTTTGTTGGAAAACATGGATAAGGAATCAACATCTTAGAAAGATATTGAATGATCGTTTTGAAAAATTACGCTTGAGCTTGAGTTTCAGCAGCGTCTTTAACTTTGATCTTAATCACTTCTTTACCTTTGTAGTGCCCGCATGATGGACATACATGGTGAGGAAGAACAGCATCTCCACAGTTTGGGCAGCTTTGTGGGAATTTTCTGTATAGTTTATGATGTTGTCCGGCTCTTCTTAGCCCTTTTCTTGATACGGACACTCGTTTCTTAGGTACTGCCATAAATATCTCCAGTCACAATTAATAGGTTTTCTTAAAAAAGTAAGCCACATAGTTATATCAAAAAATGTGAGTTGCCAATATAATTCAGGAACGATGGGCTAACAAGGGAAATTTCCCTAATGAGTTATGCTGCGAGGCAGATAAATGAATCTATTAGTTTGTGGTTTTTCAGGAGCGGGTAAAACGACTTTAGTCCAAAGCCTGGGAATGAAAACCTTTGATTTAGACCAAGAACTAGCTAAGGAGCAAGGAGTCACAATTGCTGCTATGGTGGAACACTATGGCTGGGAAGAATTCAGGCGCATGGAGTTTGAACTACTTATGAGACTTATTCTCGCGAATGTAGAAGAAAATGTAGTGATTTCTCTCGGAGGTGGCACTCTTTCCTTAGAGAAATTAAAGATTTTAAGGCAATGTCTATGGGTAAAATTGCTTTGGTTGGATATTCCTTTCAATGAATGTTGGGATAGGATCAAATCAGATCAAGGTCGCCCTTTGACCCATTTAGGCCGCCCAGAGATGGAAAAACTCTACCACGAAAGAGTGATTTTCTACCAAATGGCGGATTTTGTGACTTCCAGTCGAAAAGAGGCTGAAAATCTTATAGTGAAACTTGTCAAATAATCCCTATCAAAGTCATAATATTACAAGACTTAAACATTGAGGTTTTTGTCTTTAAATTTTGCATGGATGGAGATTCCTATGAGCCTAGTAAATCACGACAAACTTTTTCAAGATAAAAATACTAAAGTGGCGATTGTCATTGAAGATTTGATTGTAGCCAAAGAGATGGCGCAAATTTTGAAAAAGAATCACGGCCTTACTTCTTTCTACCATAATTCACTTTCCATGTTTTGGCGTGAAACTCTAACTAACGGGTTACCAAGTTTTGCGATCATTGATGTGAAACGTATGAGTGAAGGTGATTTAGTGTTAAAGAATCATCCGCGGGTGAAAGATCAAACATTACAATTAGCTTTTTATCATACTGAAGCGACGAAAATTCTGGCGAACTCAATTGCTAGTTTCACTAATCTTGGTGTGGTTAGTGAGACAATGGATTTAACTAATCAATTAAAGAATATAGTAACTCGTCTCGAATCAGAGACTGAGTTAAAAGATCAAAATGTAGTGAACGAAGAAGCTATTCTCCGTTTGAAAAATAGGACAGCTAGATTAGTTTCCGATATCTCTGAATTTAAAAATAGAGAAGAAAGGACTAAGGAAGCGATGGAACTGGTGGAGCAGCTAGAAAATAGAATGCAAAAAGCACCTTTTATGGATGCTTTATTGAATACGATGAATCAGTGGGAAAGAACGATCAATTTTGGTTTGTATGAACTCAATGGTACTGCCCAGAAACTAGTCGCCCCAGTAAAGAAAATGGCTAAATACAATGAACTTCCTTCTCTCTGGCTGGGTTCCCTCGCGAAGGAGGGAATTACTGAGAACGCACGTAACATGAGTATGCAAGTGGCGATCGATCAACTGGGCCTCGACGTAATGACGGTCAAAATCCAAGGGGCAAAAAAATGTCCAGATATGTTGATGTATGTGAATGTAGAGAAAGGTGTACGCGATGAATTTAACTGGGAAGTTTTTTCTAAGTTATTAAGTGGCGTGTATGCACGTTCGCTAGCTCAAGTGCAAGTGAAAGAAAATCAAGTTAAAACAGAAAGTAATCTTTCATCTTGGGAGTTGATGCATATTATTGATGAACATCACTATAATTTAAAAGCAGCTGAGATACGTTTAGTTAATCTAAGTTTTAAAAATCTAGTGGATGGAATTAAATCTAAATCCAAAATGAGATTCTTCTGGAAAACGTTTTATAGTGATTTCGTTATAGAGTTAGAAAAAGCATGTGGAAATGATTTCAAGCTTTCAGAGTTCGGTGTCTATCATATGAATTTCCTGGTGAAGTCAGACGATTTAACGAAGTTCATGCACCGTTTAGAAGATTTTGTTGTGAGATTTTCTTACTGGCGCTATTTTGAAGATTCGTCAGCAAGTCTTGCTTTAAATCTCTATCCAGAAATTAAAGAAATTCCTTTGACCTCATATAGTTTAATGGGCCATATCGATCGTGAGTTTGACGATATTGATCGCGCCGTAGCGATTGCAGCTAAAGAAGCGAAACGAGCTTTTGATACGATTCAAATCGCGCCTAGAAATAAAACTTTTACTGTACCTCGCAGAGAATTGCGTGATGTATGAGATTAGGCTCTGAGTTCACGGTCCATCTTTCCAGACTTGCCCATAATTTACAGGAAATAAAAAAACTTTCGCCATCAGCAGAAACCCTGCTGATGGTTAAAGCCAATGCTTATGGCCATGGGATCAAAGAAGTTTCCCAATTTAGCATAGAGAATGTAGGTATCAGAAGTCTTGGATGTGCTAGTTTAGGAGAAGCACTTTTTCTTCGCAAAGAACTACCTAACTTAAGCTGCGATCTTTATGTATTTTCCGATTTAGGCTTCTTTCAACCAGATTATTTCTCTTACTATTCACAATATAAAATTCTTCCCGTGATTGCAGACTTAACATCACTTGATTTGTTTTTGCAGAATAAAGAATTTCAGTATGTACCATTATCTTTGAAATTTAATACAGGGATGTATCGTTTGGGTTTTGACCACATTGATGTGGAAAAAGTAGCGCAAAAAATCAAAAAATCCGGCCGTAAAAGTGTTTATCATTTGATGACTCACTTTTCTTCATCTGGTTTAGAGAAAAGTAAAAGAAGTGCGGAGCAATATGATCGTTTTTTAAGTCTAAAAAAATGCTTTCAAGATAATGGAATTGTCTTAGAGAGAACCTCTGTTTCTAACTCGGGGGCAATTGAACAGCAATTCGGTGTACAAGAAACCCATGTTAGGCCAGGAATTATGGCCTATGGACCAAGTTCGATGGTGGATTTCTCTAAAGCAAGCTGGCAAGGTAAAAATATATCAACGCTGAAAACGAAAGTTTTAAGAACATTTATGGCGGAAAGAGGAACTCCTCTGGGTTATGGTGGTCCGGTAACACCAGAAAAAGCGTTAGTGGTTGTTGTGGGCCTGGGTTACGGTGATGGCATTAGTCGTTCATATTCCGGATTAACAAAAACAGTGAAAGGTTTAACAGGAAAAATTTTTGGTCGAGTAAACATGGATATGGTGAGTTTTATTTTTCCACCAGAATCAGAAGGTAAAATCAAACAACACGATGATTTCATTTTTTGGGATGAAGATTATAAAGAAATTAACCGCATGGCGGATCAAATAGGGACAATATCTTACGAATTATTTTGTAATATTAGCCTTCGTGTTCCTAAGATTTATCGTCTATAATTAGAAAATATGGTAACAAAGTCATCGAATAAAATTACTGAAATAGTAGAGTGGTTTGGAGCTGAGGTTTTAGATAACCTATCAGGTCTGGGTGCTTTCATGCGTTTTGTTGGACAAGTCTTTTACTGGATGGTGAAACCCCCCTTCCGTACGAAACTACTTTTTGAACAGCTTTATTTTATTGGAAACAAAAGTTTATTCATCGTTGGTTTAACTGCAAGCTTTTCTGGCGCAGTTATGGCCTATCAAACTTATTTAGGCTTTAAAGTTATATCAGCCGACTCTTTTATCGGACCGATTGTCGCGATTAGTTTAGCCAAAGAGCTTGCTCCTGTTTTATCGGGTTTGATCGTCGCAGGACGATGTGGAGCTGCGATTGCTGCCCAAATTGGAACCATGAAAGTGACTGAACAGGTTGATGCATTGGAAGTAATGGGTGTTGATTCAATTCAATACTTAGCTGTGCCTAGAGTGGTGGCCGCTACTTTGGCGTTGCCTTTACTTGCCGCAGTTTTTTTATTGGTGGGTAACATTGGATCTTGGTTAATTGGGACGAAAGTATTGCAAATTGACGAAGTGATGTATTTTTCTAAAGTTTCATCTTTTATGTACGTGCAAGATATTATGGAAGGCTTAATCAAGGCTTTTTTCTTTGGTTTTCTTATTTCAGTAATCGCTTGCTACCATGGATTTAAAGTAAGTGGTGGTGCTGAAGGAGTAGGACGCGGTACTAATATGGCCGTAGTTTGGGGGATGGTCATTTGTTTGATCTTTGATTTTTTCCTGACCAGTTTCTTAGTTCAGGTGTTGTAAATGCAAAATATTGAATACGCTATTGAGTTTAAAAATCTGAACAAAACCTTTAAAGGACATACTGTTCTAGAAAATCTAAATTTTAATATTGCTCGTGGAAAAATCACCACCATTTTAGGATTTTCAGGTGCGGGTAAATCGACTTTGATCAAACATACTTTAGGTTTACTTACACCAACTTCCGGTGATGTGGTTGTAATGGGACAGAATTTAAATGATCTTGATCCTTTTCAAATGCGTGAGTTCCGTCAAAAGTTTGGTATGCTTTTTCAATATGCGGCTTTGTTTGACTCTTTTACCAATTTCGAGAATATTGCTTTTCCACTAAGAGAATTCTCTCCGATGTCGGAAAGTCAGATCGAGGAAAAGGTTTTATCATTAGTAGAAGCTTGTGGTTTAACGCCAGAGTCTGTGCATAAACTTCCCTCAGAAATTTCGGGTGGAATGAGAAAAAGGGTGGGGCTGGCACGCGCACTTGCTTTGACCCCTGAAATTCTTCTTTATGATGAACCCACTACAGGTTTAGATCCAATTACTACAAAAATGGTCAACGATTTAATTCGTGATACAGCCATAAACAACAAAGAAAGACAACTTACCTCGGTTATTATCTCTCATGATGTAGATGCCACTCTCAAAATTTCTGATTATGTCGCCTTTTTAGATAAGGGGAGAATTGTTGAGCATTTACCTGTGGCTGAATTTCGTCAATCAACAAACCCACTTGTACGAAGATTTCTTGAGTTATAACCAATCTGGTTTAGAATAATTCTAATGATTCCTCGCACTTCCTTTTTGGAGTAGAACTTGAACGAACTCAAAGTAGGCCTATTAAGCTTGTTCGCAATTGCGGCCGTGGTTTTTATGTCTTTAAAAGTAACTTCCAACCAATCTGGTTTTGGAAAGCACACGCAATATCGTACAATTCTTGAAGATGCATCTGGGATTTTTCCAAAAACTCCTATCAAAGTAGCAGGTATCACTGCTGGTAGAATTAAATCCATCGATTTACAGGGATCCCAGGCCCTTATCACCTTTGAAGTTCAAGACGAAATTCCTCTTACGACTAATTCACTTTTAAGAATAAAGTCAGTTGGTTTTTTAGGAGACAAATTTCTAGATATCTATATTGGTGATCCTAATGGCAAACCAATCCCACCTAATGGTTTAATACGAAATGCCACTGGTGGTGGCTTTGACGACATCGCTAAAGATGCCTCAGAAATTTTAGGTGACGTAAAAGCAGTAATGAAAAGTGTGAGAGAAACGATTACTCCAGAGGGACAAGAAACTCCGCTCAAAGCAATTATGAAAGATATCGCGGAAATCGCTGATAATACGAAGGCCATCACGGGATCACTCCGCAAAATTGTTGCTGGAAATGAAGATCGAATTAATAAGACGATTGCAAACTTAGAGAAAATTTCGAACTCACTTGAATATCAACTTAATGAAGAGAATCCTGACTCGCTCTTAACTGATGCGAAAAAAATCGGACCAATCCTGGATGACGCTAAGAAAGCAATGGCCGACGTAAGTTCCATTGTGGGTGACGTAAAAAAAGGGAAAGGAACAGTTGGAAAACTTCTTCGTGATGAAGAGGTAATTGATCAGGTTACGGAAACTCTAGCGGGTGTAAATCGCATTGTGAACCGAGTGAATATGATGCAAACGGAACTATCAATGTTTACTCAAGTTGGAACAGCTACAGATCAAGCAACGATGATTAATTTAGATCTTAATACTTCCCCAGAAAGATTTTATCGTTTTGGTCTTGTCAGCTCTGAATTTGGTGTTAAAAAAGAAAAAGAAATTCAAACATCAAGTAATGGTGGTGCTACCAATGTAGAAACCAGAACAGAATTTTATAAAAATTCTTATCGTTTTAACTTTCAATTGGGACGTAAATGGGACGATTTCGCACTACGTGCAGGTTTAATTGAAACTACGGGTGGTCTAGGTATTGATTATTATCCTCAAAAAGAAGGAACACGTTTTACTTTTGAAGCTTTTGATTACAGAAAGTCTATTGGACCTAATCTTCGCTTGATTTCAGAATTTCATATTTGGAGTGTTTTATATTTGAGATTATCTGCAGAAGATCTCGTTGGAAAAAATCAGAAACAAAATTATTCAGCAGGAGCTGGACTACGCTTCTCAGACGACGATATCGGACGTCTATTAGCTTTTGTTTTCTAGTAGGAGAAAATGTTGCTTAAGAATTGGTTAATTCGAACAAAATCGAATCATATTTTAGGGCCGGTCTCGAAAGCGAAGATCATAGAGCTCTATAAATCTAATTCTGTTAAGCCTGATGACGAACTTTGTTCAGGTAATGGTTATTGGTTTTTTGTTAAGGAAAAATCACTGATAGAAAAGTATCTGTTAGCAGAAAATATCCAAGAGTTTAATCCGATTAGTGAAGCTAAGGATGTTCTCTTAGGTACGACATCAACCACGGGCTTTATCGAAGTCAAAAAAATTGAAGAAAAGGGTTTTGCGATCGACGACGAAATTAAATACCCTACTAATGACGATCTTGATTACCCTGATATGGGCTCAATGGCTCCTTTAAAAGCAGCTGAACCAGCTAAGCAAGTTATAGAAGAGAAAACTCCAGAGCTTCCCAAAACCTCAGTAGCAGCAGAACAGGCACCAAAAGATACCCCAGAAAAAAAAACTGAAAGTGTGACGATTACTCCGCCTAAAAGACGAGAAGTTCCTCTCAAAAAGAAATCTATTGAACCTCCCAAAACGGTTATTCAAAATAACCAAAGTTCCAAACTATATTGGACAATGATTGTCCTGGCAGTAATAGTCGTAATCGCGATCTATTTTAGAAAAGGTATTGCTAAGAAACTGAATGTTCAAGCATTATCAATGATTGAATCGGTTCAGGCGCAAGAAATAGCGCCTCAAAAAAAAAACTTTTTCAGTTTCCTCCATTAAAAAATTCCCTGGGTGAATTTCATTTTGAGATTACACCATGGGCTTTTTATTTAACCACTACACCTGACCTTTCAGCCAAATGTTTACCTAATAAAATGACAGACATACTTATCAAATCCAATGATTTTTTTAATGTACCAACCAGTGAAGTGAAACGTATTACCCATGTTGAATCATACTTAAAGAACTTAAAAAAATTGCCTTCCAATGCTCTTAATGACCTTTTAATGGCGGTTATTTATTTGCAGGTTAAAAATTACGCTGGAGCGGAAGAATTAATTACAAAAATTGTTTTTAGGGATCCCCATTATATCTTTTTTCAAGAGTGTAATTTGCCTAAGACTATTTGGGCTAAAGAGAGAAGTCTTATTATAGGTTCAATTTCTATTGCTCTGAAGTATATAAGAGAGAATTTAAGCAATCCTCTTCTTTCTCAAATGCTTGTCCAATATTTCTTAGCTTTTAATAATGAAGATTTAAACAAAGAATTAAATGCACTAAAAGAATATGACATTACGTTAGATCTTGCCTTGAAAGAATTAAAAGGCGTTAAGGAAGGGAAATCATTTTTTCATTTTTGGTATTTTATGGTTCATGACATTACTTCAGAAAAAGAAAAGTTTGATATGGCCGAAAAATACCTAGATCCGTTTTTAATTAAAAATCATTTTGAAAATGTTGGATGGATTTTTAATACTTATTATCCCGCGAAGACGGAGGGAAGACAAATTATTACAGACCAAGTTTTAAAAATCTATAATCAAAAGAAGACTTCTCACGAGACAAGTCTTTGGTTAAACCTTCTAAGTATTGAGCCATTGAAGCGAGAATTGGAAAAAAATCAAAAAGATTTTGAAAAGCCTAGTTTTGCCCTTAAGCGTAAACAATACCAGGAAATGCTAGGGAAAAGGGAGGCTTGTGCTTATGCTTTTTATCAATTGATGCTTTTACAAGACGAGCAAAAACATTATCTCGACTTACTACGCTCATGCTCTAACTAGTACGATCTTTTTGAATTTTTAGAGATAGAAGTAAGTTTTCCAATTCTGGATCTATGGGGTTTTCCGAATTATTGGCTTCAAAAGTTTCTTTAAAAAACTCTTTCGCTTCACTCAATCGCGCACGATATTCAGGAGAGAAGGGGTGGTTTAAGTTTTTCTGTTTAAGCTTCGTTTCTTCATATTTTCTTTCGTCCTCCTTCATTTGTTCAAAAATGAGAGGAGAGTTTTGGAAATTAATTCTTTCAATCTCTGATTTTAGCTGTGGAAAGGCTTTCACTATATTATTTTTAATTGCTGAACTCATAAAGTTAAGTTCGTTTGAGATAGCCGAGTGTTTAGTGATAATAGTAAGAGTTCCATGGTTTATTTTAAGCGGAATGGAGTTGGCTGCTAGCATGTCACCCACCACCGATTTCCAGTTTTTGATCAAGATGATAAAGTCGAAAATGCTCATCTCACTAGAGTAAGATTGTTCATTTTTTGTCCACTTGCTGGATTTGGAATTGTTTAAAATTTGATCAAATTTTTTCATTATATTTGTTTAAAAAAGTGTTAAAATAATACAATCACTTATAAGACGAATATGAAAGATAAAGAGCGCTATATTTCCCTCAGTCTCTCGCAATTGGTTCCAGAACAACCTCTTCCCGCTGATCTATATTTATTCCTTAACGGACATTTTATCAAATATAAAACAGAGGGAGATGTCCTTCCTGGGGCCAAGTATAATGAATTCTTCAATAAAAAGCTCGATTTCGTTTTTTGTTTAGTGGGCAAGGTAGAGGCTTTTGATCAGTGGTATTTGCGCCATCAAGTAAAATCGAAAGAAGAAATGATTCAGAATGTTGGAATAAAAAATAAGGATCTGGTTGATCAGCGCGAATCAATTAAGACGGATCTTTTTAGAATTTTCTCTGGGGAAATTACAGATGAGAAATGCCGTGAGCTTCAGGATAAAACACGTAAGTTTATTGAAGTCCTAAGTAGCAGAAAATCATCACAAAGCTGTCTCAATAAATTAATTAATTATAATCCATCAGTGGCTGAACACTCCGTAAATGTCGCAACACTTTCAGTCTATCTCTGTTATAACTTGGGTTATAACCATCAACTAATTTTAGAAAACGTTTATATGGGGGCCCTGTTACACGATTTTGGTAAAACCATGATCGATCCTAAATTGTTAGAAACTGCTTCAGAATCTGAATATCAGAGAGTGATGAGATCTCACGTAGAACTGGGGCGAGATAGTATATCCCAATTTAAAAGTTTACCTTTAGAAGTGGTTAAGATTGTCGCTGAGCATCACGAGCATTGTGATGGATCCGGCTACCCCAAAAAATTGCGAGGAACTAGAATTTATGAGTTGGCAAAAATAGTCAGTATCGCCAATGTTTTCGATAATTATGCGTCGAGTGCCGTTGGTTCAATCAAAGAACGTCAAAAACAGGCCTTAAGTCTACTTAAGGCCGATACTTCAGAACGATTTGACTCTAAGAAATTGGAAAAATGCCTAGATGTTTTACGTCACGGATTATAAGCTTGAGAGATGAAGTTTCATGTTTTGATTTTGGTGATTTTGACCTGCTTGAGTGCGTGCAGTGGTTACCGTTTCAAGGGCCAATCTAATCCTTTTGAAAACTATGGCATTAGAACTGTAGCTGTTCCTATGTTTCTCAATCAAAGCCCATTTCCCAATATGGCCGCTCCTTTCACTAAAGAAATTAGCTTGCTGCTTGCTCAATTTCCTCGTTTAGAAGTTTTGGGGGCAGACTCTGGTCATGCAGATGCTGTTTTAGTCGCAGTGATCAATTCAAAAGATAAAGTTTCAGAAGCGATGAGGACGACTGGTTACAAGATTACAAACTCAGTTGCTCCAAAATCCCTGGCGGGACGCTCTGACTTTTTCGTGCCATTTGCTTCCGAAATTTCGGTCAGTGTAAGCTTTATCCTTATTAAAGATCCAAGTGATCAAGATATTCAACTGGCTACTTCGGAATTAGGCCCGGCCCTAAAAGGTAATCCTAAGATTCTTTTCAATGAAACGATTAATGTCGTGGGAAGTTTTAACCGTGAGATTCATGATGAAGCAGGCGGACAAGTGAACTTTACACAGAATAAAGGTGCGATGGAGAGAACAGTCAAAAATATGGCCTTGTCTTTGTCACAGAATTTTCAAGAGATGATTCTCTATGCATTCTAGTTGGAACCTTTGGGACTATTTTAAAAACCATTCCGAACCTGTTTCGGCTAACAAAATGGGACTTTATTCTTTTTCTCTTCCTGATCCTTACATTTATAAAGTTATTCACGATAAAGTTCATTCGGCCCTAACGATTCGTACTATTTCTGCCACTATGATGACAGCTGAGTGGATTGAAGAAAATCTCTGCACTCTTTCTTTATTTGGAGCGGGTGAAAGTTTTATTGTCAGTAATGCAGAAGA
>JBEIOQ010000063.1:0-14097 GCA_040377495.1 Halobacteriovoraceae bacterium
AATGCTCGATTTTAAGAGAAGGGGAACTACTTGAGAGTAATTGATTGATTTCGCTCTAAAATTCAGAAACCCAATGAGAAGTGGCGCATCGACGAAGGAATCTCCTTCCATTTCAGATGCTGTCTCAACTTCATTATAAAAATAGGGATCGGCTTCAATACAGGCCAAAGAAATCCCTGCAGAGAAAATAAAATAGAGAATGAGAATTTGAGAAATAATGCGCATCTAGCTATACTCGATTCGAGTGTCTAATAAGTCAATCATTATCGATAGAGAAAGCTAGCGTAAAGCTTCTTCTAGCACCAAACTCGCTTCTGACTTTTCATCTCGGTATTTAATAATCACCGGTGTATAAATTTGCAACCCTTGGGCTTTTCCAAACTCATTTTTCAGTGGACGTGAACCCATTACCACAACAGCATTGTCAGGAATTTTAGCACCACGTTCGTAGATTTTGCCTAGAACAGAATCGTAAACTGCCACCGCCTTAGAGAGAATTACTCCAGGTGCAATCACCGCGCGTTTGCCTACAATAATTCCTTCAACGATCACACTGTCGGCCCCGATAAAAGCATCATCTTCAATAATCACTGGGCGAGCACCAATGGGCTCAAGCACGCCACCGATTTGCACTCCAGCACTAAGATGCACGCGTTTACCTATCTGCGCACACGAGCCAACTAAGGCGTGGCTGTCCACCATCGTGCCTTCGTCGACGTAAGCGCCAATATTGATATAACTTGGAGGCATGATCACCGCTCCAGGAGCAACATAAGCTCCACGACGAACAGAAGATCCACCGGGAACCATTCTCACTTTATCGGCCAGGGTAAAACGTCTTGGGGGAAGAGTGTGTTTATCAATAAACGTTTGATAGGCACCTTTCATTTCTTCTAATTGTCCCAGTCTGAAAACTTGGAGAATGTTTTCTTTGACAGAACTGTTGGCAATCCACTGGCCGTCTTTATAATCGGCAGCGCGGAGCTTGCCAGATTCTAGTTGAGAGAGGAATTCTTCGACATTAAAGTTTTGCATTGATACCCCAGTCAGTGACTTTTTTATGGTGCTCTAAGATCACCGGTAGTTGGTGGAGATCTTGATGACTTAGTGGTGGCCGAGATTTAGGTGTTTCAATTTTTCCTGTAGCATGCATTAAGCATTTTACTGGTACTGGATTGCTACAAAGAAAAAGTGAATCGCACGCTTCTTTCCACATCTTCGTTTCCTTAATTTCTTTGGAAACACAGAGTTTGGCAAAGGCATGAATTTCTTTGGGCCAGGCATTTCCAGCGACAGAAACTAATCCCACCGCTCCTGCTTGGGCAAACTCTGGCATCAGCCCATCGTCACCGCAATACATCGCCACACCTGGAAGATTTTTTTTGTAACTTGAAAATTCCTCGACTGAACCGCTAGCCTCTTTGATTGCCCAGAAGTTTTTGTGGCCGAGCAGTTTTTTCATCGCCTCTAGATTGAGTTTTGTTCCCGAACGAGAAGGCACATTATAAAGCATGCAAGGATGATTGGCTTCATCCATTAGAGTTTTAAACCACTCATATTGTCCCACTTCATTAGGCTTGGTATAAATCGGCGTCACCATGAGGTAAGCATGAATCGGAAAATTTTTAAGATGGCGAAGCCACTTTAAAGCACCTTCTTGATAATAGCCAGGAATTCCGACCATGATAGGAATACTTAATTCCAGATCACAAACAAAATTCACGATATCGATTTTCTCTTCGTCAGAAAAACTTAAGTTTTCTCCTGTACTGCCTAGAATCACTACACCATTCTTGGCTTCTTCCTGTTCCAGAAGAACTTTTTCAAAAGAAACATAATCAATGGTCTGATCATGGTGAAAAGGGGTGACCACAGCGGTCCAAAGAGGGTAGTTTTCTAGTTTCATGCTGTCTCCTAGCGTTTATGAAAAAGAGTTTGATCTAAGTATTGCTCCACCGAAAGAAAATTCTGTTTCGGTGAATGGTTGTAAAGTAATTCTAAAATTTTGAGGGCCCCACTGGCGAATAACAAGCGGTCGTGGGCCTCATGAGTAATGGACAACGTTTCAAATTCTGTTTTGAAGGTTAGCGTGTGTTTACCTACCACATCGCCAATTCTCTCCGAGGTAATGAGTGCGTCCTGATGTTTTGGTCCCAGCCATTCCTTCATGCTCTTGGCGGTCCCACTGGGAGCATCCAGTTTTTTGGTATGATGAACTTCATGAATTTGGATGGATGATTGGTCAAAAAGCTCAGAGGTTGCTTTTAAGCTCTCTAACATTTTACGCATAATATGCACGCCTAGAGAAAAGTTTGTGCCGTAAACCCAAGGGGCTTTACGTAGACTCAGATCAGCAGCGTAGGCATGATAATCAAAACCAGTGGTTCCGCATACAATAGGACGGTCATAGCGCATGAGAATGGGCATGAGTTTTAAAAGCACTTCACCATTCACAAAAACGACTAAAGCATCAGCCTCTTCTAACTTTTTTAAGGTCAGTGGATTTTCCGAATGAAAAACTTCCTGCAGGCGAAAGGTATGGTGATCGTTTAAAAGCTCAATCACTTTAGCACCCGTTTTTCCACGACCTAAAACAGAAATTTTTTTCATGATACCACCTCAATTAAGTCATGGTGCAGGGTCTTCACCATAGCAATGGCCTCATTTTCAGGAACCAAAAAACAAATGTTATGTGAACTCGCCCCATAATTAATAAGTTTTAAATTATATTTTTGAACGGAATTAAGTATTTTTTCAAAACGTAGATTGTTACCAATGACTCCAACCAGATTCAAGTTCTTGATGGTTTGTACCTGACAAATATTTTCTAATCCCGCGATGAAATTAGGATTGAGGGATATTTCACTCATACTTTCATCTAGCGTAATGGCCAGATTCACTTCCGAAGTATTAATCAGATCTACCGGGACATGATATTCATCAAATAAACGAAACACGCGGCTCAAGGTACTATGCTCAAGACGTTTATTGGTTTGTGAGAGTAAGAGCAGTGTTTGTTTTTTTCGAAGAGTAACACTGCGGTAAGTGGGAACACTTTCCACTATGTTTTGAATGGTGGTTCCTGATTTAGTTGGTTCAAAGGTAGATAAAATCTTGACTGGAATATTTTTTGATAGTGCAGGATAGATGGTGGAAGGATGAAGCACCTTGGCTCCAAAATTACACATTTCGCTGGCCTCAGCAAAGCTTAAAGTCTCAATCAATTTCGCTTCCGGCACAATCCGTGGATCCATAGAAAACATGCCGGCCACATCAGTCCAAATTTGAATTTCTTTAGCATCAATGGCTGCCCCCAAAAGAGCGGCAGAAAAATCAGACCCCCCACGTCCCAGAGTTGTCGTATTGCCATTGATAGTGGAGCCAATAAAACCTTGAGTGACGAAACGTTTTCCAAGCTTTAGAGGTTCCGCCAACTCTTTGTATACTTCTTTGGGGATGTCTTCGAGTAATGGTTCAGCGTGATTATAGTTCGCATTGGTTTTGAGTACTTTGCGTACATCAAAGACATCAAAATGAGAATTTTGGCTTTTTAAATAAGTAGCAAAAATTAAACTCGACGTTCTCTCACCAATACTGAGTAAACGGTCCACTTGTTTTTTATAGTTTAAACTTTCGCTGACTAAACCTTTGGTCAGGGTTTTTCCGACGACTTTCGCTTCTAAAAATAATTCTTGAATATCGCGCTTCAAATAATCAAGTTTTAGTTCTTCAGCGATCTTTACATGACGATCAGTCAGTAACTGGCATTCTTGCTCAATGGTGGTGTGATCATGAAATAAATCTAGGTTTCCGTAAAGATGGGCTAGTTTTAATAATGAATTGGTGGTGCCGGCCGTCGCTGAAACGACGACTAAAGCAATGTCAGGATTGCTTAAAACAATTTTGGCTGCTGCCTGCATAGAAACAGCATCTTGCATACTGGTGCCGCCGAATTTTGCGACAATCAGGTTTTTCATAATTGTTTGGTCTCTTTTAAATAGTGTTCAAGATTAATGATGGCAGCGCCTGCAGCTCCGCGAACTAGATTGTGACCAAGACTAAGTAGACCCACTACATTTTTTGTTGCCCCTTGTTTGATTCGCCCAATATGAATGCGCATATCGTAGGCAGTAAGATCACGTTTAGGTTGAGGACGGGTGTTGTCATCGTAGACTTTGTAGAGAGTTTGATTTTTTAAAAATAATTCTTTGATTTTATTTGCATCGACATCGTGTTCATAGAAAGCATGAATAACCACAGAATGTCCATCGGCAACTGGCACACGGTTAACGTGACATGTGATATCGAATTCTGCATTGGAAATAGTCCCACTGCCCAGTTGTCCTAAAATTTTCAAAGACTCGGTTTCAATTTTATCTTCTTCATTGCCGATATAAGGTATGGTGTTGCCAATTAAATCCAGTGATGGAACGCCAGGATAACCTGCTCCCGAGGCTGCTTGTAATGTCACCACACTAACATGCTTTAGCTTACCTAAACTCATCAATGGCTTAAGTGCACAGACTAACATGACGGTGGAGCAGTTAGGATTAGTGACAATTTTTCCTTTCGTCGCTTGTGTTTCAATTAATTTTATATGATCAGGATTAATTTCTGGGATTAACAGTGGAGTCTTACTGTCCATACGAAAAGTAGAAGCATTACTAAAAATGTGAATTCCCTTACTGGCCAAAAAAGGTTCAATCTCTTGGGCCGATTCACCCGGCAGGGCACTGATCGCGTAAGGTGCTGTGACCTCTTTACAGGATTTTAATTTCATGTCAGCAAAGTGGGGAGCAAGTTCACTTTCATCACGCCAGTTAACCACATCACCAAAACGTTTCCCTGCATTTCCATCACTGGCAGCAATTTCCGTGATCTCTAGAAAAGGGTGATTGGTAAGCATAGAGATGGCCTTTTGGCCGACGGTTCCAGTAGCACCCAAAATAGCCACATTAAATTTTTTCATAAACATCCTTCCTGATAGACGTGATTATTCTACAAAGGATGCGTTCACCTCTTCAACTAAATTACGTTTTAATTTGATGAATGTAAGATGAGATTAGAGAGCAAGAAAAGCTTCGATTTCATCTTTTCTACGGTAGGTGTCGTGATAGCCAAGATCAATCAGCGGCTGGGTAAAAGAGTTATCAAAGGCAAGATAACTAATAAGATCGGTTCCATCTTCCTCACTCGCACCAATTCCGCGTAGTAAATAGCGCAATGTGCGAGGCAAATCTTTGATAAATTGCCCAGCAATAAGACCTAAATCTTGGCTCGGACGAAGCATAAGCACTGGGATGCTTCTGAGTTCCGGGTGATCGGGAATTTTTTTGAGCGTCTGGTTAATCCGTTCCATTCTTTCCACGTCAGATTCTAATGAGTCTAAAAAAACAGAGTTTAAGGTAATCCCACTAATTTGGGCCAGTCCAGGTGTTGTGTCTTGGTGGGCCAAGGTCAATTCTACTGTTCGTTCTTGGGGACGAAGGTGACGAATCCCTACCGCAATAATTTTTTTCGCACCCAAATGGATACATGGGCTCATAGGTGTAGTTTGTCGAACGCAACCGTCACCGTAAAAACTTCTTCCGATTTTGGTCGGAGGAAAGAAAAAAGGAATCGCACTGGAAGCTAAAATATGATCGTGAGTAAATGTCGTTTGTACGGCAAAACGATCAGTTCTATACCAAGGCTTTACTTCGCGGTGGGTGTCATAAAAAACAACACTGGCACCACTAAAATAATTGGTGGCAGTGAGGGCCATGCCTTTAATTTTTCCTTGGCGAATATTATCCATAGCAATATCCATATCGATACAGCCTTTTAATAATTCTTTAAGAGGGGCATTATCCAATAAATAGTTGATGGATGAACCTTCTTTTTTCAATCCACCAAACATAGACCCCGTAATCCACTTTGCTCCAATTTGAGAAAGGGAGACTGGATTTGTTTTGTATACTTGAGATGGTTCCAGTTTGCTCCAAACTTTGATTAATTCTCTGGTTCCTCGGTCAGGATCTTCCGCATGGCTGGCTAAAAAAGCAGTATTTATGGCACCTGCGGAGGTTCCTGAGAGATATTCAAACGCAGTTTCATTCTTATTAGATGATTTCGTTATCTCATATAAGGCACGAAGAACTCCGACCTGATAACTGGCCCTAGCTCCTCCTCCCGTTAATACAATTCCTAAATCTCGCATAGCCTATTAATTATCTCTCTAGAATGAATTTTCTTCAATATAAATTAGATTGACACAAATCTTGGTGAGACGGATGATTAATTTATGCAGAAATACATTCGCATTTTTCTGTCTCTTTTAACTCTAACTCTCTTGGTAGGGGCACTTTCTTTTAAAGACCAAACTTATAAAGTGGTGACGGAAATTGAAATATCTAATATCGGTGAAAATAGAGTTGATTGTTTATACCCCCTAAATGTCATTCCTATTATTCCAAATTTTGACGATTCCCATATTGAATTCAGATTTTCTTCTCAAAAAAGAGAAGTCATTGGCTTTTACATTGTTGATATATTCTCTTGGAGCGATATCCCGCCTCCGCAATTCGCTTAATTTATTTTTATTAACGAATTGTTGATGCGAGGTACACATGAATTTTTTCTCTTTAAATATAGCGGATTTAAAAAATCATTTTAAAAGTGATTTTCTTTCTGGTTTTCTCATTTTTTTAATTGCCCTCCCATTGTCTCTGGGTATTGCCATGGCTTCAGGATTTCCTGCTATGGCCGGGATAATTGCCGCTTGTGTCGGGGGAATCATTGTCGCTTTATTCACTGGTTCCTATTTAACTATCTGTGGCCCAGCAGCAGGTTTAATTGTTGTCATCATCAATGCGCTTGATACTCTTGGTAAAGGTAATGCAGAACAAGGTTACCGTTTAACATTAGCAGCCATCTTTTTTGCTGGAATTTTGCAAATTATTTTTGGTCTGTTTCGCTCAGGGAAACTTTCCAGTTTTTTCCCATCTGCAGCAGTTCATGGAATGATGGCGGCGATCGGATTAATCATCATTATCAAGCAATTTTTCCCCTTATTGGGCGCCAAGGCGCAGGGGAAAGAAATAATGGAAGTCATTATTGAGTTGCCCAATGCCTTTTTACATATGAACCCACAAATTGCGATGATTGGTATCATCAGTTTACTCATGCTTATTTTTATCCCTCGAATAAACCATCCTTTGGTGAAGAAATTACCTGTGCCGATGCTTGTGGTGCTTGTCGGAATTGGATTTGATCGAATTTTACATCTCAGTGAAGTGCAAGAGTATCATGTTTGGGATCAAGCCTTTGAAATTGGACCGAAGTATCTGGTGGCCTTACCTAAAGACGTTTTTAACGGTATTGTTAATCCAGATTTCTCCGCCATTGCAACCTATGAATTCTGGATAGTCACTTTAACCATCGCTTTAGTCGCAGCTTTAGAGAGTATTTTATCTATTACGGCCATTCAAACCATTGACCCTCTTAAGAGAAAAGTTAATTTTGACAAAGATCTTATGGCCCTAGGATTAGGGACGGCAATCTCTGGTTTTTTAGGCGGACTACCCATGATTGCAGAAATTGTCCGTTCTTCCTCTAATGTGAATAATAAAGCGATAAGTCCTTGGTCTAATTTTTTTCATGGAGCGATACTTTTGTTTTTTGTCTTGGTTTTTCCAAATTTATTGCAAGAAATTCCTTTGGCATCCTTAGCTGCGATTCTTGTGATGGTAGGATGGCGCTTGGCCAATCCCAAAGAATTTAAACATATGTACCAAATTGGTTTTGATCAATTCTTGGTTTTTGTTGTGACCATTTTTTTCACATTGAAAATTGATTTACTGGTCGGTGTTGCAGCCGGTGTTGCAACTGAAATTTTAGTCAATTTAATTCGAGGATTAACTATTGGAGAGTTTTTTAGTTCAAATATAAAAGTACTCAATTTAAAGGAACATAATCAACCAATTATTGTTGTGATGAAGAAAGGGGCAACTTTTTGGAACTTATTTAAGTTAAAACAAAAGTTGTATTCACTACCTCTAAACCGTGACATAGTAATCGATTTTACTCGCGTGAAGCTGATCGACCATTCTTTAATGGAATTTATTGAAGCTTTCGAGTTAGAATGTGTTGAGCGTAAAGTAAAATTCACTAAATTGGGAATGGATAGTTTCCATTCATACACTGATTATCATTCGTCAGCTAGAACACGAATGTAGGAGAGAAAATGCAGTATAAAGTTAATGTTACCTGGACCAATGATAAAGCTAATTTTGATTACGATACTTATAATCGTAATCATCTACTGGCTTTTAATGGAGGACAGGTCGTTGGAAACTCTTCTGCTAAAGAATTCGTGGGGGATGAAACCAAATCAAATCCTGAAGAACTATTGGCAGGTGCATTGAGCACTTGCCACATGCTCACTTTCTTGGCGGTTTGTTCCAAGAAAAAAATGCATATCTTATCTTATCAGGATGAAGCTATTGCTTATCTTGAAAAAAATGCTGAGGGGAAAATGAGTGTGGCCAAAATTGACCTTCACCCGAAGGTGATTTTTCAAGGAGCGGCACCAAGTGAAGCAGAGCTTTTATCTTTGCACGAAAAAGCTCATGCGAATTGCTTTATCGCGAACTCAATCAAGTGCCACATTTACTACAATGGGCAGAACCTCGATCATTAAGCCAATATTTTAAATCCAGATCAGCGTCTTTTTGGGTGGCAAGAATGCGCTGATCTAGTTCTCGACAAACTTTTTCCATTTCTTCTGGCGTATTTATCTCTTTAGGAACTCTAAAAGGTTCACCGTGACGAATAATAATCTTAGAAAATGGCATAGGGATTTGAAATTGATCCCAGGATTTTTTGAAACTCCAGTAACGAGCAGGACTCGCTACAATGGGAAGAATTAAACAATCAGTGGCCTGAGCGATTTGCACAATGCCTGGTTTACATTGATGGCGAGGTCCCTTTGGTCCATCTACGGTTATACCACCACGTTGACCACCTTCATTGAGACGTTTAATATAAAGTTCCTTCGCTTCTTTTCCACCTTTATCAACATTACCTTTACGTGAAGATCCTCGTACCACTTCGTAACCAAATTTTTGACTAATATAAGCGGCAAAATCACCATCTTTACTTCGTGATGCCATTACTAAAAAAGGAAAACTATTAGCGTGGGCAGTCAAGATACTAAAGGCTTGTCCATGCCAGATAGGAATAAGACAGGAGTTTTTCGGATGAGCTGCCAGAGCGGCATCTCGATGCTCAATCCCAGTCATTTTAAAGCGATAGGTAAGCTTCATCGTATTGACGAAGAGATAAAGGACTCGCTGTAATAGATAGTGCAACAAAGAAAACTCCTTTATAATGTCATACCATGATGACGAAGCTTTGCACATCCAAAACCAACCGTGGCACCGTTCTCCTAGGCCATGGATTAAATCTTAACCCAGAGAAATTGCTTGAGCTTGCAAAGCTTTACAATGATTTGGGTCACGACGTCATTATTCTCACTTTTCCTGGACATGGGAAAGGAAGTAATGCCAGTGAATTTTCTATTCTCAGTTCCATTGAAGTATTGAGAGTGGCAGTGACTGAGTGTAAAGGGGATTATATTTTTTGCGGTTTTTCTATTAGCTGCTTAGTTTATGCCGTGGCCGTTGCTCAAAGAAAAATTCCTGAGGCCAAGAAAAATATTTTTTTAGCACCGGCTTTTCGTCCGACTACATTCTTAAGTTTGGCACGTTTTTTACCTTCTTTCTTATTTGTTCCTAGCCGACTTTATAAAGACTACCAGGTCCATAAAGGCCTTTGGATGAGTATTTACCATGATCTCTATAATCATGCTCAAATTTTAGAGTCACTCCCTTTTAAATCGCCCAGTCTTTTGATAGTAGATGAGGGAGATGAGGCCTTAAATGTGAGAGAGCTTGTGGTGCTGGCAAAGGATATTCCTCAGCATGTGTTTAAGCACCGTAAGACCGAATCCCCCAGACACTTACTGGTTGATCGTCATTCTTTAGGAGAAGAGTCTTGGGGAGTTTATACACAGAAATTACAAGCGTTTTTAGAGTTAAAGTAAAATGAGAGAAATGTGTTACCATTGTTATTTGCCAAAGCTGAGTTGTCTATGCAGCTCTCTTAAGCCCTTCCAGACGAATACTAAGTTTGTTATTTTGATTCATCCCAAAGAACTTAAAAAAGAAAAAGCTGGAACAGGAAAGCTGACCAAAGTTTCTTTGTTGAATAGTGAAATGATTGATGGAGTAGATTTCACAGAAGATACTCGTGTTAATGAACTGATTTCTGATCCAAATCATTTTCCTATGCTACTTTATCCAGGGGAAGAGTCGTTCAATCTTTCCGAGAATCAGTTCAACCCCTCTATGTTAGAGGATAAAAAGCTAGTCGTCTTTATTTTGGATGGAACCTGGCCATGCGCTAAAAAAATGTTGAAACTTAGTAAAAATCTTCAAGCGCTTCCTCGTTTAAGTTTTACTCCGGATCGACCCAGTGAATTTTTAATTAAACAACAACCTCACAAAGACTGTTTATCGACCATTGAGTGCGCTTTTCAATTAATAGAAGCTTTGAATAAAGCTCAATTTGAAAAAACCACAGAGCAAGAAAACTTGTTAGTGATTTTTCGTCAGATGAGGGATTTTTATATTCAATGTGCCAGTGACCCGAACCGAACTGGCTATCGCCGAAAAAATTATACTCTTCCGACCGAGAGAAAAGTCACCGAGAAAAAACGACGTTTATTTTACGAGCATTTTCCTGAGAATGAACCTAAAAATAAAATTGAGTAAAAAATAGAGGGGAACGGTCAGTACTAGCCAAACACCTGCACCTTTTAAGCCTACAATCGCATATTGACTAAAAAATAACCCAGTATCCTCTTTGAAAAGCTCCATCATGCTTTTGATTTCCAAAGGCACATTTCCACCGAAAACTTTTTGACCAAAATGAAGAAAAGGAATGAGTAAAATAAATTGTACAGGATAAGCAGCATAGTTTGCCACTTGGATTGCTACCTGATTTAAGCGCAAAATTTTCGCTGTAATTAAACAAAGTGAGAAGGTGACTCCAAGGATAGGGATAATTCCGAAAATAAATCCGAAACTGAAAGCTTTCGCCAGTTCTTCCGGCGTTAATCCTTGTTTGAGTAGATTAAGGATTGGTTTTTTAATTTTGTGACTGTAGAAGTTGCTCACGTCGCGTCCTTCTGATTCTCATATTAATTTCATCGGCGCTATCCACGGCCATATCCCAAGCGGTGTAAATTTGCTTTTTAGCATTAGCACGAAGATCACCTGCAACAAATAAACCAGGGATTGAACTTTCACCTTTTGTGTTTGTTATGACAAAACCTCGTGGATCTAGTTCCGCGCCTAAATTTTTGGCCAATTCGTTATAGACAATCATACCTAAGCTGACAAAGGCAAGATTACAACGCATGGTTTGGTTATTGTCTAACTTAAATCCGGTTAACGTTTTTTCTTGTGGATTTCCCACTACTTCAATGATTTTTGGTTCATAAATTTGAATATCGTAAAGTTTGATTAACTTGTTCAGGATCTGATCTTGGATTTGTAGCTTTTCTCCGTTCAAAAACAAACTCATGCTGGGATTGTTGTAACGTTCTTTCACCATCACTGCTACCCATAATGCACTTTCGGTATGTCCAATGATGCCTGTATGTAAATTTAAGCTATGGTGCCCATCACAGCGGATGCAGTAGTCAATTAAAGCGATATTGGCGAAAGGGAATATAGCGTCCATTTTCCCATTTATCATGGGCTGCACATCCATGACTCCGGTACACAGAATAACATGATGAGCTTGATGCTTATTTCCTTCACTATCAGTCAGGTGAAAAATGTCTTTCACTTTTTCAAGTTTAATGATGCCTAAGTTTTTTTTCCAAGTGAATTTATCTTTTAAGTTTCCGGTCTCCAGCCATTCCAGGCTTTCTTTATTAGGTTCTTCAATGCCACGCTTGTATTGAAGATGTCCTGGCATATTTTCGACTTTCGTTACCCATTGGGCCCGAGAACGGATTTTGTTTTGCTTAGAACCGGAAAACAAAATAGTCGAATCATTATTTAAGACTGAGCGAAGAGTGGCCATGGTTCCGGCTGAGCCACCGCCGATAACCGCAATATCATAAATCATTTTAGGTCTCCTTTGAGATGAGGATGGGCTCGGTAGTAAATTGCCTTTTCAGGAATAGGAAAAGTGGTTTCTGATTCGTGCAGACGATTTTTTGCCCATAAAGTTCTCTCTACCATTATCGTAAAAACTTTTTCTAGCTCACTTTGCACTTTCTCTCCATGAATAACGCCAAGACTGCGAGCAATCGCTTCAAAAGTGGAAACGCTTTCTAAACTTGGTTCACGGCGAAGTTTATATTGGCTTGGACCTAAGAGTGGAATTGTCACTTTAGGTATTTTTCTTAAAAGAGGTTCACGCTTCACTATACTTTTGGCCTGGTTCCAGGATCCATCGGGAACAATTAAGCGAATAGGTTTACTGATCGTTTTAAAATCTAAACTTTCCAGTGGAACAGCCTCTTCAGAAGGAAAAACCACCAAGGGGTGATAGGCTTCGTTGTTAACGTCAGTTAGATCGATGGGGTGATTAATAATCCCTCTTAAACGAATTTCACTATTGACTAAACTTTCTTTGGCCAAGGTGGCGGTATTAGACGGAAGATGCACTTCGCCTTTATGCATAACAATTAAAAGGTGAGTCGAAAGATCGAGGCGAGGAATCTCGGCGCAAAAACACAGCAGAAAATGAATTTTACAGCGTTTGCAGCGGGATTGTGAATGAAGTCGACCTACCATTATGCTCTCTTTAGCCAGCAGTTTTACCCATTTGAGAGAGGGAAAGCAAGTTTGCTAGAAGATTTTTTCTGCTAATGGCACTCCTGGTAGGGTTATGATGCAAGGTAACCATCATCACAGAGGAGAAAACGATGAAAAATTTCATTTTAATTGGGGCAATTTTGACAGTATCTCAATTTAGTTTAGCCAAAGAGTGCGTGGATTTTTCTGGTACCTATAAACTTTTATCTAAACAATCTTGTAATAAAAGAGCGATGAAAGAAATTGCAAGCGCCAATTTGTTTTTATCGGCCCCCACTTCTGACGGGGATGGTTTTACCCTGGTTAGTAATTATGACTTTGAAAAAATAGATGAAGGTAAAGAAGTTGTTTTCACCATTAAACAAGATGGGTGTAAAACCATAACTTATATTCCCAAACGTGAGGAAGACGAAAGAGAAATGATTGGTACGCTTGATTTATCGAAAAAAACTTGGGTGGGGAGTAAGCCCCGCTTTAATGTGAAAGAAAGAAAGATGGTTCACGTTCAGCGTGATCATAATTACGAATTTGTTCCATTTTTTTACGAACCCATGATGCGTGATCGTACTATTCTCACTTTAAGTGAAAATGGAAAACAACTGAAACTAGAAGATAAGTGGCGCTATCTGGCACTTGCCTTAGTGGTTATTCCCGTTGGTTTGGAAATTAAGAGTTATGAATGTACCTTTGATCGTATTGATTAATTAAAGAATCTTTTTATCTTTAAGTAATTGATCGAGCTTTGCACAAGCTAACACTCCTTGGATTTTGGTCACGAATTCGCCTTGAGCGTTGGTGATCAGAGTGTAAGGAGTGTAACTCACACCACCCACCGTTTTGATAAAACTTAAACTTGCTTCGTAAGCGGGATATGTTATTTTTTTTATTTTTAGTTCTTGCGACAATTCATTCTTGGAAGAGAAAACTCCCAAATAGATGATGCGTATTTTCCCTTGATGCTTTTTTTCTACACATTCGAGGGCCGTCTTCTGCTCTAAACAACTGGCACATTGAGCTTGAAAGAAGGTGATGAGGGTCGGTCTACCCTGGTACATGGATAGATCTGTAAGCTTTCCTGTGCGTAAGTCATGCAACCGAAATTTGAGCAGATTTGTATCAGCAGCCAAAGAATGAGTTGTTAAAACAAAACTGAGGATTAATTGAGAGAGTAGTGTATAGGTACGTTTAAAGTCCATTGCTCTTTGCCTAACTCTGTGGGGAT
>JBEIOQ010000143.1:0-3184 GCA_040377495.1 Halobacteriovoraceae bacterium
ACAGTTCCAGGGGCGAAGTATATCCGTATAGTGATTGAAAAGTTTGAACTAGAAAATGGCTTTGATTATCTTTCTATTCAAGATGGAAAAGGTGTTGAGTCTGAGAAAATTTCAGGCGCGGGTGTAAACTATCTAACTGAATATGTGGAAGGTGAAACAGTGAAATTAAAGTTCACTTCCGATACGACCCTGACTAAGTGGGGTTATGCAATCAAACAAATTGATGTGATTAAATAGAAATAAAAAAGCCCCTTTTAGAGGGGCTTTTTTATGTAGGTGGAGTGTGGAGGCCATTTTAGGTTTGGCCTTACGTGGAGTTATTTTTTTACACATTTTGGTAGTCTCGCTACCAGTTTGCGTGGAACACTAGTACAAGTATGCATATTCTCAGACTCTTCACAACCTTGCTGAAAACCAATCATTGTTTTTCCGTCGATTAATTCCATCGTATAAAGAATTTTCTTTTCAAAAGGATCCTTTGCCTTATATGGATTCTGTTTGTCGTCTTGTTCCAAAAATCGTGCTTTAGGTTTTTCTTGATACATCTCCAATCCAATAGAAGGAGCTGTAGGCTTGCTGAGAGGATTAATTGGATTGTAACCTTTTTCTTCTAGAATATATTTTTGGTCATTTAATTCACCCCAAACTCTGATATCACAAGTTGAGTGAGTAATTTTTTTGACTTCGATTGCTCCTGCACTGAAAGAAGCCATAACCAATAAGCTTGCTACTAAAAATTGCATAAGATCCTCCGTTATTTTTTTGTTTGTATCTGACCCAATTATCGCAAAGGGTGATATCAAAACGAAAAAAAAATAGTGACAAAAAGATATCAGGTTGAGAGTATGGAAAGCCATGATTTTCGCTTACTTAAGTCTCATTTTTGCCTTATTTTTTTCTGCCAAAGCGGAAGCCCAATTCCTTTATCGTCAGGTAACTAACCTCGCGACTCCAGTCACCACCAATGCTCGTTATCCTTTTATGTTAGGAACAACAGCGACGATTGTGACTTTAGTGGATGAGAATGACAGCTCAAAAAAATACACTCGTCATACCTCGAATAAAAAACCTCTACGGGGAGATGGACGTTGGGGAGATAAGTATGGAACTTACAATTTAGCGATTGGCTATACTGGAGCTGCAGTCCTTTATGGTATTGCTGCTTGGGAAACTCATCACTTTGATAATGTTGTTCTACTAGGAGAAGCTTTGGCCCATGCTGGACTGGTGACTTGGACGCTTAAGAATACAGTGAGAGAACGTCGTCCTAATGGTGAGGATCGTAAATCGTTTCCTTCAGCACATGCGGCGATGTCCACTGCTTTTGCTTCCGTGGTCCATGCTGTTCATGGTTTTGGCTGGGGAATGCTTGCTTACGGAGCAGCTACTTACGTTTGTTTTTCTCGTATGAACGATGGTGCTCATTACCTGCATGATGTAATTGCGGGAGCGACTATTGGGATGTCATATGGCTGGGGTGTTTATCTGAATAAGGTAGGAAAGTACCACAAACGAAATGCTAGTAACCACCAATTTCAAGTTGCGCCCTCTCCCGATTTAGAAGGGGCGCAGTTAGCTTATCAGTATTCTTTTTAGTTCGGACGAGAGTTTTTATTCACAGCGAATTTCCATCCAAATTTCTTCGTCCGATGAACGAGTTCCAGTTCTTTGTCCCGTGACAGTGAGGTTGTAGTGGTAGAGCCCTTGATAACTACTAACCCACTTATTGATTTTTTTTGCCTTTTTATAACCTAGAAACTGGCACAACAAATTAGGCTTACTCTTCGTAGAGAAGGCGATTTTCCCAAGATCAAAACGGTAAGCAGGTCTATCAATGATAACTGAACCATCACTCTTTTCTACTTGATTTAAGAACTCAATGCGATTGAAATGAGATGACTCTTGCTCTAATTCGTTTCTAGTCTCCCACTTATAAGACAGATTACTCTTGTTTATTTCAGTTTGACTGAAATATTCATTTGCTCTTTCTTTCTTTAGAAGAAGATTTGTTGTTTGAGCAAAAGTCATTGCTGAAAATAGGATGCTAAGAATTGTGACTGTATTTTTTATTAAACTATTTTTCATGGTACCCTCCATTTTTTTTAGTTTAAGGGGGACTGTCTTCCAATGGAGGGGAAAATAATCTAATATCGTATTTTCTGTGGGTTAGCAGACCAAGACCACTCCGATCAATTCACAATTTTTCTGCCAAATTTGTATTTGTCCATTGTAATTTAGAATTACATGGGAGGACTTATGAGTATGTTTTTGGGGATCTTAATGATGTCACTTTCAGCAATGGCCAGTCCTGACTTTTCAGGAACCCATGAAGCCAAGAATGGATTAAAAGCTGCCATTTCAGCACACGCGGAAATGATTAAGATGGTTGAAGTCGTTTGTCCCTTTTCAAAGTTAACTGATTCTTTAGGAAATAGTTTGCCGACTTCGGGACTAAAATTTGTTATTAATTTTGCGACTAAAGAAGTTGTCACGAGCTGTACTAGCAAAGATGAAGATATTTGTATTTTGGATGGAGAAACAGAAACACTAAAATTTCAAACTTATGATGGCAGAAGCTTGAATATTCAAGGTAACAATGGAGATTCTACTGATTTGTTTATTCGTTTAGCTTTAAACTTGCAAAGTAATAAGGCCAATGGATTTATGAGTACCGGCTCAGATGAACCACTATCTGATGTAAGTGATATGGTTTCTTGCGCTGTTAGGGCAGTTAATAAAGCACAGAAAGTGGGCAATTCTATTTGAGGACTTAAGCCACTTAGCCTCCAGTAAACTCTCGAAATAACTGTAAAAAAAACTTTCCTACAGAGTGAAGATTCCCTCCCGTATAATCCAAGCATGTCGGTACATTCATCACAGATTCTTACGAGTAGAAAGCCCTGGGGCCGAGAGCTCTATATGGCCTTAGTGATTCTGTGTTTAAGTTTTTTTTATCTTGCTCGTGATGGATTTAACTGGTGGACCAGTGTCTTTGTCTTGGCGTCTTCCGTTGTTTTTTTGGTACTTCTTTTTCGACGTCATCACATTTGCAGTAAAATATTTTTTGAAAAAGAGCACATGACTTTGCACTTCAATCACCGCACGATCTGTCTTCCTTATTATGAAATTAAGAAACTGAAAATAGTGCAGGTGAGTGATCAGCTACCTGTGCAAATTAGTTTAT
>JBEIOQ010000125.1:0-5345 GCA_040377495.1 Halobacteriovoraceae bacterium
CGATGCAATGAATATCCAGCAATCCACCAGCTTCCTGGCAGCGCATGCGATAATCGTCGGGGCAAGGATTGAAAATTTGCTCACAAGTAAGCGCTGGACGAACCGTCGACTCGAGCTTCACTTTATGACGACCATACTTTTGGCATAAATCCCCAGCTTGGGGATTTAAAACTTTAGGCTGACAGCCAGGGAAATAATTAATGGCGCATTGATTGTGTTGATCATACCCTAGCCAAATCTTAAAGACCTGCTTTTCGACAGCGAAGATCTCAGCACATACACAATTCACTGTTGGTTTTATTAACCCAGAGGAACAATGGCAACCCGGTATCAACTTGAAACGTTTGCAGACATCAACAGTCTCGATGGGCGTTGTTGACGGTTTAAATACAGGCGTTTCGATTGCCGGAATTTGGGCATGGATGTTTGGAGTTAGTAATAGCGAGAAAAATAAAATCAGCATATAATAAAGTTTAACAGAGGTAATATGAATTTCAAAGCAGGACATGCAACAACTCTTCTGGCTGGACTCTTAGGTTTAGTTGCAGTCGGTGGAATCGCTGTCTACCAAATTCTGGGTAAAAGAGAAAAAGACCAATTGGCGCAAAATCTAGTCCAAGAAGCCAGTGAACTCTCCGCCAAACTCGAAAAAATATTTCAAGATCCGGGGTCTTGCACCCTCAATCTTTCGGGAAAATCGAAGTCCACCAATCTCACAGAACTCTCGAGCCTAGAAACAGGTGTTCCTGAAAAACTATTCGTCGTGAATCAAAAAATAGGACGCTTAAAATTAGACGTCATTCGCCTTTCCCCAGGTACTGTGGACAAAGAAGAAAGCAACGTGGAAGTCATGTTTAGCTTTAGTAATTTCCTAGATGAAGATTCCAAAAAAATTTTGGGAGTAAAAGAGTACAAAAGAAACTTTATCATTAAGGTCAATGACTGCCCGGTAGAAATGGTCAAGGCCATGGACGAAAATAAACTTAATGAGTTCTGCAGCTCCACTCCACCCGAAGGCCTGGGAGGCAAACCTAAAAAAATATTTAATCAAGGAAACCTGAACACCGACGTCAGTTTTTTAATGGAATGTATGGTGTGTAAAGGTCGTAGCCGCAATATTATTTACAACTGTCTTTAAGATCCTGTTCATTAATTAAAATTTCACGACGTTCACGTGCAAGAATAATGATTTTGGTAATAGAAGTTTGAACTTTTTCCAAATATGCTTCGATGTCTTCTGTCTCACCCTCTATCATCGTGCGTTTTATTTTCCGACAATTGCCATCAGCTATCGTTAAAAGATTCATCAGTTCATGGAGAAAGGCCCGCTCTGGTGTGGTCATGATTTTTTCCTTAAAAAAAACGCCCATTTTTCTGATGAAGGCGGTAAAATAATTATAAAATTAAATAATGATCGGAGCTAGCAAAAAATGTTAAAAGCAAGTATGAAAATCATGGTGGTTGATCCTGTCACTACGATGAGAAAAATGATTAAACAAAACCTTCTGCAAATGGGTTTTAAAAACGTAACAGAAGCGGAAGATGGTGCTTCTGCATGGCAATTGATTCAAGAATCTGTGGCCAACAAGACTCCATATGAATTTATTATCTCGGAATGGGAAATGCCTGGAATGCCAGGCCTAGAGTTGTTGAAAAATATTCGTTCAACGCCAGCAACACAAAAACTTCCTTTTCTCATGATGACGTCTGATACGAATCAAACCACCGTTGTAACCGCGGTACAAGCAGGAGTGAATAATTTAGTGGTGAAACCTTTTAGCGTTGCGACGTTAAAAGAAAAAATCGATAAAATTTTCAATAAATAATATGCCCATAAAAAGCCAGGCCACGATTAGCGATATTTGTCATAAACTTACTAAAATTATTAGCGAGACCAACGCAATCAGCTTGGGTGATACATTGGAACTGGCAGCCAATTCGATGCTAGTAAAAGAAACCAGCGATGTGCAAAAAGACATCATTCATTTTCGCAACCTCCTCTCTAGTTTCCACCAAGACGAAGTCGGAATCGAAGTTCTTTTTCAACATTCAGTCGGAAAGGCGCTGTTTGAATTCTTTAAAAAATTTCCTTTAAAATATCAAGAAGAGCACATTCACCTTACCGGTTCACTCGATGCTGATTTTATCTATCCTCGCTTAAAAAAATTATTAGAAGGCCCCAACGCTGCCATCTATGAGAAAAAAATCACCGAGACTTATGGTAAAGATGCGCTTCCCATTAAGACTGCGTCCGATGTGGATAAACTGATCCGCTTAAAAGACAACGAACGGTTTGAAGATTATCTAAAAATTCTTTTGATTCCTAAATTAATTTTAACCGATAAAAAAACACATATTGAAGCTGCTTACCATATGGCCGACAAGCTTTATCACGAATACAACATTGGTCGTATTCGCCTAAAGTTTTCTTTTACTCGCGATTCGGCCAAAGAAGAAGATGTGATACCAGGCTTAAGTGAAATTTCACCTGAAGATGTGACGCTAGGCCTTTATGAAGGCTTCATGCAGTTTCAAAAGGAACATCCTGATTTTGATTTTATTTTAAGTCCAAGTTTTCGTAAGGAATCCCACTTCTACGATCCAAAAAGATTTAAAACGAAAAAAGAATTTTTTCTCCATCAAGTGGAATTGATTTTAGGCCTTATCGAAAAGTATCCATACTTAAAAAGTAAATTACATAACGTTGATACCGTAGGAAATGAAAAAGAGTTATACCGTAAAATTCATTTTGAAGAAATGCGACTGGGTTTTCGTAAACTCCACTACAAAGGTTTTCAGTTACGTAGTCACCACGGTGAAACTTGGCATACTCTGCGGAAAGGGGTTCAGGCAGTGGACAACGCTATGAACATTTGGCATATCGACACCCTTGAGCATGGTCTAAGTTTGGGTCTAAATCCAAATTACTATTTCCACAGTCTATTTGAACGTGTCATGGAAAAAAATCATAAAGGACTCTCCATTCCTGAAGGCTCACATGAAGCGCTAGAGCTTAATGATATGGATTGGAATGAGAACAAGATAGTACTGGAGAAATTACTTAAAGGTGAACGTTTAAGCACTCAGGAAGTAAACCTCTTCATTAAAACCAAATTCCATACTGCACGTGAGATCGAGCACTATCAGCACGATGTTCTAAACCGTATGATTAACAAAAACGTTTCTCTTATCTCTCTTCCTTCCTCCAATAACAAACTGACTGCATTTTTTCCTGACTTTAAAGATCACCCATTCTCATGGTGGGAAAAAAAGGGCGTTAAGCTGGGAGTTGGAACGGATAACTATGTTACGCTTAACACCAACTTTATTCAGGAAATGCTCATTTTACTTTTCACTGACCGTGACAATCTCAAAATTACGAAGTTACTTATGGTGGTCACAGGAGAAACGCGCAGGCCATTTATTAGCCAACTACTCTGGCAAATGCGCAAATAATCGCTATAATAAACTCCATGCAAAACATTAAGGCCGGACAACGGTATGTCAGTAGTAGTGAACCTGAACTTGGTTTAGGAATTATTACTGAAGAAGACTCTAAATTTGTTTCTATTCTCTTTCCCGCGCAAGGTGAGAATCGTCGCTTCGCTAAAACGTCCAGTCCCCTCATTCGTGCTCAGTTTGATGTGGGAGATGAAATTAAGGATCAGTTCAATCAACGTTTTACGATTGAAGAAGCAAAGAATGTAGATGGACTCATCCAATATTTTTCTAAAGGGACAGTGCTGCTAGAATCGCTGATTCATCCCACTGTCATTTATAATAAACCGGAAGAAAATTTATTCTTGGGGAAAATTGAACCTGTCAGTAAGTTTAAACTTCGCTATGAAGCTTTAATGCTTAGAGGGGCCATCGAAAAAAATCCTTATCGTGGGTTTATTGGGCCAAAGATCAATCTTCTTCCTCATCAATTCTATGTCGCTAGCAAAGTGTGCGAGCAACCGCTTCCTCGTGTTTTATTGGCAGATGAAGTAGGACTTGGAAAAACCATCGAAGCTGGTTTGATTCTGCATCACTTAATCGTGAATGCTAGGGCCACGCGTGCTTTAGTCGTCGTTCCTTTTGCTTTAGTGAACCAATGGTTTATCGAGCTTCGCCGTCATTTCCATTTGAACGCCAGTATTGTGAATAAAATGGAACAGTTTGAAGGGGGCCATAATGCTTTTATGGATCAGGCCTTAACCATCACTAGTCTGGAGTTTATTAGTCGCAATCCGGCCATCACCCACGCTCTTGAAAAAGTGAATTTTGATATGGTCATTGTGGATGAAGCTCATCGCCTTTCTTTTGATGAAGGGAAACCTAGTCAAGAATACAAGGTGATTGAAGAGATCGCAGGTAGAACGCCTGGCCTTCTGCTCTTATCCGCGACACCTGAAAAATTTGGGCATGAGGGACACTTTGCACGTTTAAAGTTGATCGATTCCACTCGCTTCTATAGCTACGAGAAATATATAGAAGAATACAATCACTTTGAAAAATTAACCGAGAATTTTGATGGTCTCTCTACCCAGGAAAAACAAAAACTCAATGACGAACAAGGAACTGGTCGCATTCTCTTCCGTAACACCAGAGATAACATTGATAAAGAACACAGCATCTTTGCCAAACGTTTGGTGACTCCGTATGCATTGAAAGAAACTCAAGATAAAATGGGTTGGCTCATCGAATTCTTAAAAAAGATGCCGGAAAAAGTGCTGGTGATTTGTCGATCGAAAGAAACCATTTTTGAAATTGATGATGTCATTTCAAATCATGATGATATTGATTATGCCCTTTTCTATTCTGAACTGCCTTTACTAGAGCGAGAT
The DNA here is from genome assembly GCA_040377495.1 of Halobacteriovoraceae bacterium. Classification (GTDB taxonomy): domain Bacteria; phylum Bdellovibrionota; class Bacteriovoracia; order Bacteriovoracales; family Bacteriovoracaceae; genus JBEIOQ01. Next base: position 4,830 of record JBEIOQ010000125.1, read on the forward strand.
AAAAACGCGGCCGCCTTTGCAGAAAGCTCAGGGCCGAAAGTACTTATTTGTTCCGAAGTTGGTTCAGAAGGCCGAAACTTTCAGTTTTGTCACCATATCGTCTTTTTTGATCTTCCCATTGATCCTGATATTGTAGAGCAACGGATTGGACGACTGGACCGCATCGGACAAAAGTCACTAGTGAATATCCACATTCCCTATGAGTTGGGAAGTTTTGAAGAAATTCTGTTCCGTTGGTTTCACGAAGGTATGGATGCTTTTAATTCTTATATGCAAGCTTCCAGCTATATGCTGATGACATTTGAGAAATATTTAAAGGAAGCGAAAAAAGATCCCGAAGCTTTTCTGGGGAATAATCAAAAAGTGTTGAAAGATTTGGTGAAACAAACAAAAGAGACTTATAACGAAGTTAAAAAGCTTTTGAATTCCGGACGAAATCGCCTAATTGCCCTGAATTCTTTTCATAAAGATGAAGCGATTCAAATCGTAAAAGACATTCAAAGTTTGGAAGACTCA
>JBEIOQ010000006.1:0-36253 GCA_040377495.1 Halobacteriovoraceae bacterium
GGGTGGGATTTAAATCATTTTGAAATTAAAACAATTTTTGGATTTAATGTGACTCTTAGTTATTGAAAAAATGGTTATTATTTTTAAGTTTAAGAATAGTTTTATTGGATTCAGGTCTTATACTAGCTTTTTGCCCATATAAGTCAAGAAAAGAGATTGATTTTGTCCAATTTAGCGCTTAAAACCACGGGGCATGTCATTTGACCAATACCCTAACTATCAAAAATTCAAAGGTGAGACTATTTTATGCCTTGACTATGGGACTAAGTTCACCGGTCTTGCGCTCTTTAGTCCCGGTCGCGATCCCTTCCCCATGCCACACTCACGTTTGAAATTCATAAGCTTAGAAAAGCTTATCAAAGATATTAAAAAAATTATTGATGAAGAAATAGTGACGATTGTGGTGGTGGGGATTCCTCGTTTTACCGATGGGAAAGAATCAAGCATGAGTGAAAAGGTCCACCTGTTTGCATCGGACCTAAAAAAAGAAATTACCTGCAAAGTTTTAAAGCAAGATGAGACCCTCTCAACCTACGAAGCAGAAGAACGAATGAAGAACTCCCCTCGTTACAATTTTAAAGTCGATTATAACCAAATCGACGCGCTTAGCGCTTCTATTATTCTTGAAGATTTTCTTCGCTCTCCTATAATAGAGGAATGAATAAAAGTTTAAAAATCAAACTCCTACTCGGATTGTTCCTCGGTCCTATCATTGGCCTGGCACTCGCTTCATTTCATGTGTATCGATTATGGGAAGTTCCTTATGTCGGACCAAGTAAACTTTTTAAAGTCGCCCAAGGTGATACTTTCGCCCAAATTAACTATCGTCTCTATAAAGAAGGATTAATTAGTAACCCTCGTCTTTTTCATTATTATAATCGCTATCACCAGACTTTAAATTCTTATAAAGTCGGAACTTATCAAATTCCGAGCGGTGCGACCATGGCTTCCGTTTTTGAAATTTTTATTCACGGAACGCCACTCACCACCAACATAACGATCCCTGAAGGAAAAAACATTTACGAAATTGGTAGGATCCTTGAAGTGCAGAAACTATCCACTTACCAAGAATTTATCAAACTCGCCAAAGATTCAGAGTTTATGCATGAATTAGGTGTCGAAGGCGGAACAGTGGAAGGTTATCTCTACCCAGAAACATATCGCTTCTCTCCTGAAGTCGATGCTAAAACCATTATAAAAACGATGGTGGGACAATTTAAAAAGAAAACATCAACCTTAGATTTCTCGCAATCAAAACTAACTCCACACGAAGTTGTGATTTTGGCTTCCATCGTAGAAAAGGAGACTGGAGCAAGAAAAGAACGCCCGATAATTGCCGGTGTTTTTCATAATCGTTTGAAGAAAAGAATGAAATTGCAGTCTGACCCTACCACCATCTATGGAATCTTTGAAACTTTTACGGGTAATATCAAAAAATCAGACCTCTTAACCAAGTCAGCCTACAATACCTATACTGTTGAGGCCTTGCCAGCTGGACCTATCTCTAATCCCGGCATAGACGCGATTAAAGCTGTTCTTTATCCTGAGAAGTCGGACTATTTATACTTTGTCAGTAACAACGATGGCACGCATACTTTTTCTGCAACCTACGAAGAACATAACTTGGCGGTAATTAACCTGCAAAAGAACCGAAGAGCGCGGGAAGGTAAGAGTTGGCGTAATTTAAAAGAGTCTGAAAAAGCCGTTCCTAGAGTACCTTAGTTAGCACAAAGAGGAATTTTGTTATCCTTTTCGTACTTCTCATCGAAAGGTACTCCAGCAAATGAACCTTTAACTTCCAGCTTACTCGCTTTCTTTTTACTAATGTCGCGAGGGCGGATTTTCATTTCATATTTCACTGGTTCAGGAGTTACTTTAAACTCAGCACTTGGCCTTAGTAATCCATCTAATTTGATATCAATAACAAAACCTGGAATCGCTATTTCAATCTTCTTTTTCTTCGGATAACCAATCAAAAAACGTTTATAGATTTTAATCCACTGATCAGTTTTGTAATAACATTTCGGAATATGTTTGGTGAAAATCTGTTGGTTAATCACTTCTGAGAATTGAGTAATCCATTCGACTTTCTTGCTGGTATCGTGCTTGGTATTCTCTCTAATCTTAGCTAAAGCTTCTTCTAAGCCTACTCCCTTATTAGAGGTTGCAATTGTTTTTCTTTTTGTCTCAAGGGCAACTTCATCATTGGCTTGAAAACATTCAGGAGCAACAATTCCTCCGTAAAAATCTTCAATACAGGCTAAGTTAGTCACAAAACTCATAGGACGAAGTTTGATATTGGGATTGTTATGAACAATACCTTTCGTTTTAAGTTCATTAAAAGCTTCTTCTGAATAAGATACTTTTCCTAGTAAACCGACTAATTTACCACTAAAAAGAAGAGCTCCACCTTCAGATCCTGGCCACATCACTTTCTCTTCTACTGGTTTCTCATTTTCTGCATCAGTATAAGTACAATTACCAATGGTTGAATTAGGTGAAAAAGGATGAACATTAAATGGATTGGCGTAGTTTTCTTTGACGATATCGCAAGTGAAACGCTTAATGAAACTGCTACCAGCTCCACCATTGGCCGATTCAGTTGTTACTTTCCAAAGTTCATAAGATCTAGCATCAGTTAAACCAGCGTTAATGGGCTTAAGAGTCTCACGAGGAACATTAGATGACACTCTCAAAAGCGCCATATTGTTGTTCCATAAGCTAGGGTCTCTATTAGGATCAATCGCAGAAACGCGCAGAACTGAAGTACAGTTATACATCGCTGCCGGATAATTTTTAGCATTGGGGAAAAAGAAATAAAGATGCTTAGAACAGTTCTTACCTTCTTCTCTGATCGCTTCATCCAGACAACTTGCTGAAGTCATAATGGTATTTTGATCGACTAGAACACCAGTACAATGTTCGGTTAAATTCGACTTCATACTAACAATCTTAGCGATATATCCTGGACAGGCTTTGTTCGTGTCATAACACTGAGGAGTTTCATCTTTTAAAGAGTCTGGAGCAAGTGGCTGAACTAAATTCTCTGTGCCAACAGCTTGGTCATCTTTCGCTCCACACGCCACCATCATCATAATGACGAATGATAATGAAAGAAATTTTTTGAGCTTCTGTTTCATATTTAAACCTAGCTGCTTTTTGGTCTGGGGTTAGGCTACAGGGGTCCGGAAAAATTCTCGAGCCTTTTGTTGAAGCTCTATAGTTTCTACATAGGGCCATTGCCTAAGTGCCTTTTATTAAGTGCACGGGCAGCATAATCTCTAACTAGTTGGTCCTTATCACTGGACAATCGTTTAAGCGTTTCATCACCTGTATTAGGATTTAACGCTACAGCATGTCTCACGACTATAGATGTGTGTCTAGTTAAGAGATCTAGAACTCTTAAAGGTGCATGAGTGGAGCGAGCAATCTCTAGAGCAACTGCAGGCTCGTGACTTTGACAAAGTTTGAACAGTGTCACTTCATCTTGGCACTCGCGGATCATTTTCAATTTATCTACCAATTCAGTACTCACAAATAGTCCTCTGAAATTAAACTTTCTTAAATAAGTCCAATTTTAGTAAGTTAACGTTTTTCCGTCAATAATAGTAGGTTTTTCCTGAGTAAAAGGGTTCGGAACGTGCCAAATTTGCCCATTTACCGATTTTTATAAAGTGACGCAGGTTTTATTGGTATAATTATCAGGATAATGATGTCCTTTTAACCAAAGTTAGTTAAGGGTTCAGTCAGGGAGGAAACTATGGATAAGGAAAAACTGGAATACTTCAAAAAGAAACTTTTGAAGATGAAAGCGGCTATTCTGAATGGTGGAATTCTTCGTAGTACAGAAGATCTGCACACTTCTACCGATGATTTATCAGATGAAGCTGATTTAGCAACCAGTGTAATCAATCAACAAGTCTCTTTTAATATAAGAGATCGCGAATTGGAAAAAATTCGTATGATCGACATGGCCTTGGAACGTTGTGAAGACGGGACCTATGGAGTCTGTGACGATTGTGCTGAAGCTATTTCTGAGAAGCGCCTTGAAAATCAACCATGGACAGATGTTTGTATCGTTCACGCAGAAGAAAGAGAACGTGAACAACAAAAATTTGTGGTTGGAGCTAATCGTTTTTAAGTACCTCTAATGTTTTCAATTGATATTGATTCAAGCGGGCCTGGAAGGACAAACTTTCAGGCCTTTTTGTTTTAGACGAAGCTAGATTTCTTCCTGACATTGATCCGCACGCTGAACTTACAACCATCACCATCCCTAGAACCACGTTTTTCACTCACATCTCCTTCGATTTGAATCCCTCATGAAACACTATTTCAAGAGTAAGGCCAAGTGGGGAGTAATCTGTTTTCAATGAGTAGACGCAGCCCTCTATCGGAGGTGGGGCCACTTAGTAAGAAAAAACCGTTACTTATGAACCACTGGCTTCTCCTTTGACACTACCCTGGCCAAATTTGTCGAAAATCTCTACAGGTATCAAAAGTCTTGTCTATAAGTTTTGTACACCCCCTCCTAAACCCCTAGAACCCCATGGTAGAGTTTGGCAGACAGCTTGCTTTAAAGACTTCTGAGTTATGTTCTCAGATCGTTAAAAAAGTAGAAGTGTTTCAAAAGGTAAAGGGGCCCTAATGAAGAAGAAGCTGATGTCTCTTGCTCTAATCTCGATGTTTTCGATGCCTGCCGGGTGGGCAGACAGTAAATCGAAGACGATTCCTGCGCTCAAGAATCATGCTACTCCCGTATTGGCTAAAAGTTTTTTTGCAGAAAATTTACTGCAATCAAAGTTTGCAAGCTGGGGAATTGATCCAGATCAAAAAAACGCATCTATTAATTTGAAAGAGTCATGGACCAAATTCAAAAAGAATAAAGAAATTGTTGTCGCAGTAATTGATACGGGAATTGATTATAATCACCCGTTCTTACAAGACAGCATTTATAGCATCTCAGGAAAAGGAACCAGTTCGAATTATGGAATGGACTTCTCCACCAAAACACCAAGTACCACTCCTAGCGATGCTCATGGACACGGAACTCACGTTTCGGGAATCGTCAAAAGTATTTACCCAGACGTCAAAATTCTTGCTCTGAAATATTATAATCCACTGGCTTCAGGACAAGAAAACTTAAATGCAACAATTAAAGCGCTCGAATATGCTGTAGACCAAAACGTCGACATCATCAACTATTCAGGTGGTGGACCAGAGCCCGCAGTAGAGGAACTTCGTGTACTAAAACGTGCAGAACAAAAAGGGATTATCGTTGTCGCAGCTGCTGGTAACGAAAAATCAGATATCGATGATAAGAAAAATGCTTACTACCCAGCAAGTTATGGTTTAAGTAATATCATTACTGTTGGTGCGCATGATGAAAATAATGAAACGATTGCTTCCTCAAACTGGGGTAAAAAATCGGTGGATATTGCAGCTCCAGGTTACAGAATTCGTTCGGCCATCCCATCAGGTGCAGTCGGATATATGACAGGAACATCACAAGCAACTGCGTTTGTGACTGGTGTAGCGGCTATGCTTAAGTCCCAGTTTACTGACTTAACAGCGAATGAAATTAAAACCATCATCGTTGCTTCATCAAAGAAAGAAAAAGGCTTAACTGGTAAATGTGTTTCAGAAGGTCGCTTAGATGCAGGACGAGCAATTGACGTTGCGGATACCTTTACTGCAAGTAAGTTCTCAAAAAATAGAGGCGTAGCTCAAACAAAATAAGAATTAAGATTCACGAATTGGTAAACATAGGGCACAATCTAACCATGATTGTGCCCTTTCTTTTTTCTATCCTTGCAGGAATTATATACGCTTTTGGATTTCCCCATTTTTTAGGCGCTAAAGGTGTATTCCTGGCCCCCACATTTGCATTTGCCCTCATCTATTATCAGTGGGGCAAGGTCACCTCACTTAAACAAAAAATCATTTTACTGTCAGGTATGACTTTAAGTTTTACGCTAGTCGCTTACTACTGGATTGCTCAAACTTTAGTCGAGTTTGGTGGACTTCCTTATCCAATTGCTGTGCTTTTAAATTTATTCTTCTTCCTAATTGTGATGCCTCAATATCTGGTTTATCTGTTTCTAGAGAATTATTCTAAAAAACAAGTCTGGTTAAAGAATTTGCTCGATAAGTTACCCCAGAAATCTCGTCTAATTTTGAGCGCAATACTGTTTACAAGTCTTGAATATTTTATTCCTCAACAGTTTCCGGGACATCTTGGGCATAACTGGATGACGATTGCTCCTTTTTTAGGCTTAGCTCCTATTGGTGGTGTCCCTCTATTCTCTTTTTTCAGTTATCTACTTGCTTTTACTCTTGTGAACTATTTTTCTCATAAAGAAAAATCCTGGAGCATTATTGGAGCATTCCTACTTTTCCTAGGTGCTAATTTGCTTTTCCCTCTTAAACCCTTTAAAGACGAACATCATAAAATTAATGTACGCATTGTACAGCCCAACGTCGGAAACTTTCTTAAACTTGAATCAGAAAAAGGTGATGAGCGTTCGGTTCAAAGTGTAATCAATGCTCTTTATACTCAAGCGGTAGAAAAAAGTTTTAATCCCGAATTGATTGTTTTTCCTGAAACTTCTTATCCTTACTCTTTCTATGCTCCTGCCACTAAAATTGATCCAAGCCTTATTCCTTCCGTATTTAAGAGGATTCAAGCGGAAGTCCCGGCTTCCATTCTCGTGGGTGGCTACGACTTAAAAACGCAAAAAGAAAATCTCACTAATTATTACGAGCAAGAGTATAACAGTGCCTTTTTTATTAATGCCGATAATACTCTTCAGGATGTCTACCATAAACATTTACTCATCCCGTTTGGAGAAACTCTCCCAGTCGGTCCATTGAAAGGAATCTTGTCCAAGGTCATTAATAACATTACCTATTTTGCTGAAGGACGTACCTGGACAACCTTTACTTTCAAACCGGGAATTCATTTCGTCACTCCTATTTGCTATGAAGTTCTTTTTCCATCATTCATCCGTTCACAAATTCTCGCAGATAATCGCCAGGTCAATTTTATTATCAATTTGACCAATGATTCTTGGTACGGAAGAACAGCGGAAATCGAACAGCATCTTTTTCTTGCGAAATGGCGAGCACTTGAATTTGGAATTCCCATGATTCGTTCCACTAATACTGGGATTACTTCAGTCATTTATCCAGATGGTTCTGAGTCCCCTAGGCTACCTATTTACCAGGAGGCGGCTTTAGATCATGAACTGAAGGTTCCAGTCTCGAAGCATACCTTGTATTTGCGTTATGGATTCGAAGTAGTTCTGCTAATTGGCCTGATTTTTTTCCTTATCAGCTACCTTTTAGAGAAACCCTCTTTGTCTTTTAGTAAAAATCGATCATAATAATAACATGATGAAAAAACTAATCTTGACCTTTTCCGTTCTAGGTCTTCTGTCATCATGCTCTAGTTATCAAAACTTCAAGCATGTTACGGAAGAGATGGAAATGCCATCTCAAGTTTATCGCGCTGATTTTAATCAAACCTGGCAAGCTGTCATTCAGGTGATGAAGAAATATGATATCGCCTCTCAAAATCAAGAAGCTGGCGTCGTCAAAACACGTTGGATTGATAACACTATTGAAATGAATTTTGCTGATTCTTTTGGTAGCTCGGACTCGGTTAAAGCGGCTAAGTTTAAGATTCTCGTCAATGTCGTTAAGGGTTTTCGCAGTGGTAAAGAAGTTGCGAAAGTCACTTTTTATAAACGTCAATTAGTTGAACAAGACTTCCTACAAGGTTGGAAGGAAATACCTAGTGATGGTATTATCGAGAAAACCTTGATCTATAGAATTGAACGCCTAGTCTCTATCGATAACAAATTAAAAGAAATCGATAAGGCCCGCGAAAAAGACCAACTCAAAAATTTCTAATTATTTTAATTTAGCCAATGAGTAACGAAGATCTTCATGCAGGTCTTTGTAATGTTTATTAACCAACATGGCCTGCATCGGCTTAGCTGCTTCTTTAAATTCAATATCCCCTAAAGTGCGAATGACATTTTTCATGATTGAAGCACGCTTTAACTTTCCCTCTTTTCCAGAATAGTTGTCCTTGTTATAGAGCATTTTCCACACTTGAGGACCAAGAGTCTTAATTTTCAAGCGTTCAATATTCTCTAGGGCCTGGTAACGAACGAGCAGAGATGGATCACGCAAAGCTTGCGCATAATGATTTTGATAATCTTTTTGTTTTAAATGAAGCAGCGTTTTAAGCGCTGCTAATCTCATCATCCAATGAGGATGAGCGACAAATTTAGCAATAAAAGGAGCAGATTTTTCTCCCATAATTTGTCCTAGTAAAAATGTAGCGACCCAGCGGTTTTGTTCAGGAAAAGAGCTTTCTTTCATCGCCTTAATTAAAACCGGAACAGCTTTATTGTTTTGTTCCAAGGTTAAATTTTTTAATTTTTGGATTTCTTGTTTTGAAGCATAGTTTTGTTGAAAAGCTTTAATTAAAGCTTCTTCCGTCATTTCATTGGTAGCAGCAAAACTAAAACTGGTAAGGAAAAATAAACAGAACCAAACAAAACGCATAATTATCCTAACATCTTTTCAAATTCAGAAAGTAGATCTTCGGGACTCTTCGCCGCTTCATTAGAAGCAGCGCCTGCTTCTTTAGGCGGACCTGGTACAACATCACTCTCTTCTACTTTAGGAGCTGCTGCTGCTTTAGGTGGAGGTGGTGCTGCAACTTCTTCCTCTTCTGCTGCTCCTGCAGATTGTGGAGCTGCACCTGAAAGGGCTTTCTTCAATTGTTCATTTTCTTGCTGTAAGCGTTTTAAGTTCGCTAGATCATCTTCAATAATTTCGTATTCTTTTAAGCGATTCTTCAGTTCATCACGTTCTTTTGTCACATCCGCCAGCTCTTTGCGAAGAGCACCATCATTGCCAGCAGGAGCTGCTGGTGCTGCGGCTGCCGGAGCTTGTCCTGAACCAGCATTTTTTAACTGCTCTTCTAGCTCAGCAATCCTTGCTGTCAGATTTCCATTTTCAGCTTGTTCGTCTTGAACTTGACCTTTAAGATCTTTCACTTCTCTATTTTTTAATTCTAGATCACGTTTAAGTTTAGTTACTTCTTCACTACTAGCGCCACTGCTGGTAATTTCCTTTACCGATTCACCGCCCACTAATTTATCTACGGAAACGACTTGAGGTACAATGCTAGCGTCTACATCTAAACCACCACCTCGAAACAAAGATGATTTTAATGAAACTGAATTTTGAATAATAGAATCCAAATAGCTCTTAACCACTCCAGCAGGAATCTGATGTTCAAAATTATGATATTTTTTTCGATTAAAAATCCAGGTGATTATAAACACAGCTAGAATAATAACTAAAAGGGCAGTTTCAATAATTAAAAACTCTGGCGTAAAATTATCCAGATATTGCAGTAAAGCTTTCAAAACTTCCCTCCGTGGAAATTAGATCACATGACCAATTTTTAGAGCGAAAATCACTCTATAAACATTATAAATTGGACCTAGCCTTTCGCAATGAATTTTTTGATTTCGTGATAGAGTGGTTGTCTAGCAACCAGAATGGATCGATCAAAGGGAGTAAATTCTTGACCATTGAAGTCCGTTACCTTAACTCCCGCTTCTAAACAGATTAAACCACTAGCGGCCACATCCCAAGGGGCCAGATGACGTTCCCAGTAACCATCAAATACGCCTTGAGAGACATAGCACATATCTAAGGCTGCACTTCCCATTCGTCGGACCGCTCGAGAATTGGTTAAAATATTTTTGAAGGGTAAAAATTCTTCACTAATTCTCTCGCCTTTTTCTGTTGCAAAACCGGTCGAAACAATCGACTCCTTCAAGGTTTTGGAATTTTCACCGGCAAAAAGTTTCTTCGGTTTGGACAACTCGGGCTTTAAAAGTTTGGCCCCTTTACCTTTTTGAGCATAAAACAGTTCCCCTGTGGATGGTCTAAAAACCACGCCAACTACGGGTTCCCCATAATGGGCCAGACAAATACAAACAGCATAATAATTTAAACCATTCAAAAAATTATTGGTTCCATCCAAAGGATCTATCACCCAGGTAAATTCTTGGGAGACAAATTCTTTGTATTGTCCAATCCCTTTTTCGTAACATTCTTCTTCTGCTAAAATGTGGTGATCAGGGAAATTTTTTTTAATACGTTTGATAATGTGGGCTTCACTTTTTAGATCAGCAGTAGAAGCAACACCTTGAGCTTTTTTATGGTGAACGGTTAAGGAGTTAATTTTTTTCTCAAATGAAAGTAAAATTTCCCCTGCTTCCAATGACAGCATAATGGCAAAAGAAAGATATTCATTCAATTCAGCAGATTTTATAGCGGGCTTAGTCATAGTTCTCTTCATCATTTTCATTTTCAAGGATAAAAGTTTCGTTTTCTTCTGCTTCTAATTCTCTCAGAGCAGCATTCTCATCTGATTTCAATTTTTCACCTGCAACTGTGTAAGATTCTTGTATCCAATGACCCAAATCGACCTGTTTACACCGCTCTGAGCAAAAAGGCCTAAACTGAGAGCTGTAATAATCGAATTTTTTCTTACAAATGGGGCAGTTTATGGCCAACTTTTCTTTCATACAAACAAGAGAGTAACATTGCTTCATGAGCTTTGTCATGATAGCAATTTCTCCTATGAAAGACTCTCAAGAATTGCTAATTATTGGCTTTGGTAACCAGGCAAAAGCTTGGGCCTTAAATCTTAAAGATTCAGGTTGGGATGTGGCCATTCTTTTACGCCCAAATTCCAGTAAAACTAATTTAGTAAAAGAACTTGGCTTCGACCTTTTCATTGCTGATCAAAAAATAGAAATTCCCTACAAAAATATCGCTTTTTTAATTCCTGATAACGAACATCACACAGCGCTTAAAAATATCGCTCCACTTTTGTTGAAAAACTCACGTTTAATTTTTGCTCATGGCTATTCTCAAATTGAACATAAACTTCACCAAAGCTATCCAGAATTCCGCCATCTACTGCTGGCACCTAAGTCAATCGCAAGTGAGCTACGATTTAGTTATGAAACTAAAGGGAAAATTTCCGGAGTGTACTCGTGTGAATTATCTACTGATCCCTCTGATGAAGTTTGGTTAAAACAATTAAGTCTAGCGCTTGGTTTGAATGTGGGACCTTTTCCAGTAAGTTTTTTAGCAGAAACTGAGGCTGACCTTTTTTCCGAGCAAGCATTGCTATGTGGCCTTTATCCTTACGCCATACAACTGGCCTATCAACAGTTAAGAGAAAAAAATATTCCTAAAGAATTGGCTTTCCTTGAATGCTGGCATGAAAGCAAACTGATCATGAACGCAATGATAAATAAAGGTCCCAAAGATTTTTTTGCCATGATTAGTCCAAATGCTCTGATCGGTAGTCAAAAAGCACAAAAAATTCTTAACGAAAAATTAGCTCCTGTCTTCAATGAGCTGTATGAAAGTATTCACCAACAAAAATTTTATCATGAAGTTCGTGAGACTAAATTGGATAAACTAAAAAAAGAAGTCGACGATTTTTGGCAAAATCAAGAAATCCAAAAAACCTATAACGAACTAAAACATTTATACGAGTAAAGCATGAAATTAAGTACCAAACACATTAGAGAATTTAAAAAAGCGGAAGCACAACGAACGCTACACATGCTGACTTGTTATGATTTTCCCACTGCCCAAATGTTGGATGAAACAGATCTGGACATTCTATTAGTGGGAGACAGCTTAGCCAATGTGGTTTTGGGTTACGATTCAACGATCCCTGTCGGTTTGGAAGAAATGACCATTTTCACTAAAGCTGTACGTCGAGGTGCACCCAATAAATTTGTCGTCGGTGATTTACCTTTTGGTACTTACTCCACAATCTCTCAAGGTGTGCATATGGCGACAAAACTCTTTAAAGAGTCAGGTGCAGATGCCGTCAAGCTTGAAGGAGCTTTTCCATATCAACTAAAGATGATCGAACGTCTTACTCAAACGGGAATTCCAGTCATGGGGCATATTGGTTTAAAACCACAATCCGTTTCTCAAGCGGGAGGTTATTTTATCTACGGAAAAACCCAGGAAGAAAAAGAAAGATTAGTTAGCGAAGCGGTGGAATTAGAGCAAGCAGGATGTTTTGCCGTTGTATTAGAATGTGTCGAAACGACTGCTGCTGAGAATATTACAGATGTTTTATCTATTCCTACGATTGGTATTGGGTCAGGTAAAGGTGTGGATGGCCAAGTCTTAGTCATTAATGATTTATTGCGGTTAGGAAAACATAAAGTTCCAAAATTCTGTGATCCCATTGCCAACCTTTACGAAACGAAAAAAGAATTAATTACCAAGTATTTAAAAAATAATTATGTCTAAACGAGTCGTCACATTCGATAACGGCAATAGCCATCCTCATCTTGGAATCTATCAGGATGGGAAGCGCATTGACCTGATCGACATGAATACTTTTTTGGCCCGTTTTCCTTATCATGAATACAAAGAATGGATCTTTATTATTTCTCATGTGGGAAAAGAACATGAGTTGCTCGCTGAAATAAAAAGTCTCCCTCATACTCGATATGTGAAACAATTTGTTCATGACAGAAAACTAGGAAAAATGCCTATTCACTACAGCGAAACCTTAGGTGATGATCGTTTAGTGCAAGCAGCCTATTTGTTTCATGAGATGAAAGAACCAACCATTCTAATTGATGCAGGAACTTTTATTACTATCGATCTCATTACGAATAATGGTTTTGAAGGTGGTCATATTTTCCCAGGTATGCAAACTTTTTTAAAGGCTTACCAACAAGGAACTTATCTTCCCTGCCTCAGTGTAGACCAAATCCAGTTTGAATCAAAAATGCCTCAGACTACTGAAGAAGCTATTTTACGGGCCAGCGGACTTTATCTAGATGCAATTTTGAATTATTATTTAAAACAGTTTTCTGATCACCACTTTGTCGTAACAGGTGGCTCTCATAACATGGTTAAAGAGCGCTTAGTCGTTTTAAAAACAAAAAAATTATCCGTGAATCAAACACTTATTCACGAATCACTCTTTGCTCTACACCAACATTTTGGAGTAAAAAAATGAAAATATTATTAGGGGTTTCAGGCTCCATTGCTTGTTATAAAGCTTATGATCTAACCAGAGAACTTTCTAAAAAAGGGCATCAAGTTCGTGTGATTCTTACCAAAGGCGCACTTAAATTTATTCGTCCTGAACTCTTTCGTTATCTGGGAGCTCAAGCTTGTTATCTTCCCACAGATGATTTTAATCTCAATCAATATCAAGAAAAAAGCACCGGACAAGTACTGCATATCGATTTGGCCCGTTGGTGTGATCGTATCGTGATTGCTCCTGCTAGTGCCAACTTAATAAAAAAACTCGCTTTGGGTGATACGACTGATATGTTAACTTCTGTTTTTCTGTCCCTTGGACAAAAGCCAGTCACGATTTACCCTGCGATGAACACAGAAATGTTACAGCATCCTTTTACCCAAGAACATTTGAATCGTCTTAAGGGTCTGCCTCATGTATTTGTCACGTCCACCAAAGAAGGGCTGCTGGCCTGTGGGGAAACTGGTCCAGGAAAATTATTACCTGTCGAAACAATACTGAATACTTTTGATATAAAAACGCTCACTCAAAAGCCAGCGAAAAAAGTTTTAATTACCACTGGTGCTACCATTGCTCCCCTTGATCCGATTCGCTACATGACCAATGGCTCAAGCGGTATCACTGGTTTTCATCTAGCAAAGAAATTTCTGCAAGAAAATTATCAGGTCACTGTCATTGCTGGAAAAAATTCAGTCAAAGAACTAGATGACTTAACTCTATTTCCTCACTTTACTCTTCACCGAATTGTAACAGCTAAAGAAATGGAGCAAAAAGTGAAAGCAGAATTCCCACAATGTGATCTCTATATTTCATCTGCGGCAGTAGGTGATTTTGAATTTGAAAGCGCAGATCAAAAAATGAAGAAAAGCACCCTCACCGATCACATAAATATTAAGCCTTCAGTAGACATTTTAGCTGAAACATTAAAACTGCGCCGTCATCAAAAAATTATTGGTTTTGCCGCTGAGACATCGACAACCAGTGAAACCTTTAAAGAAAAATATGAACGCAAAAAAGTAGATCTACTGATAGGAAATGCCGTCAATACTGAATTTATGGGGCAAAGTGCCCAAGGATTCGGTACCAATGATGGAAATTATTTCTTTATCGAAGAAGGCACAATTAAAAACCAAGCTCTTTTAACCAAAGAAGATTTAGCTCTTAAAATTTATCAGTGGTACGCATGTTAGTTATTGTAAAAACAACCGAAGAATTAAAGAAAGTTAGAGAAAAAATTCAAGGAACAGTCGGATTTGTTCCTACCATGGGAAATCTCCACCGTGGACATATTTCGCTATTAGAAAGATCGCTTAAAGAGCAACAAACCACTTTCATGTCTATCTTCGTGAATCCCATGCAGTTTGGTCCGAATGAAGACTTTGCAAAGTATCCTAGAACTCTAGAAGAAGACATGAAAAAGATTGAAGCGAAGATGAAGGAGTTTGGGGTCCAAAATGACGTCTATCTTTTCACTCCCGCTTCTAACGAAGAAATTTATCCTGAAGGTTTTTCTACCGTAGTCGGAACCGGTCCTTTGGCCAACATTCTCTGTGGAAAAGTTCGTCCCGGTCACTTTGATGGAGTAACAACAGTAATGTATCGTTTGCTTACATTAGTTAAGCCCAATGAAACCTACATGGGAGAAAAAGATTTTCAACAACTCTTTCTCATAAAGAAAATGGTGCGTGACTTGGAGTTACCTTACAAAATTACGGGAATGCCAATTATTCGTGATTCAGATGGCCTGGCCCTTTCTAGTCGTAACCAATATTTAAGTCAGGAAGAACGAGTGATGGGGCTTATACTTCCTAAACGACTACAAGAAGTGGCACGAGCACTCAAGGAAAACATGCCGATGGCCAAAATTCACAGTATGATCGATCAAACATTACAAGATAAACGCTGGGACTATTTAGAAATTCGCAGCACTAAAGATTTGTTCTTAAGTCAAAAAAGAAGCGGAGTAGTTATTGTAGGTGCTTTCCGTTTAAGACAAACTCGCCTTCTCGACAATATCGTCATTGAGTAAAAAAATATGTTAACTGTAGATGAATTCCGCATTCCCCTGGATGGACAAGCAACACTGGTTAGTATTGTTTGTGACTCTTTAGAGAATCATAAAACAGAATTAGAAACGAAAAGATCTTTGACTGAGTTGAAGGAACTTCTACGTACGCTGGGTTTAAAATTTTCCAGTGAACATGTACAAAATCGTAAAAATATTGAGGCCGGAACCTTTATCGGTGCAGGTAAAGTGAAAGAAATTGCGGAGCTTGCTCGCGAAGAAGGCTCAAATCTCTTGGTTTTTGATTTTGAGTTAACGGCCAGTCAGGTGCGTAACATCAAAGAAATAACCAAAATGGAAGTGATAGACCGTGTGACGGTTATTTTAGAGATTTTTGCGAAACATGCACATACCAAAGAAGCTAAGTTACAAATTGAAATCTCTCGTTTGCAATATTTATTACCACGACTTTCCTCAATGTGGTCTCACTTCTCCCGCCAGAAAGGTGGTGGTGCCGCGGTACGAGGTGGTGAGGGAGAGCAGCAGCTCGAGCTCGATCGCCGTATCATCCGTGAACGGATTGAATTTTATAAACGACAATTAAAGGATGTAGAAGTTTCCCGAAAAGAACAAAGAAAGAAGCGCCAAAATAAGGCCATTACAGCAGCGCTAGTAGGTTATACCAACGCTGGAAAATCATCGCTCATGAACCGCTTATGTCGAGTCAATGTCTTGGAAGAGGATAAATTATTTGCGACTCTGGATGCTACGTATCGTATGTTGAACCCTGACACAAAGCCTCCCATGATCCTCATTGATACAGTTGGCTTTATTTCTAACCTACCTAATACGCTTATTAGTGGGTTCCGTACCACTCTTGAATCAGCGATTGAAGCGGACCTGCTGGTCCTGGTTTGTGATGCTTCCGACCTACACTATGAAAAACAATTAGAAGTAACGCTCCAAGTATTAAAAGAGCTTAACTTAGAGGATAAAGACCGTTTAATCGTTTTTAATAAGAAAGATTTGCTGCAAGATACATTTAAAGAAAAGATTATGTTAAAAAATTACCCGGGTTCTTTCATGATCTCTTCATTTAATCCAGAAGATATCGATGGCCTACGCAAACATATTATCAATTATTTTTTAAGCAAGCAGCAGCATTATGACCTCTATGTGCCTTATGCTGATGGTGATATTCATTCTCGAGTCATGGGGAACACAAATATTTTAAACACAGTTCACCATGAGAATGGAATTTTCTATCGTATCCGTATTCCAGATTTCATTTTTCATTCATTAGGATTGAATTCCTTTTTACTGGCCCCTCATGACCCATTACGTGATTTATTGGACTCAGAAACAAAGTAATTTTTTTCTTAACTCAATCTAAATGATTGGCAAAAAAGAAAAAGTTTTCTATTGTCGCTTTTTTATTTTCATGGAAAGCCTTTATGACAAAAGCCCGCAAATTAACTGGGGTTAAAATTCATGTTCAGAAATCGTTACAAACGACTCTTTCAAGTAGATTGAAAAGATCGATGGAGAATCGCACCGTCGATCATCCAATGTTAAAAGCTTCCTGTGTGTGGGAGAAAACCAGCGATCAATTAAAAGATATCGTAGGGGAACAAATTCATCGCCAATGGTTTCAATCCATCATCCCTACCGTAATGATGAATAATGTCCTTATTCTTGAATGTAAAAATCAGTTTCAAGCACGTTGGTTACAAACACACTATCAGATCTTAGTTGACTTACTATTGAGTTTTCAAGATAAGAAACTAAGCTCCTTCTTCGTTTCACAATCCGAAAAGAAACATTTTACTTCAAAAACTTAGTAAAAACGCCAGAGCGAAAATAAAGAATTAGCAAAAAGACTATAACGGAAAGCAGAATCCCTAGAATTGTAATCCAGAAATCTTTGCTTTTAAGATGACTTTTAAGTTTTTCATTTAACATGCTTTTATTTTAGCACGAAATTTAAAAATTGCGACGGATGGTTCGACGTAGACCTTCAAAACGAATTTCTACACGAATTTTATGCTTCAATTGAGCATGCTCTAGAGCAATACGTGTAGGCTGACTAAAGTTTAAAAAGAAAGATCCCGCGGAAGATTGATTGACCACTCTCGTGGCCTGGAACTGATCATTCACATAGACATTCGATTGATTAAAAATTTTCAAAGCATAAGCATATTTACGATCTAATAAAAATTTAAGACTTTCTAATAGCATGGTAACAAAAGTATCATCACTTATTTCGACTTCTTTAGGAGCAAGACCTTTGGTTCCCACAGCAATACGGCAGATATGCATAATATTGGATTCCCATCCCCCCACTCTCATCAAACAAGCTTGATCTGAAACACGCATCCACACTTTTCCCACCGCATCTGGAAGGACAATTCGAGTCCCATCTGGCTCACTATAAGAAATACTCGCGCGGTATTTAATTTTATACTTATCCCCAGCAAAGGCTTGGATCGAAACAAACAAGATTAAAAAGGATAAAAGTTTCATGAATGACATGGGCCAATTCTATCAGGGGAAGAGGGAGACTAGAAGGGAACGTGAAAAGATGACAGGGAAGAGAAGCTTTAGGGTGTCTAAAGTTTAGACACCCTAAACTGATTATTCAAAGTAAGAGGCATCGTACGTATTATTCGCCATTTTTGCAGCATCAACCCAGCAGCCCAGGACCTTTAAATTAGGGTTATTTTCGCTTTTAGAGCAGTTTCTATGCTCTCTCGTCGACATATCCTCGCAGTAGCATTCCATGGATTCATGACCCCAAAAACCTGTGCCGTAAGAATTGCGTAAAAGGTATTGGCAGCTGTTTCCAGCTTTACGGCTTCCTACTAACATGGAGTAATGAGCGCCACAATCCGTATTAAAAGATCGCGCCAGGCGTGGAAGCATATTGATATCTTTCGTCGATGCTGGATCTCTTTTATAAATGCGGTTCGGGCAGTACCCTACCGCAATAGACTTACCATGGGCCAAAACATCGGCCATTTTCAAACGAACATATTCATTACTTTCCATGCT
Source organism: Halobacteriovoraceae bacterium (assembly GCA_040377495.1). Lineage (GTDB taxonomy): Bacteria > Bdellovibrionota > Bacteriovoracia > Bacteriovoracales > Bacteriovoracaceae > JBEIOQ01. The sequence goes on from JBEIOQ010000006.1 coordinate 18,189, forward strand.
ACGACCGAAGTTAGAGAGTTTCTCACCTACAGGCTGCCCTAAGCTTTTGCAATTCATGAAAACATTTTTACTTAAGAAATTGAAGAACTCTTGGCCGGCCATCTTGTCTTTGATTGGAGCAAGAATTTTCACCAGGTCATTACGAGTCCAGGCAATTTCAAACTTGTTTTGCTTCTCGGTTAGTTCTTTCAATGTACTATCGATTACTTTTTGAAATGTAGCTTCTTTTTTTATTGGGTGAAGTAATTTCTTGGTAAAGAAAGTTCTGATTGCAAATAGAACTTGGTCATTGCTGTAAGGAACACCACTCTTCAATTTGGTCAGTTGTGCTTCAACTTCGTTGTAAGGACAAATACCATTTTTTTCAATGTCGTTATATGCCCATGATAGCAGAGAGTAATTTAAATTACGGGGAGACCAATGAACAAATCTTTGTTTATGATTAAAAGCAACCCAGTATGGATGAAGAGAATCAGCCAAATTATTTGACTTCTCTACACTATAGAGTGCCCCCAATGTATGAGCATAACAGGTGCTCATGTTGCCTTGATTAACAATCTTCGTTTCACTTAAACGTGGATTAAGTTCATAAAGATTTACGTCTTCGCAAGCTTGGGTGGTAATAAAAGGAAAAAGGGAAAGGATGAATATAAACTTCTTCATCCTTTAATTGTATAACGGTCCAGTTTACTTACAACGAAGTATATTACTCAGGTTTAGCAGCACAACGTTCAGGGTCTAGTTCACAGAATTCTTTCACTTTATTTGCCATAAACATCATTTCGCCGTCATTTTCACGAACCACTCCCCCGGCATTTAATTCCCTAGTGAGGATCGTGTCATTGTAAATCATAAGATTATCACCAGTCACCACAAGTGTGCTTTTTGCACGGTCAAGTTGAGTAAATTTATCATTCCAGAATGTAATGGTGAATGTTCCATTCTCATCCACTGGACTAGCTTCAATTGCTTCAAGTGAGTGAATCCAACCAGAGTGTCTTTCAGATAACCACACTAATGTGTTATGGCCAAGTTTTGCGTTTTTTTCGATACGCTCACGCATAGAAAGTAATTCTTCATATTTACTGTGGACATGGTTTCCTTTAATTACTGTCCCTAAGCCTGTTCCTGGAGAAAAGTTTTTATCTCGCCATTCATACATAACTTGCCATTTCATCATCTCACCCACTTCAGGGTCAGAACTCATTTCTTGTAGGTTAGCAAAACCTGGAATGACTCGGTATTTGTAATCTCGAATGTCTTGCACGATTTTTTTATAAAATTTCAACCATTGTTTCTGGCCTTTCTTTGTATCACGATTAGGAACTTCAATACCTGAAACATTTTCTTTATCAAAATAAGCTAGAAATCTGAATTTACGACGTAGAGATGCATACCCACGACATACTCCCATATTCTTTTTGAACACACCTTCAAAATCTTTATCCGTATTAGTAAAAGCAAAGGTTGTTTCAAGGTTAGGTAAACGTAGATCTGTATTAGGAGAATATTTCTTTAGAGTTTCAATTGCATCTTTATCTTCATAACTTAGAACATATCCTGGCATGGGCACACTTTTAATACCGAAAGTGAATTCAAAGAGCCTTTCAAAACCACCTAAGATTGCATACATGGTCTGTGACTGCTGCAATTGAGCTTGTGCACCTAGAGTAAAGGTAAGAGAAAAAAGAAGGAACAATCTTTTCACTGGGAACTCCACGAAAGGGTTTTGGTGATTATCCTCTATGATAGCGTAAGGAAACAGCAGACCCTGTACTAATTTCTCGCTGTCTATTTTTTAGACAGAATATTCGCTCTCACTGTCGCCTAAACTATAGAATTTGAGACTGTTTCCGATAAGTAGACATGGCGTATCTCCTTCTCTTTTTTTTCATTTTATCCTTCCAGGTCCAGGCCAAGCCCTGTGATGAAAGCTTTTATAATGAAAAAAATCTACGTGAACGCTTGGATGAAATGGAACTTTCAGGAAAAGGAACCAAAGAAAACCTAAACTATGCTCGCCAAAATCTTTCCGTTACTTTTTTAAATGACGAATATCTACGTTTAGGGCATGAACCTCTGGTCCAATTTGAAACCATTGAACAGGCCCGCTTCTATGCTCAAAATCATCCGGCCTTCGAGCTTTATGAATTCGGAAAAATTGATGGTAGCGGCACCACAGGATGGACCAAATTTGAAGTGACTATGGAGAAGTCGAGTCTCTTTGGCAAAAAAGCTGGCTGGGAAAAACGCTACGAAGATGGAACTTTTGCTCGTTACCGTTTAGATTGGGATCCGGAAGTGGGTGGCCACATCAATTTGGAATTCATTTATCTCAATGAAAATTTAAAACTAAAAAAAGTCAAACTGGGTGTAGGCTTTAAATGCAATGGTCAACCTTGCACCGATGCCGATGTCATCAATCTCGTGGAAAAAATTTTTCAGGATTAATGTAAGGTTAAAGCAGTTTCTAATTTTTCTTTGAATGAAAAAGGAGCAATAGGTTTTTCTATCATGGAGGTCACTCGTTTTTTACTTTTCAGCTCCTGCCATTCTTGAGCTGTTGCGGTGACCACAATCGGGATCTTTTTAAGTTCAGGATAATGCTCTAATTCACTAAAAAAACTCTCCTCTTCCACGAGAAAAAGAGTCGCATCAAAGACCAAGAGTTGAGGAGCAAGATCCTTGATTAAATAAAAACAATCTTTGGCCGTTTTAAGGGTGTAGCAATCAACTCCTTGTTTTTCCAAAGCGAGCTTCACCATCTGGGCCACAAATTCGTTTTTTTCGAGGAAAAAAATATTTTTTAACATAGACGATTGTTATATTATGGGGAAATGAGCACATTAGTCAAAGTTATCGATGAAACGACCCAGACGGTCCTTTTCACTTGTCCCATAGAGGACATGGCCGAAGCTTATGCTTATGCTCAAAAGATGGAGGATTTAGGACTTTCAGTCCAAGTCATCTCCCCTAGCATCACTCGTACATTGGCCGATAGCTTAGGCATACACGACGAACGCTTGAACGCTTATGAAGAATCAGTTACACAAGAAATGGAAGATCACGATTGTAGCTCTTGTGCCACAACTCCTTACTCAAAAGAGTAAGCGAAGAATCCAAAGTAAGATCTTTTAGCCGTATTGAATCCATTAAATTCAACGTAAGACTTATCCAATAAATTTTCGATACGTGCCCCCACGTTCAAACTTTTGGTGAAATTGTAATCAGTACTTGTCGTAACCACTGCATAGCCTGGATTGGTATCAAGATTACTCGAAGAGTTTCTTCGTTTTCCGATCATCGATACTGTGGCCGTTGTTCTAAAATCTTGCGTCCATGCGCTTATCACAGTTAATCCAGCTTTATGACGAGAACGAGCAGGAAGAGTGGTGAGAGTCATTTTATCTTTTGAATCCATATAGGTATAACTAAAATCCAGTTCTAGCCACTGATGCAAATTAAAACCTAAACTATTTTCAATTCCACGAATACGAGCTTCTTTAGTGTTTTCATAATTGCGAGTTAGTTTTGCATTATTAAAAAGAATTAAATCTTCGTATTCTGTTACAAAATAAGTCGATTCTAATTTCATCATGGAAGTCGCTTGGGTCTTAAATCCAATATCCCATGTGCGACTGGTTTCCGGTCTTACCTCTGGATTACCGTATGTCGGAGCATAGACTTGGTAAAGAGTCGGTGCCTTAAAACCTGTACCGATGGAGCTGGATAATTCCAGAAAAGAAAATGGTTTATAATTGATCGAGCCCCGTCCATTTTCCTGTGAGTCAAAATAATTTCCACGATCCAAACGTCCACCCAGATAAAATTCCCATTGATCTAATTTCAATTCTCCTAATAAAAACTCTCCATGAGATTTATTGGTAGCTTCTCCCATACGTAATGTAACATCTGGTGAATCGATACTCATTGCCTCTCGCTGCACTTCCCCGCCTGCCACTAATTTCAATTTCTCTGTTGCGTGATAATCGAGGGAGTAATCTATTTTCTTCGCTGAACCTCTGGTGGTAGATTCTGAACCGAAAGTATTGAGAGGATCAACCGGGTCAGCATACTCTCGGTTATATTTATTATAGGAATAGCCCAAACGCGGCTCAATTTTATCATCGGCAAGCACGCCATGATAAAGCGCTGCGAACCTTCCATTAATGGAATCCATACGGGCATTGGGGTCATCTGCTCCCGCTCCTGCGTCAAGTTCCTGTGCAATTTTTTGTAATTCACCTAGAGCAATGACTTCATGATTGGCGAGATTAAAAGTGAGATCATTATTCACTCGCAGGCGTTTTAATGAATCGTCATCTCCTCCTGCCACCTTAGCTACAGAATAACCTTTGGTTTGAAAGTACTGCCCCTTCAAGTTGTATTGCAAAGCTTGAACTGGACGAAGGGAAACTTGAGCAGTGGTTTTAGATGTATGAAAACTTCCTACTTCTTGACGAGCTTTGATTATTTTACCACCAACACTCATATTCTTTTTAGTAACAATATTAATCACTCCCGAAATAGCATCACTTCCGTACTGAACTGAGCGAGCTCCTTTGATGATTTCGATAGACTCGACTTCCGCCAAATCAATCAGATTAAAATTAAAACGTCGTGTAGGATCAGATGGATCATTCACTTCCATCCCATCAATTAAAACTAAAGTATGCCCCGACTCACCTCCGCGAATAAACACAGAGCCTTGTCCCCCAAGCCCTTCACGAGCAACATCGACCCCAGCTTCTGTTTTCAGTACGTCCAGGATATTTTTTTCACCGTAACTTTGAATTTTTTTGTTATCGATGACTTTCACCTGACTCGCCTCCATTTGCCTTGGAGCTGTAACCTGAATGTCGAATTGTGCAGATGTGGTGATTGAAAATAGAAATGCTGTTAAGAACACGATTACGTGCATAAAACCTCCGCGGGCAAAAATGGTCTAATAGGCATTCGGGCTTACAATAATTTGTTTACCGTTGCGGGACAGCTCCGGAATTTCACCGGTATTCCCCTATTAAACAGTTGAATGATCAAATTGAAGTTAAATGAATCTTAGCTTTTTGACAAGAAAAAGACTTAAGTTGTTATCTGGGGGAAGGAAATCGTCACTGCGTGACCATTTTTTTGATCATTAACCCAGTTGACCACTCCCCCTAAAGCGTTCACATTTTCGGTAATAATTTGTTTGCCTAAACCATTGGGTAACTCTTCAAAATTTTCGATTTCAATTTTGTCTTCAACTGTTTCTCGTTGTTGATGACCATCATCCAATAGTTCGATAATAAGAAAATTATTAGAACAAGAAAGGGTAATTGCGAGATTCTTGGCCTTGGCCCTAAAAGCATTATCAATAATATTTTCCAAAACACGATGCAAACGATTATTGGAACATTTTACAAAAAATCGTTTGTCCTTTAACTCCGATTTTAAGCTCAAATTTATATGGTAACTTTTATTAATTTCAGACAAAACTTGATAAAGCTTTGGTTCAAAATCCTGGTAAGGAATTAAATTCGTGAAAGTTCCTTCACACTCCAGAGCTTGATTTAGCTCTACTAATAGGGTCGCAATTCTTTGCACACAACCTTGAATGTGGAGTGCGTCTTCGAGTTGCTCCTTTTTCAGCAGACGACGGCTATAAAGATCAATAAGTGCCAACTTATTTTTAATATCATGGATGCAGGAAGCTGCAGGTTTAGGTTGTTTCATATTACCATATCGTATTCCAAAGAGAATTACCCAGCAAGGGTTTTATAAGATGAAACTAAAACAATCTTTATTATTCCTAAAGTTCCACTGCATATAAGTCAACTACTAATGACTTTTATTATAGATAGAGACATCTCGTTTCCAGTCGTCATCAATAATATGAATTTCTTGACCCTATATTATCAACTTTATTTTTGAGATTCCGAACAGAATCCAGCAAGAAATATCAAAGGAGAAAGTTGATGATCGATTATAAAGAAATTGCAAATAATTTACAGGTAATAGTTTTGGAGTCTCCCTACGACACTCTTTATAGCGAAGAGGGAAAACAGCTTTTTTCACGCCTTATGGAGTTAAAGATTAAGGGTTATACCGCTATACATGGTAGAGGTGTTATGCCATTTGATACAACTGATTTTATAGCTACACATATAATTATTGCTAATAAAAGTGATCCTATGAATAACATTCTTATGAGTTATAAATCGACGTCATTTATGGCCTGCAAGAAATATAATGTCCCCTTTCCTTTTCTAACCTTACTTAAAACTAGTCACAAAGAATGTTTAAGCGAGATGGAAAATATTTTATTAAAATGTGAAAGTAAGGGAGAAGATCTTTCCTATGACACTGGTTGGACTATCAATCCTGAAGTGAGAGATAATAAAAAACTACAAAGTTTTTTAAAAGAAATTGTTCCTTGCTTAGTCGTCCATCATCATGATTTTTATAAAATCCCTCATTGGGTAACACTCGGAATTTTAAAAATTAAGACTGACCAATATTTTTTTAAGATGGGAGCAAGAGAGATTTCTTCGCACCCCATTTTAAAACATCCTTATCTGCATAATACAGAAGCTAGAGCAGTAATTGCAGAAAACCATCAATATTCAGAATTCACCATGAATATGGCCAAAGAATTTAAATTTCTTTGGGATCAACGAATAACCATAAAAGCTCTTACAATGGAAGATGAAGAGAAGATTGCAGCTTAATGTAGCACTTTATGTTGATTTTTATACTGAATGAGGTAAGAGCAATGCTCATCTCCGGCGTGGATTGACTTTCCAATCTTGACATCGAAGTCATCCATGCCAAGAAAACTAGGTAATGTTTTTATCACGCCAGATTTCATTAACGAAACTAGGGGGCTTCCGAGTTTATCAACTTTCATTGCATCAAGAACATCAGGATTCTGATGAAGCTCAACTTCACAAAGCTCATCTGTTAATTTATTAATTTTATACTGATAGTTGGTATCGTACTTTTTCACCGAAACTTCAAACATATAAGCCAGAAGTTCTTTCGGCGATCTTAATCTATTTAAAGACTGACCTAGTTCACCGTCTTTATTACATTCATAACTAAACTCTCCCATGGCCATAATCTCTTTTAAACTATAACCACGCTTAAACAGTCTATCTAGAAGTTCGACAATGAAACGATTGTTAATTGTCTCATCCGGATTATCGAAGTCAGATAACTTCATTTGAAAATCACGGAGGATCAAAAATTTATCTTCTATCGATCCATGTTTCTCAATATAATTTAGGATATTAATAACCGATCTTTTCTTATTATGACCATTTTTCGTGTAATATTCGTTAAATTCCCCTGACTCGCCTGTTCCATTCTGTTTAAATTGGGCTTCTAGGACTTTATAGTCCACTCTATCTTCAAGAATCGCTTCCAATGACACATGGAAATGGTTTAAGGCATGAAGAAGATTATGAATTGTTACACTTCTTTTACCAGATAAGACGTGACGAACATCCCTAGTCTTCACCTGCAGGAGTTCACCCAAATGCTTATCTTCCAGATTTAAGATAATTCTAGAACGATTCAAGAACTGAATGATTTCTCTATCAGGTGAAGTTTTCATTAGCATGCAGTAAGTTCAAATTGTATTTTAGAATCCGTCTTCAATAATGTTTTTACTTCTAATTTCTCATCTTTATTCATTGAATACCCAACGAAGTTTTCTAAGAAAATACCGTGATAACCTGGAACGATATGATCCAATGCACTTTCGTTTTTCTTTTGATAAGTAACTACCATTCGGTCATCCTTGTCTAATTCAATTTCTCTCTCAAACTCCGTCTCGTATAAAGACGACCTTTTCAAATATTTTCGAATCGCATCGAAAGAGCTGGTTGATTTCGTATAGAGTGTATGGCAATCACCATGAAAAGTGTCAGTACAAAAATCCTCTCTAAGATAAGTAAGGAAATTTTTATTTTTGAAGGGCACAAGTTCAGCCAAGTCATGTAAAAATTTTCCATTCACTTGACTGTCCATCATCATCAAATAGTGAGGATCAACGTGCATTTTTTCTTTTATTGTCTTGTGTGATTTCTCTGTTCCGAGAGTCGATTCCATATACTGTAAGAAAGGTCTAATCGCTCTAACATTGTATATGCAGTTTGGAAGATATTCGCGACGAACAGTGAAGTTTGAAACGTCTTTTCTAGGCATGAAATCAGCGTTGATTTTGTTATCAAGATATCCTTTCACAAAAGCTTCATAGGGAACTTTGAGTTCCTCGCAAAGACGAATCATTTCGGAAGCTGACATCTCTAAGATTCCATCTTCAAATTTTGAAATACTGGCTTGAGAAACATGTAAAATTTTGGCCATCTGAATTTGGGTTAAGCCGTTTATTTTACGAATCACTTTTAGCAAAGCCCCAATTTCTTTTCTGGTGGGTACTTTCAACATAACGAACTCCTTAAATATATCCTTTTTGGAATAACCATAGAATGACTCTTCTCGTCTGTCAATTTAAGCTTTTCCATTTCATGACCAGAAAGGTAATCTGTTACGCATGAAAAAATTAAAGTTGATATGCATTCACGGCAATAGCTTAACCCCAGCTATTTTTGACGAAGTTAATCACGTAAAAGCAGAGAAGTTTTCTCTCACTCTCCCTGGACATGCAGGAAAACCCATTGGAAATACTCATAATTTTTTAGATCTCGTTGACACTGTCTGCGAGGAAATTAAACGAATCGTAGCAACTGAGGATAAATTTATTTTGCTTGGTTTATCCTTGGGTGGACATGTTTGTCATCATCTCTTAGGAAAACTTAACCCTACTGCAATCATAACGATGGGAGCTCCACCCATTAATTTAACTACCGCAGGAACCGCCTTTCTCCCCCACCCTCACTTAGGTTTACTTTTTAAAGGTACACTCTCAGAGGAAGAATTGACGAAATTAAGCACCTCTATGGCACAAACCAAAACTCAACAGGAGATCGTCTTGGCCATGATACGACAGTGTAATCCTCAAATTAGAGAAATAATTGGGGCCAGTTTAGCCGGTGGCGGTTTTCATGATGAAATTGATCTTCTTTCTCGCTATCAAGGAAAGAAAATTTTCGTTCATGCTGAAGATGACCTGTTTATTAATGGAAAACACACTGAAAATTTACATTTAGGCGACTTTAAATTAGTCGCCGGAAGCCACGCCCTACCACTCGTCAACCCTAAGGCCATCAATAAAATACTAGATGATCTTATTTCGTCGCTTCAATAATGAATTTATTAAAAAACGAGACTTTTGATTTTTTCATCTCTGCGTAATAACGTTCACTAAAATCCAGGAAATTCTTCTCACCTAAGACATCGACAAAGATAGGTTGAGCTTGAGAAAAACGCATTTGCATTTGTTCAATTTCAGTCTCTAAATCCTTACCCTGAAAAACCATTGGCTGTACTTCACAGTGAACAAACTCAAGGCCCTCATCTTTTAGAACTCTAGGGAGTTTGCGACCAATAAAAAGATCCAAAGGTAACTGTTTTTGTAAAAGATTGAGATAATTTCCAAGAATTGGGTCCTGATGATAAAGATTGAACATCAGCCCATCAAGTTCAATCACGACTAATTTCCCACCGGGCTTCAGCACTCTTTTTAATTCACGAATGATACTGAATGGATCTTTTGTATGCTCTAAAACGAAACGATTAAAAATAACATCGTATTGGTTATCAGGGACATTCATTTTAGTTAAATCCGAAACAAAATAATTGATACTATCAGTAAAACCGAAATTTTTAGCTTGCTGCAGACGAATTTCTGAAAAGTCACAAGCATCAATGTTCGTTTTAAATTGATTAACTAACACTCGTGATAAAGTTCCAGCACCACAACCAGCATCCAGCACTTTCTTTGCTTTAAGATCTAAATTAAGGTGTTGGATTTCTAAATCAATGCGATATTGCAGTTCCGAATTTTGTTTTTCTAATCGTTTAACTTCATCTTTATTTTCTAAAACGTAGGCCATAATTCCCTCTTTGCATTTATTGTTGCCTCCTTATCGTCTAAAGATCCCATTCCTGAAGGAATATTTATATTGTATGTAAAAATTCTTGTCATAAAAAAGGGTCCACTAAATGGACCCTTTTCATCAGGAATATATCGCTTATTACTAAGCGGCAGATTTTTTAATAACTTCTTTGAGATAAGACGTGTGTTTGTGATGAATATGATCTTTCCAACGTTCTTTTTTCTTTGAAACTTGTTTTTCAATTTTACTCACTGCCATGTCGATCGTTTTATAAAGTGAGTTGGATTTGGCACAAGCAAAATATTCAAAGTTTGGGCCTAGTAATTTTACATCAGCAATATGATTTGTGTCGTCCACATAACAAGTCCAGTGTACTTCCACATTACCTTGGAAAAACTTTTGTAATTTTTTTGTTTTTTCTTTGATTCTTTGATCAAGAGCTTCTGTGTGATTGAGATGCTTAAATGAGATAGTAATTTTCATAACGTTTTCCTTTTTGCATTTGTGTGAAGTGAAAACTCATTGTGATAGTCTTGAATACTTATCGTTTTCTTTTAGTACCCTCCTTAAGCTTATTCTCTCTCTAGACACAAAAAAGTTCTATGATAAAAATCATTCAGTAAGTTAAAGAAAGTTATGTGAGATGTAATTTTAAAGACTTGCTCTTAACTGGGGCCAGAAGGAAACTAAACTGAAGTACTTTCCTTCTGGTATTACTAAATAATAATTTATTATTCGCGCTTTCGTACAGACGAGGCTGCGATATTCATCATCTCTCGATATTTCGCTACAGTTCGGCGAGCAACCACGATATCTTCGGCTTCTAATAGCTCCACTATTTTCTGATCTGATAAAGGCTTTTTCGGATTCTCTCTTTCAATTAAACCTTTAATTTTTAACTTCAATGTTTCACCAGCAATATCAATACCGCCTTTATCTCCGCCAATCCCTGCATTGAAAAAATACTTCAATTCAAAAGTTCCGATTGGAGTATGCATATACTTATTCGTCGTTACGCGCGAAACAGTTGATTCGTGCATACTAATTTCATTCGCAATGTCTTTCAGGATCATTGGTTTGAGAAACTGCGGACCTTTTTTGAAAAATTCTGGTTGATAACGGACAATAGCTTCCGAAACTTTCACAATTGTTTTCTGGCGGTTCTCAATCGATTTAATCAACCACATCGCTGCACGAAGTTTATCCTGCACAAATTCTTGTGCCTCACCTTCTTGTCCTTTTTTCAACATGGATCGATACAGATTCGAAATTTTAAGCCTTGGTACTCCCTCATCATTGAGCTGTACCATAAACTCCTCTCCCACTTGAACCACGTATATATCCGGCACGACGTAATGTGTTTCTTCTCCACCTATTAGGCGCCCTGGCTTTGGATTAAAACCCGAGATAATTAATTCAGCATCTTTAATCTTTTCTTTTTCTACTCCAGTAACTTTAGAGATAGAGGCGTAATCTTTCTTTTGGAGATCATGTAAGTGGTTCGCTATCAAAAGTTCAACTAAAGGAGCTCGTTCTTCTAAATTACGGGCCTGAATCAGTAAGCACTCTTCTAAGTTTCTAGCTCCACAACCTACAGGATCGAGTTGGTGGATCATCTTTAAAATTTCAAAAGCATCTTCACGTTCTAAGCTGGTTTTTGCAATAATTTCATCAAAAGCAGTGTCTAAAAATCCGTCCTCATTCAAATTATGAATAATTTCTTGAGCAATTTTCCATTCATCTTCGGTTAAATTCTCCATGCGTAACTGCCATTCTAAATGCTCGGGTAAAGAGCTTGAACGCGTGACCATATTCTCATAGTTCATCTGATCTTCAGGATCAGCTACGGCCATAGAGGGAGGTGTCGAAGAATTGTTATTCATGGAATCAGCATAGGATTCCCAATCAAATTGATCCTTGGAATTTTCCACCATCTCAGGATTAGAAAAATCTTCTGCTGTTGTTTCTGAGGCTTCTTGATTTTCTGGAGAGGCTTCTTCGGGAGCATCTTCAATTTCCTCGAGCATAGGATTTTCCACCATCTCTTGTGCAATCACAGTGGTCATCTCTAAGTGAGTCAGCGTAAGCAATTTAATCGCTTGTTGAAGCTGAGGAGTCATGGTTAAGCTTTGTGTTTGTGCTAACCTCTGATTCATTTTAATGGCCATAGAAGTACCCTCAAAAAAGTTTCTTCCATCCCTAGAACCAATGAGCTTTCATCCATAGAAGCTCAATTAAGAAAATATAAGTACCTTACTACATTTTAAATTCTTCACCTAAATAGAACTTACGAGCTTTTTCATCATTCACAATTTCATGGGGAGTACCTTTCACTAAAAGTGTTCCGGCACTCATAATATAGGCCCGGTCCACAATCCCTAAAGTTTCCCTCACATTGTGGTCAGTAATTAAGACGCCAATATTTCTATTTTTAAGACTCTTAATCACCTGTTGAATATCGTGTACCGCTAATGGGTCAACCCCAGCAAACGGTTCATCTAATAAAACAAATTTTGGCTCTAAGGCCAGACAACGAGCGATCTCGACACGTCGTCTTTCACCACCTGAGAGTTCGCGCCCTTTTGACTGACGAATATGTCCAAGACCGAAATCCTGTAATAATTTTTCTAACAAATCTTTTCTCTGTTCACGTGATAATGAACGACACTCAAGTACGGAATAAATATTGGCTTCCACTGTTAACTCACGAAATACAGAAGCTTCCTGAGGAAGATAGCCAATTCCCTTCAATGCCCTTTTGTGAATAGGATTATTTGTCACATCTTCACCCATTAACGTAATCTTTCCTTCATCGGCAGAAACTAATCCTACCATCATATAAAACGAAGTTGTTTTTCCGGCGCCGTTAGGACCTAATAATCCTACGATCTCACCTTGTTCAACTTCTAAGTTCACATCACTTACGACAGTTCTTTTACCGTAAGTTTTTTTCAAGTTAAAAGCTTCTAAGCGTACTGTTCCTTCCATAGATATCCTTAATTAAATCCTTTTTTAATAATCAAGGAAGACTTATTATCTTCCACTTCAATCAGCTGGGCTCTTTCTCGCAGTGTGATTTTATTTCCTGTCACCACATCTGTTCCCGAGATAATTTTTGGAGCACCAGTTAAAATGGCCGTCTCGGTGACCATTTGGCCTTCTAATTTTTCACAAAAGCCCTTACGGACTAAAATAGAGCCATCTGGGTTTTTCACCTTTTGCTCCAGTTTCACATCGTCATAAAGCACGTAATACTTGAGTTTTTTATTATAGTTTTCTAAAAAAACTTCTCCACGGATAGAAGTGGCCGTAAGATCTTGTTTTTTAAGCCAAACATTGTTAGTCAGAGTCACCAAATTAGCTTTCATATCGGCTTCCAACATATCAGATTTAAAAGCGATACCTTCCTCATAAGCCTTTTTCTTGTCCACCTGGCCTCGCACGCGACCAGTATAGCGGGCAAACTCTTTTTGAGGCCATGCTACTGCCTGATCCGACCAAATGGTGAGCTTATCACCGGTCTTCTCAGAAACCTGTGAAGTCATGACATCCTGAAAGGCTTCGAAGCGATCATCCTTTTTAAAATAGTTCGCTTTATAGCTTTGGATCTTCATTGTCTTATAATCGATATTCACATCTTGAGTCATATGCATGACTTCTTTTGTCTTATCGAAATTCCCTATTTTTGCTTGGTAGTAGATAGGAATTCCCTCGGCAGAGAACGCTTCCCCCTTAGGCATGGTAAGATCCATAAAATTATTATTGATAATACGAAGTGTATCCGCCATCAGGAAAATAACTGGTTTTCCTGTATTCACCAGATAGTAATGAGCGTGGGCAAAATCACTATGCTCTGTTAGATTTTTTTGCACTTGAGACTGTTGATCCATGGAACGTTGAAAACTCACAGAGCGAATAGTAAAAATGAGAGCAAAAAGCCCTAAGATAAAGGTAAATAAAATTGCTGTAAAACGCCCTGCCATCATAGCTTAATTATAGTCGAAAAAAGCCTTATCGTGTGAAAGCTTGTGATGTTCTTTGACGAAAATTAACCGACTATGTTAGTCTGAATCCATGTCTATGAGCATTAAAGAAATTGTCGATTCTGGAGTGAAGCTGACTCCCATGATGAGTCAGTATTTTGATATAAAAAAACTCTATCCGGACACCATCGTTTTTTATCGCATGGGAGATTTCTATGAACTGTTCTTTGAAGACGCCAAAAGAACTTCCCAGCTCTTAAATATAACTCTTACTCATCGTGGAAAATTAGGTGATGTTCCTATTCCTATGGCAGGAATTCCCCATCACGCTGCCGCTGCTTATATTGATCGTCTAACCAACAGAGGATTAAAAGTTGTCATTTGTGAACAAGTAGAAGATCCAAAGCAAGCTGTCGGTATTGTGAAAAGAGCTGTCACTCAGATTGCTAGTCCAGGTATGCCTTTTGATTTAGAAAAAACCGTCAGTCTGGAAATGAATTACATGTCAGCTGGTTTTTGTGTCGGCGAGAAATATGTTCTCGTGCTCCTAGACTTCACCACTGGTGAATTTAGTGGAAGCATAAGCTTCTCCGAAAGAGAGTTTATTGAAAAACTCACTTTATCTAGTCCAAAAGAATTTTTACAGTTCCATGATCAATGGAGCAAATATCCGCTTATTTCTGAGTTTTTACAAAAACAAAGCATATTAAAGACCACGATTGCTGAAGAATATTTCACCGTTAAAACCAGTGAGTTCTACCTAAATAAGTTAATTCCTCACTTTAAACGTGATCAAGTGCTGAAAGAAAATCATGAGATTCTACTTCCCGCAGGTGCTCTGGCCTATTATGTTTATTCTACCCAAGGTTTAGAAAGTCTTTATCATATTCGACCGTTCCGTCTAGAAGCTCGCGTAGGTTCTATGCAAGCAACTCTTTCGACTTTAACTAGTTTAGAAATCTTACCTAAATCTCGTGAGACTTATGCTGATTCATTGTTGGGATTTTTTGATCGCACTAAGACTGCCGCTGGAGCAAGACTTCTGCGTTATACTTTTTGCCATCCGTGGATGGATTTAAACTTAATAAAGGCCAGACAAAACACCATTGCGAAATTACTTAAACATAATAGTGATTTAAGTTTTATCCGAGAAAAATTGGATGACATACGAGACATTGAAAGAATTTTAGCGAAACTTTCCACCAAGAAAATTAATTCACAAGATTTAGGCAATCTAAGTCTCGCTTTTAAAACTTACAATACGATAAAAAAAGAACTCACCAAAGAAGTGAAAGAATCTTTTATTTTCCTCACCTCTACGGAAGAGAAAGCGCTACAAACACTAACTGAGCTGATCGATATAAATATCAATATGGAAATCGGCGCACATCTGGAAAAAGGAAACCTGATTAATCCAGGGGCAAGCAAAGAGCGCGACCGTTTAAGCCGCCTTTCACTAAAAGCAAGTGATGAACTGATTAAGCTCGAAACCCAATACCGTGAAAAATCGGGTATCGGAAATCTTAAAATAAAATATAACAATGTAAATGGATACTTCATTGAAGTCTCTAAATCCCATTTAAATAAAGTTCCAAAATCGTTTGAACGTCGCCAGACACTAGTGAACGCGGAACGCTTCACCACCAAAGAACTATCCGACTTCGAAAAAGAAGTAATCACGGCGCAGGAAAAACTTTTACGTTTAGAGCGGGAAATCTTCGAGTCAGTTCTTCAGGCTGTGAGTGAAAACTCCCAAGCCTTGATCAAACTCACTAACATCCTCGCCAAACTCGATGTAGAGCAAAGCTTGGCCTTCATGGCGAGAGAAGAAAATCTTATCTGCCCTAAGATTACTGAAGGGGCTAAGATTCTCCATATCCGAGGAGCTTGGCATCCCTTAATTAAATCCATGATTAAAGATGAATTCGTTACTCATGATCTAGTCCTTAATCCTGATAAATACTTTGGATTAATTACCGGACCTAATATGGCCGGAAAAACTACCGTCATGAGAGAAATGGCGATCATTCAATTCCTATCTCAAATTGGCTCTTATGTTCCAGCTGTAAGCGCTGAACTTAGTCTTTGTGATGCTCTTTTCAGCCGTCTAGGTGCCAGTGATGATATTCTCCGTGGTCAATCAACCTTCATGGTAGAGATGACAGAAACAGCAGAAATACTTCGTCACGCCACTGACCGCTCACTCATCATCATCGATGAGATCGGACGAGGGACATCGACTTACGATGGTCTTTCGATTGCATGGGCCTTAGTTGAATTTTTTGTGAACCAAATTAAAGGACTCACTCTCTTCTCAACTCACTATCATGAGTTGATTGAGCTAGCAAAAGACCTACCTCAGGCTAAAAATCTCACCGTTGAAACGATTGAAACCAACGGACAGGTGCAGTTCCTCTATCGCTTGATTGAGCAAGGAGCGACTCAGAGTTTTGGTATCCATGTGGCCAAGCTTGCAGGTCTCCCTCGCTTAGTCCTGGAACGTTCTGCTGAAATCCTGCATGACTTAGAAGCCAAAGAAAATACTCATAAGACTTTTGATTACTCCAGCCAAATGGCCTTCAATTTAGATTCAGCAGCCAAGGAAGAAACTCTTTTGAAAACTTCGCTGGAAAAGATGGATCTCAACAATATGACTCCAATGCAAGCGATGCAGAAGCTCCACGAATTACAAAAATTAGTTGATTAATGATAAAAAAGAAAGGCCACCTTACGGTGGCCTTTTTATTTGATGTCTTTAAAACTTACTTACAAACTGCTGCGAAATCATCGATCGATGCTAAACCGCGAGCGATGTCATCACTGAAAAGTGGACATCCACCATTTCCGCCACCACCAGTTGATAGGGCACGAACGGCTTGAGCAGAACGAATACAGCTTGCTCCTGGTACTGATTTTTTATGAGCTCTTACAGTAATCGCTGCCATATCAGCTTCAGAAAGTTTTGCCAGTTGTGATTCTTTCGCAATATCATCTGCTGCTGTAATTAGTGTGTCTGTTACCGTCGGAACGACTGATTCTGAAAATTGAACAGTATTACCTTCACAAAGCTTACTGCTTAAAAGACGTTTTCCGCCAGTCGCTTTAATCGTTACAATCTCAGCATCCACCCAACGACCAGCATATTTGTTCAATACTGGGCGAGCCAGTGACGTTCCAGTTGGAGGAGCTGCAACTTTCTTCAAATTTTTACTTAATACAGTCACTTCACTCACGAGAGTTCCGTTACCTAAAGATTTTAATTCATAAATACCAATATCTGCTGCTGGACCCCAACCTGTGTGAGGAAGATCTTTACCGGACACACCCTGTACATTGATCCCCACTCTTTGTTGAACAGTTGGAGACTTCATTTGCTTCATATAACTAAAAGCTGATTCTGAAGCTTCTTTAGATAGATTTAAATATTTTGCTAGTGGAGAACTCACTCGCGATAAATCATCTAGTACTGCGATTCTCTGTGAAGGAGATAATTCATCTAGTTTCGTAATATTTCTGGTTAAACCGTATGTTCCGCGACCAGTAGTATTGAGATATTCAATCGTTCTTACTGATTGGCTTTCCCCTACCGTTTCCATAAATTTAATAAGTCCTGCTCCGCCTGACTGTGCTGGAATACGTCCTTTAGACGGACTTTCACCTACAAAATCAAAAGGTAAGTGATTATAAGCATAAGTTTTTTGAGTTTCCTTGTGAGCGCATCCAAAAACAAATGCCACAGATAAAGCGATAACAATGTGATTGCGTTTCATAATATGTCCTCCAAGACAGCTTATACTTGTAGCTGCTCGGATAAATTTTTTGAGTTCTTTAGAAGAATTTAAGATTAATGTTTAGATAATGATCTTAATTTGAAACTTCACCTGACTTAAGCAGTACATTAATTTCCACAAAAACAGCTTCTGCCCATTTATTAGCGATTGGGGTTCCTTCTTTAAACCAGTAATGTACTCCATCACCACCAGTTGTAGGATACTTCGTAACCTTTGTACTATCAAAAACAGTACAGTATTCATCCACTGCTCTATAAGTGAGATCCAGGATACGAGGAATAGTTTCA